>CAYXPN010000205.1:0-10563 GCA_964467075.1 uncultured Planctomycetaceae bacterium
GCCAGCAGCAGCCCACCGCAGACCCCGCCGGTGCGCTCGGCAGTTCGCAGGCCGAGGTCGCTCTCCCCTGGAGAAACTCAGAGAGGGAGTGCAGGAAAACGGAAATACGACGCCGGTTGACAAGCCGAACCGCAATCGGTTACAGTTCGCGTTTGTGCGGCTGGGAGCGTGATTGGCGGCGCGTTTTTACGCGGCTTCACTCACCAAGGTGACCTCCCGCCGGATCGCAGCCGGAGGTCAATCCGGCAATTGGGCGCAGTGCCGCGGTCGGCCCGCAATCATCAGGAAGCCTTCAAAACGCGGCAGCCCGCTTGTTTGCGCTCGTGTCCTTGTTGAGTGGTTTGTTCTGTTTTTTTCCGATTCCGACAGACACAACGGGGTTTCCCCCCGATTTCTATCATGGATCGCACACACACCACACCCAAGCCGCACACACCGCCCACTTCGAAGACCCATTTCTGGCCCCGGCTTGAAGGGGGCTCTTTTCACTCACCGCTCGGCGATCAGGTTCTGACTCTATTCGGACCGCTGCACTATGAGCCGCGGTATGCCTATCCGCTGATCGTCTGGCTCCACGGCCCTGGTGCCGATGAACAGCAATTGCTGCGGGTCATGCCGATGGTGAGCATGCGCAACTACGTGGCGGTGGCGCCGCGTGGGTTGAGGCTGCGCGCCCGCGGCGAGCCGACTGCCACAGGCTTCGCCTGGCCTGAGACCGAAGACGGCGTATCCGAGGCCGCGAGGCGGGTCTTCGGGGCGATTCGTGCCGCGTCGGACAAGTTCCACATCGCCCCGGATCGGGTGTTCCTGGCCGGTTTCGAATCCGGCGGCACCATGGCCCTGCGCCTGGCATTGGGCTGGGCTGAGCGGTTTGCGGGCGTGGCCTCGTTCGGCGGTCGTTTTCCGCGGGGAGGGCGTCCGCTGGTGAATCTGTCGCGAGCGCGCCGGCTGGCCGTGTTTCTGGCCGCGGGCCGGCGCAGCCCCAGCTATCCGACCGGCCGCGTTTGCGAAGACCTGCGCTTGCTGCACGTGGCCGGCATGTGGGTCACCCTGCGCCAGTATCCTTACGACCACGAATTGGCGCCCCAGATGCTGGCCGATATGGACCGCTGGATCATCGAGCAGATCACCGCGCGCAAGAGCGGCCGGGTTGCGGCCGAGGAGCCGCCCTGCCCTCCCGCGGAGTAGCACTGTTTGGATTCGTCTTCGGCGACCGCGCATTTCCCGTCGAAGAACTCCCGGGCCACACGCTCTCGGGACCTCTCCCTCAGCCCTCTTTCCAGGAATGCAGCACTCGCTGACTTGTCGGCCCTCCGGAGCGGGTACGCCGGGCGAGCCTTGGGCGAACCAATTCCCCATTGACACCAGCGCTTGCCGCCACTACGGTGTGCCTCCTCGTCTTGCGGTCCCACGCCGACCGGGCAAGCACTCGGCGTGTGCGGCCCGAACGTCGCTCCTGGGGTATCAGAGACCGGCACCAGTGCCCGACGGGCTGCCCTCCGGTAGAAGACAACACCCTGTCTTGACACCCGCGGGCCACGCCGTCGAGCGGCAATCGGCGGCAATCGGCGGCTGACTGAGAAGCACAGGACATTCAGGCTGTTTAGAGAATCCAAGCAGCTTAGTGAAGGGCCGTCTCGGCATCTATCCCCAAGTCCAGCAATGGGTTTGGAGTTTCCATGGTTCGCTGTGCGTGGCTGGTTCTCGCGCTGGCGGCGGCTGGTTGGGTAGCCGGCTGCCACGGCCCGATCGAGCGGGGCAACTCGCCGTTGCTGCCTGCGCGCATGGGACCGGAGAGCGTGGCCCTGGACATCATCTTTGTGCGCTGCCCACTAGGCCAGCGGCGCTTCGACGTGGACCTTTGGGCGGAAATCCACGAACAGGAGCTCTCGCCGCTGCTGCGCCGGCGCCTGGGGCAAAACGGTTTTCGGGCCGGGTTGGTGGCCGGACAGGTGCCGCTGGTGCTCGCGGAGTTGATGGAGCTGTCGGAGGAGCCACCGGTGGATTCCCAGGTGCAACAGGTGGAACTGGCCAGCGCCGACAGCGAGCCCCGTGTGCTTTGCCGCCACTTGCAGCTTCGACCGGCTCGCCGCGGCGAGGTGCTCGCCTCAGACGTATACGAGGAACTGCCCCTGCTCGTCTGGCACGAAGGCGAACTGACGGGCCAGACCTTGCACCAGGCCCAGACGGTGTTTGCCCTGAAGGCGTTTCCCCAGCCCGGCGGACGCGTGCGCCTGGAGGTCATGCCCGAGGTACACCACGGTCAGCCGCGCCAGAACTGGGTGGCGCGCGACGGCATGTTCTTGTTGGAGGCTTCCCGCCCCAAGGAGGTGTTCGATTCGCTACAACTTACGGTCGATCTGGCGCCGGGCGACATGTTGCTTTTGGACAGTCTGCCCAACCGGCCGGGCAGCCTGGGACACTACTTCTTTGCTGCCGAAGACGGCAAACCAGTGCGAAGACTGCTGCTCGTCCGCTTGGCACAGACCCAGCAGGACGAGCTGACCAGCGAACTGGCCCCCCGGGCCCAGGGTCTCCAGGCCTCGCAGTGAGCAATCGGGCGCGCAAATGCGTCGCGCCGGGCTGCGCGCTTGCAAGGGCCGACTCCTGCCGACCAAGAACGGTTCCGTGGGGCTTGCCAGGACTGTGAACCGGCCGGCTTCGGCCGCCAACCCCCGACGGTGCAACCGAGCATGAAATACGGCGGCTTGTATGCAGGGCTGTCGGTGATTTGCGTGGCAGGCGCCGTGTGGCTGCGTGGCCCAGGCTGGCTGCTCGTCTGGCCGGCCGTGAGCCTGGGAGCGGTGGCGGCCGGCTACCTTGGCTTGGGAGCGGGTGTCTGCGGCAAGCGGGCCGACGGGCGCCTGGCCTGGTGGTCGGTCCTGCTGTTGCCCTATCTGCTCGGCGCGTGGGTGATTTGGAGGCTCGCGCGCTTGCTCGGGCCCAATGCACCCTACGAGCAGGTGGCGCCGCGCATCTGGATCGGTCGGCGCCTGGGCACCGGCGAGCAGCCGCCCGAAATCGCCGCAGTGGTGGACCTGACCTGCGAGTTTGCCGAACCCGAGCACCTGCGCAGCGGATATGCATACCGCTGCTTCCCCATGCTGGACGGAACCGCACCGCCAGCCGAAGAGTTGATCGAACTGATCGACGAGGTGCGCAATCTCCCCCGACCGCTCTACATCCACTGCGCGGCAGGCCGGGGGCGCGCGGCCGTGGTCGCTGCCGCGCTGCTGGTGGCCGAGCAGCACTCGGCCGACGCCGAGCAGGCCATCGAGCGCCTGCGCCGCTGCCGCCCGCGCACGTTCCTGACAGGCGCCCAGCGGCGGGCCGTCCAAGAGGCTGCTGAGATGCTGCGCGGCCGTGGGAAGCCTGTGGCAGAGCGACCGTCCGCGATATGCGAGGATTCGCACTAAGAACTTGTAAGAGTATTACTTCCCGGGGCTTCGCTTCGCTCCAGCCCCGGCCACCCGGGGCTGCGCATCGAATTCGGCAAACAATTCCTTTACAAGTCCTAATGGGCCGCGTGGGGCCTCAGACGCCCACGCCCGCTACCTTGCGCACCTCTTCCAACTGGCCGGCCGAACCCAATTTGCGGTTCTTGTGCATGATGTATTCGGCATAGGCCGGCATGAAGACCTTTCCCGGTGTGCGCGGGTCGAAGTCCTCGGGCTTGTCGCGGAACGTCTCGCGGTAGATGGCGCACCAGACAAGCCGGCCGTCGGTATCGATATTGACTTTACACACCCCCAGCTTGGCGGCCGGCAGGTATTGATCCTCGGGCACGCCGCTGGTGGACTTCATCTGGCCGCCCGCATTGTTGATCCGCTCAACCCATTCTGCGGGCACGCTGCTCGAGCCGTGCATCACCAGGGGGAAGCCGGAGGGAAGGATGGCCTGGATTTCTTCGAGCCGGTCCAGGCGCAGCCCCTGGCTGCCGGCGAACTTGTAGGCGCCGTGCGAGGTGCCGATGGCCACGGCCAGCGAATCGCAGCCGGTCTGTTCGACGAACCTGGCTGCCTCCTCCGGATCGGTCAGGCGCACGCTGCCCACCACGTCCTCTTCCACTCCGCCGAGCTGGCCCAACTCGGCCTCCACGACCACGCCCTTCGCATGGGCCCGCTCCACCACGCGGCGCGTGATCTCGACGTTCTTCTCGAAGGGCTCGTGCGAGGCGTCGATCATCACCGAGCTGTAGAACCCGCTCTCGATACAGTCGTAGCACGCCTCCTCGGTGCCGTGGTCCAAGTGGACGGCGAAGATCGCCTCAGGAAAGATCTCGTCGGCCGCGCGGATCATCGCCTCCAGGAAGCGCTTGTCGGTGTAGCTTCGAGCGCCCCGCGAAATCTGGAGGATGAACGGGGCGGCCGCGGCCGCGTCGACCGGTTCGTCGTTCGACTTGACCTTGCCCAGATTGCCGCGGAACAGGCCCACGGTCTGTTCCAGGTTGTTGATGTTGTACGCTCCCACGGCATACTCGCCGTAGGCGTGTCTGAAAAGTTCGGTGGTTGTAACAATCATCGACTTCACACCCTTAAGAGCAGAGGTTCAGTGGTTGTATCCAGACCCCATTACGGGCTGCTGCGGACGCAGCATCGCGTCAGCGAGCATCTTGCTGCACCCGCTATGGATTTGCCGAACATACCATTCTACGCCGCTCATCGTGCGCGTACCAGACGCGCCGGCGGGGTGCGTGGCGGCGAAGCCCCGATTGGGGCGGCAACGCCGCGACGCTTCCGCGGCGATGCGCGCAAGTAGAACCGGCATTGGCGGAAACCTTGCCTATCTCTCCCAGATTGCCCAGACGGGCGACGTTGCCCGTCGGCCTCTGCGCTGCTACAATCCGCAACCCCTGGTGTCGCATTTCGGTCCAGGGGCGGCTCGGTTGCACGCCGTCTCCAAATCGGTGGCGTCGAACTCGAAGTGTGCGCAAGATCGACGATCTGGTGGTCTTTCTTGCGTCGAACCACACCACTTCCCAGGTCGAACCAAGGACGGGTCGATGAGCATGGAAGCCGCTCGCCGGGCCGCGGGTCTGAGCCCCTTCGAGCAGTTGCACTTGGCGCGCCAAATCCTGCTGGCCGAAAGCCGCGCGCTGGGCGTCCTGGCTGCGCGACTCAATGCCGAGTTCTGCCGCGCCGTCGAATGCTTGGCCGGCGCGCGCGGCTGCGTGATCGTCTGCGGCATGGGCAAGGCGGGACTGGTCGGCCAGAAGATCATGGCCACCCTGGCCTCCACCGGCACACCCAGCCATTGTCTCCACCCGGCCGAGGCCGTGCACGGCGATCTGGGGCGCGTGCGTTCGGGCGACGTGATGCTCATACTCTCGCAGAGCGGTGAGACCGAGGAGATCGTGCGCCTGCTGCCGGCCCTGGCTGAACTGAAGGTGCCGATCGTGGCGGTCACCTCTCGGGCCGACAGCACCCTGGCGCGTGCGGCGCGCGTGGTGCTCGAGCTGGGTCCGCTTCAAGAGGCCTGCCCGCTGGGCCTTGCTCCCAGCACCAGCACGACCGCCATGCTCGCCCTGGGCGATGCGCTGGCATTGGTCCTAAGCCGCATGAGGGGCTTCGATCACGAGGACTTCGCCCGATTCCACCCGGCCGGCATGATCGGCAAGCGCCTGAGCAATGTCGAAGACCACATGCGTCCTCGGAGCCGCTGCCGCGTGGCCGACCAGGAGCTTTCGGTGCGCCAAGTGCTCGTCGGCGCTCGTTTGCCCGGCCGGCGCACCGGGGCCACCATGCTGACCGACAACGAGGGCAGGCTCAGGGGCATCTTCACCGACAGCGATCTGGCCCGGCTGTTTGAGCGGCGCCACGACAGGGCCCTGGACCGGCCGGTGCGCGAGGTGATGACCCCCGATCCGTTGCGCATCCGGCTGGGCTCACCCATGATCCAGGCCGTGGACCTGCTGGTGGAGAAGAAGATCAGCGAGCTGCCGGTGGTCGACGCGGAAGACAAGCCGGTCGGCCTGATCGACATTACCGACGTGGTGGGCCTGTTGCCGCGGGAGGGGGAGCAGGAAGCCGCGGATTCGGCCGGGCGGGCCGTACCGCCTTGCCGCGTTTTCTCCGAACCACCGGCTGGTCCGGCTGCGTAAAGGGGTAGCGGCCCGAAGTCCACAGTCAAGAGTCAAAAGCCGAAAGTCGAAAGCGGAGAGTGGCAGGGTGGCACGCCCTGAGAAGGGCGTGGCAGGAAAACGCACGGGCTTGGGCGCAATCACGCCCGTCGCTGGTGCTCCGGGCCTGCCAGCCAACCGCCGCGCAGGCTGACGGCCGAAAACGGGTAGCAATGAGGATGGAATGCCCGCCCGGCAGCCCGCGAGCAGACCGGCAAGTTGACGCTCCGCACAACGTTTGCCTGCTTTGACCAGCCCGCACTGTCCGCAACAACCGCAAACTCAGCCATGGACCTTGCCCAGCGCTGTCAACCGATCGAACTGATCCTCTGCGATGTGGACGGTGTGTTCACTGATGGTCGCATCGCCATGGACAACCAGGGGATCGAGAGCAAGCGGTTCCACATCCGCGACGGCATGGGCATTCATCTGTGGCAGAAGGCGGGCTATCGTTTTGGGCTGGTCACGGCGCGCAGCTCCCACGTGGTGCGCATGCGCGCCGCGGAGCTGGGCATCGAGATTCTCCGCCAGGGTGTGGAGGACAAACTGGCGGTGTTGCGCGAGGTGTTGCGCCAGTGCGGCCTGTCGGCCCGCCAGGCGTGTTACATCGGCGACGACCTGCCGGACCTGCCCGCGGTGGGCAGCGCGGGCCTGGGGGTGGCCGTGGCCGATGCGTGCGAAGAGCTCCGCGCCCGGGCGCATCACGTGACCACTGCTGCGGGCGGCAACGGCGCGGTGCGCGAGACCATCGAGCTGGTGCTCAAGACCCAGGGGCGCTGGGAGGACCTGCTGCGCCCGTACGTTGAGGGTTCCGCCTTGCCCGACGGAGGGTCCTGCCCCGGAGACAATCCGGTCGCCTGAGACCAAGACCCGCGGGCGAGCGTCGCGTGTCTCGGCCCGGGTGGGCGTGTTCCCGCAGTTTCTTTCGATCGTCCACTAACGACCCAATCACCATGGCCCCGGGTTCCACCTCTGCCGGAACACTGTCCGGAACGCTACGTGCCCTGTGGGCGCGCATTAGCGGGCCGCTGCGCCGCGGGGGCGGCAAACCGGCCGGCCTGCGTGTGCCCACCGACTGGAAGGGCCGGGCGGTCCATGGCGGGGCCGCGCTGCTGGTAGTGCTGGCGGCCTATTGGTTCTACGCCGCGGCGATCGTGCGCCTGATCGAGCCCTCGGTCGATCCCCGGCCCACCGACAGCCTGACTGCAACAGATGCCAAAGGCGCGCGCGACCGTATCTCCGCAGAACTGGCCGAACTCGAACCCTTCTTCGCGCCGGGATCGTGGGAGCTGGAGAACCCCAAGATTCTGGCCAGCGAGAGCCTGAAGCTGCTGATGGGAGGCTACCGCAACCTGGGCGACGGGCGCGTGCGCATCCAGCCCTGCACGATCCTCTTCCTGCCCCGCAGCGACGATCCCGATCCGGAGCAACAGGCCCGTGACGTGGTCATCCTGCAGGCGCCGGAAGGGGCCTTGCTCAGGTTCGACCAGCCGCTCAACCTGCGCCGCATGAAAATCGGGCGGCTGGTGGCCGGCCAGTTGGAAGGCCAGATCGTCATCCGCAGTGCCGGCCGGGCCGCGGGACCCGAGGACGACTTGTGGATCACCACCCGGGACGTCCACCTCACCGAACGCAGCATCTGGACCGCGGAGCCGGTCTATTTCCGTTGGGGACCACATTACGGCCGGGGACGCGAGTTCCGCATCAGCTTGATTCCCGGCCCGCACGCCGGCGATTCCCAGAGCCACGGGCCCAGTGTGGCCGGCGTGGAATCGTTTGAATTGCAGCACGTGGAGCGCCTGCACCTGGAGCTGGGCCGCAAAGTGGCGGCCGGCGACACGGCGCCGGGCCAACCCGGCACGCGAGGCCAGCCCGGCACGCCGGCAGAGCCCGGCAGGCCCAGCCAAGCCGGCACGCGCCCGGCCCCTGCTGCTCAGGGCCCCGAGACCACCCAGCCCTGGGCTGAGGGCCCGATTCCCGTGGAGCTTTCCTGCTGCGGGCCGTTCCGCTTCGATGTGGCCAAGAAGGTGGCCACCTTCGAGGACTGCGTGGATGTATGGCGCATCAATCCGGTCGGACCGAGCGACCAGCTCGAGTGCGATCGGCTGAGCATCTACTTCGAAGAGCAGGGCCCGCCGTCCGCCTCGCCCGATGCGGCCGCACAACGGGCCTCGTCGGATTCGTCTTCTTCGGCTTCGCGCCGGGGCGCGGGGCGGCTGGTGCCTCGGCGCATCGAGGCCCGGGGAAATCCCGTGGTGCTCGCCATGCCCAGCCAGCAGGTCGCGGCCCAGGGCGAGCGCCTGGAATACGATTTCGCCCAAAAGCGGATCGTGCTCGACGGCACCGAGCAAGTCTGGCTGAGTCAGCGCAACAGCGAAATCCACGCCCGCACGCTGCAATACCAGTTCGGCGCCCCGGGGCGAATCGGGCGCGTGGTGGCGGCCGGGGCCGGATGGCTGCGTGCCCAGATGGACGAGAAACCCGAGCAGGTGATCGAGGCCCGCTGGATGGACCACCTGCTACTTCGCCCCCACGAGCAAAACCAGCTCCTCTCGCTGACCGGCGGCACGCAGTTGCAGTTCCCGGGCATCGGGCGCATGGACGCCCAGGAGGTGCATCTGTGGCTCGTCGAACAGCCCGCTGCCTCGTCCGGCCGCTTCCCGCGCTTGCTGCCCGACCGCTTGTTGGCGCGAGACAACGTGCGACTCGACTCGGCTCAGCTTTCCGGGCGCGTCGAGCAGCTTGAAGTTTGGTTCGAGTCGGTCGCGGCCCCTGGGCCAACCCAGCTTGTCGGCGTCGCATCCGAGATGCCCTACGGCGCCCGGGCTGCGGCACGGCTGGTGCCGGTTTCCTTGCCGGGCGGGCAAAACTCGCTCCTGGGACGAGCGGTCGGCATGCAGCCGCAGCAAGATATCCAGACTGATGCGCGGCAAGAGGTTCCTGTACAACCGGCGCCCCACTTCGAGCTGAGCGGGCGCCTGCTCCAGGCACGCGTTCGCTACGGCGCGGACCAGCGCACCGAACTGGCCGAAGTGACGGTCGAAGACAACGTGGAGTTGCGCCAGACGCCCACCTGGCAGACCGAGGAGCTGCGCGTGAGCGGCCACCACCTGCACGCAGTGGCCCCCCAGCAACCCGACGGCGTGGTCACCGTGACCGGCCGGCCCGCCCGGCTGTCGGCCAAGGGGCTCCATCTGGTCGGTCCCAACATCCACCTGAACCGCGCCACGAACCGCTTGTGGGTCGAGGGGACGGGCGAGATGCAATTTCCCTTAAGCCGACAGTTCGACGGCCGGCCGCTGGAGCCGTCGGGCGTGATCGCGGTGGAGTGGCAGGACCGCATGGTCTTCGACGGGCAGGCCGCCAGTTTCGAAACGGCCGTGTTCGCGCAGTCGTTCGTCGGGCAGGCCTGGCGCCAGCGCCTCTGGACCGAGACGCTCGAAGTGCGCCTGGCGCGCCGGCTCGATTTTGCCGACCCGCAGCACCAGCCGCGCCCCGAGCCGCAACAGATGTTCTGTCGCGGCGGCGTGTCCATGGAGAGCCGCGATTTCGACGCCCAGGGTCAGATTTCGCACGAGCGCTTCGAGGCCGCGGATCTGGCGATCAACCTCCAGAGCGGGGCCCTGACCGCGGGCGGGCCCGGCTGGTTCAACAGCGTGCGCCCGGCAAGCCAAGAGGCGTCTTGGACGTTGGCCGGCAGTTCCGCGCCCCAGCCGGCAGCAGCGCCGGCGCCTGGTTCGCCGCAAACGCCGGCCGAAGACGAAGGCCCGGGGCTCAAGTGCCTGCACGTGCGTTTTCAGGATTCGGTCCAGGGAGACCTGCACCACCGGCACTTGACGTTTCTGGGCCAGGTGGATACCAGCTACGCTCCGGCGCAATCCTGGGTGGCCCTGCCCGAGGTGGACGATCCCGATCGCCTCGAATCCGGCGGCGTGAACCTGCGGTGCCAGCGCCTCTCGGTCTGGCAGATGACCGCCCCTGAGGACGGCCGGCGCGTGTTCGAGGTCGAAGCACTCGGCAACCCCGTGGTCGAGGGGCGCACGTTTGCTGCGCGGGCCGTTCGCATGAGCTATGCCGGGGGCAAGGGCCTGCTGGTGCTCGAAGGCGACGGGCGCACCGATGCCGAGCTGTACTACCAGGCGCACATCGGCGGCCCCACCTCGCAGGCAGCCGCTCGGCGCATCTTCTTCTGGCCCCGATCCAACCGCCTGAAGGTCGACGGTGCCCGATCGCTCGAGCTGACCGGCTTCTCCCTGGGCCGGGCGGGCCCGTAGGCCCGAGCGGCCCTTAGAACTTGTAAACGAATTGTCTCCCCAATCCCATACCCAGGCCCGGGTGGCCGGGGCTGGAGCGCAGCGAAGCCCCGGGAAGTAATCCCTTGACAAGTTCTTATACTGCTCGCGGCTAAGAGTGTCCCGTTGTCTCGTTTAACGGCGAGCCGAAGG
>CAYXPN010000206.1:0-10526 GCA_964467075.1 uncultured Planctomycetaceae bacterium
GTGACAGGGTGAGGGGGTGACAGGGTGAGGGGGTGACAGGGTGAGGGGGTGATGGGCAGACAGACAGGATGACAGGATATTGACGATGCCGGCGGGCTCTGTCGCGCCGGCCTGCTCGAAGTGGGGGGCTCCTGATGAGGTGCGCAAGACAGCCATCCATCCGGCTCTGGCGGGTGGTGCTGGGTACACTGGTGATGCTCTGCGCCGGCGCCGCGGCGTGGCCGTCCAGGGCCGCGGCCGCACCACGGGCAGTGGGCAACGGCCTGCGCGTGGAGGCCGATATCCGCTGGCCCGGTGGGACCGGCTATCGGCCGCTGGTCATCACAGTCACTCCGCTCAGGCCGCTTACGGCCGACCGCACGCTCACTTTCCAGGCGATCCGCTCCCGCTTCCCGTGGCAGACCGGTTACGATCTGCGAGTGGTCAAGCACGTGGAGCTGCCGGCCGGTGCCGGGCCGGTGAGCACCACGCTTTCCGTGCCGAGCACGGCGGCTGAAGGCCGCTACGTGGTGGAAGTCAGCGAAGAGGGCACGCCGTTGCCGCGGCTTAGGCTGGATTGGGGCGAGGCCTCGATGTACACCATGGACGAGGACGTGCTGGTGGAATACCTGCCGCACGTGTTGTGGGTCGGAAAAGACATGGACGATCTGCTCGACTTGAGCCGGGTTTTCGATCGCGTCCCCTCGTCGGGCTCTCTCGGCCGGCTTTCGGCGACCACTTCGAGCCTCGGCGGGAGCCTGCCCACGACTGCCAGCTTCCCGATCGAGGACCTGCCGGAGCAGTGGATCGACTACACCAGTGTGGACGTGGCGGCCACCACGCTCAGCGAGCTGGCGGACCTGCGCCGGCAGCGGCCCGCGGCGTTCGAAAGCCTGCGCCGCTGGGTGTTTGCCGGGGGGAACCTGTGGGTCTTGGGCATGGAGGACGACTGGCAGGGGCTCGAACGACTCGACGCCCTGCTGGAGTTCCCTGCCGCTCCGCCGGCCGCGGCCGGCAAACCAGGCGGCTGGCAGCAGCCCAGCCGGCAGTCCGACAGCTCGACGCTCTTCGGCGATCCGGGCGCGGGATACTACGACGAGGATTTCGCGGTCGAAGTGGCCCCGGAGCCGCTCTTCCTGGAAACCGACACACCCGACTCGCAGCCGGCCGGGCCGCCGCAAACGCCGGACCGCTCTGGCGCCGAGACCAGCAAAAACGCCCCCTTTCGGCTGCGACCGCTGGGCCTGGGGCTGGTGGTGGCCATCGCCGCAGATGGGCCCGACGGGCTGGATGCCCGGCAGTGGCGCTGGGTGTTCAACGAGGTGGGGCCGGAGCGCTGGCAGTGGCCGCAGCGTTTCGGCCTGTCCACGGTCCAGCCCAACGACCACTTCTGGGATTTCCTGATCCCCGGCGTGGGGCTGGCGCCGGTGGCGGAGTTCTACGTGTTGATCACGCTGTTCGTGGTGGGCATCGGCCCGGTCAACTACTGGGTGTTGCGGCGATGGAAACGGGTACACCTGTTGATGTTCACCGTGCCCGGCGGCGCCGCGGCCGTGACCGGCCTGCTGCTGTTGTATGCGGTGGTGGCCGACGGGCTGGGGGTGCGCACACGCGTGCGCAGTGTCACGTGCCTCGACCAGCGCACGGGCACGGCCACCTGCTGGGCCCGCGTGTCGTACTATGCGGGGCTCGCACCCAGCCGCGGGCTGGTCTTTCCCGCGGACGTGGCCGTGATTCCCCTGGAGCCGATGGGTTTCCACCCGTATCGCCGCTCCGGGGCCCACCGGCGCCGGGACCTGGTCCTGGAGCCCGACGGCACCCAGCGCCTGGCGTCCGGCTGGCTGGCTTCGCGCACGCCCACGCAGTTTGTTACGGTGCGCTCTCGGGCCACGCGCACCGGACTTCAGATCGCGCCTGCGCCCGGCAAGCCGGAACAATGGACGCTGACCAACCGGCTGGGCGTGAGGGTCGAGCAGGTATTGGTCTGTCCCGAAGAGGGCAAGTACGGTTGGGCCGCGGAGGTGGAGCCGGACGCCAGTGTGCTCCTCCGGTCGATCAATGCCTCCGAGGGCCTGGAACGGCTCCGACGCACCTGCCGCCAGCAGCGCATGGGCTGGCCCGAGGGGATGACCGATGTGCCGTCGAACACGGGGTGGGGAGGTTCGTGGCGCTGGTTCGGATCGAGTCTTCCCACGCCCACGGACCGTGCCAGTCGCCTGGAACAGACGCTCGGCGCGGTGACGGCCGCGCGCGGGGGCAACCTGGTCGGACTCGGCCCGCGCGACTACGTGGCCGTGGTGGCCCAGTCGCTCGAGGTGGAATTGGGCACGCCCAAGGCGCGCGAGGAAGACAGCCTGCACGTGATCGTGGGCAACTGGTAAGTCGGAAGTCGGAGGTCGGGTGGCCGGGGCTGGAGCGAAGCGAAGCCCCGGACGCTGCGAGCTCGGAAGTCGGAAATCGGCGGTCGGGTGGCCGGGGCTGGAGCGAAGCGAAGCCCCGGACGCTGCGAGCTCGGAGGTCGGAAGTCGGCGGTCGGGTGGCCGGGGCTGGAGCGAAGCGAAGCCCCGGACGCTGCGAGCTCGGAGGTCGGAAATCGGCGCGTGGCGAGCCGGGAGCGTCAGCTCCCGGTTCGGATGACGCCTCACGTTGACGGACAGCCGCGATCGCAAAGCGGCTCACACACGCGATCGACAGACAACCGGTGGAGCGAGGCTGCACCATGGCCAGTCCGGGAGACGAAGGCAACGCCGCTGCCGGGACCGTCCCGAGCGACGCGGCGCCCGCGGCCGCTGCGAGCGCTAATGCATGCGCTGATCCGCGCGCCGGCGCAGGAGCCGATGCTTGCGCAAGCACAGCCCCCAGCGGCGACGGCCGGCCCATGATCGAGCTGCGCAACCTGTATCGCTTTTTCGGCTCCACCCGGGCCGTGGACGGCGTCTGCTTCCAGGTTGATCGCGGGCAGGTGTTCGGCTACATCGGCCCCAACGGCGCGGGCAAGACCACCAGCATGCGCATCCTGGCCACGCTCGACGTGCCCGACGCGGGCGATGCGCTGGTGGACGGATTCTCGGTGATCGACGATCCCGACCGCGTGCGCCGCCGTCTGGGTTTCATGCCCGACTACTTCGGCACCTATGCCAACGTCACCGTGCGCGAATACCTGGACTTCTACGCCCGCGCCTACCAGCTCGACCATCGCCGGCGCCGCGATCAGATTGATCGGGTGATGGGTTTCACGGGCCTGGACGTGCTGGCCGACAAGCCCACCGACGGGCTTTCGAAGGGCATGAAGCAGCGGCTTTGTCTGGGTCGGGCCTTGATCCACGACCCGGGCGTGCTGGTGCTCGACGAGCCGGCCGCGGGCCTTGATCCCCGTGCGCGGATCGAGGTGCGGCAGATGATCCGCGCCCTGGCCGACGAGGGCAAGACGATCCTGATCAGCTCCCATATCCTCACGGAGCTGGCCGAGATTTGCGACGTGGTGGGCATCCTCGAGCGGGGCCGGCTGCTGGCCGTGGGCACGGTGGCCGACATCCAGGCACGCTGTCGGCGCCCTGAGAACATGGTCACCACGCGCGTGCTGGGCCACGCCGAGCGCCTGGCCGAGTGGCTCGCCGGGCAAGAGCGCGTCAGCCAGTTGCACGTCAACGGCAACGAGGTGTTGTTTCTGCATCGCGGCCGGCTGGAAGACGAGGCGGCGCTGCTCAGGGCGATGATCGAAGCGGGCTTCCAGGTCACGGCCTTCGGCACGCGCCAGCACACGCTCGAAGACGTGTTCATGGAGGTGACCAAGGGGCTCGTGCAGTGAGAGACTATCCGAAAACCGGCGTGCGACCTGGGTGGCCGGGGTTGGAGCGTAGCGAAACCCCGGAAAACCGGTCCGTGGCTTACCCATGGTCCAGCCACGGCCACCCAAACTGCGTTTTCGGATAGTCTCTGAGAGCCGCGGCAGGAATGGTACAATGACCGTTTCGGCACCAGCGCAACCACTCGAACAGGCATGCGCAGACCGGAAGGGCCGGGCCATGCGCCTGGGCGCGCAACTGCTGCGCTGGGCGGGCGATCGGGTGAATCCGATCCTGGTCAAGGAAACCCGCCAGGCGCTCAAGAGCCGGTTTTTCGGCGCCATGTTCGCCATCCTCCTGGTGCTGAGCTGGGGGGCGACCTTCGTGGCCTTGGGGCTGATCGGCCCGGATGCGCGGTTCGGCAACCAGGGGCCGGCCGTGTTCCTGGTTTACCACGTGATCTTGTGTTTCTGGCTGCTGGTGGTGGTGCCGTTTTCGGCCTACCGCTCGCTGGCCGTCGAGCAGGAGGACCGCACCTACGAGCTGGTCTCCATCACCACGCTCAACCCCCGGCAGATCGTGCGCGGCAAACTGGGCAGCGCATTGGTGCAGATGGTGGTCTATCTCTCCGCGCTGGCGCCCTGCCTGGCCTTTACCTATCTGCTCCGGGGCATCGACCTCTTGACGATCTTCTTCCTGCTCGGCCACACCGTGCTGGCCTCCGTGGGGCTGGCCATGATCAGCCTGTTCTGGGGCACGCTCACGGCCAGCCGCCACTGGCAGGTCATCTTCACCGTGGTGCTGATCGTGGGCCTGCTGTTTGCCTTCTTCGCGTCCATGGGACTGGTTGCCAGCGTGATGGAGGAGTTCGGCGGCGCAGTGCCCTTCGACCAGCCCGAGTTCTGGGTGATCGATGCCGCCATCGTCTCGCTGGCGGCGGGCTACTGCCTGTTGGCCTACTATGCCGCGGCCGCACAGATCACCTTTCCCAGCGACAACCGCTCCACGCGCCTGCGCGTGGTGATGCTGGCCGAGCAGTTGCTGTTCCTCTTCTGGATGGCGTGGGGCTGTATCCATTTCGGCCAGCAAGATGACGAGGCCGTGATCGTTTTCCTGCTCTTGTTCCTGGTCTTCTCGGGACTCCACTGGTACACCATGGGTGTGCTGCTGACCGGCGAGTCGCCCGTGCTCTCGCGCCGCGTGAAACGCTCGCTGCCGCAGAGCTTCCTGGGCCGGATGTTGCTCAGTTGGTTCAATCCCGGGCCGGGCACGGGGCTGATGTTCGCCACCGGCAGCATGGCGGCCGTGGTCGCGATGTCGCTGGCCGCGGTGAGCGTGGCTGAGATGTTCCGGCCCCAAGCGGTGCCGTGGCCGCCAAGCCAGCCCGACTGTGTGAGTTTCGTCGTGCTGAGCACCTGCTACGTGGTGATTTATCTCGGCCTGGGCGCGCTGCTGCTGCGCCTTGCGCGCCGGCTGGGTGGCAAGGGATGGGTGCTGACGATCCTGGTCCATCTCTGGGTGGTGCTGGTGGCTTGCTTCGTGCCCATGTTCGTCCAGTTGCTGATCCCGGCCCTGCGCAACGAGGGCTACACCCTGCTCCAGATCACCGACCCGCTCTGGACGCTGTACCACGTCGTCGATGTGCCCGCCGCGACGGAGCTGCCCACGCTGATGGTCGTGGTGCCGCTTTTGGCCCTGCTGGTCCTGCTGGGCAATCTGCCGTTCGTGGCCCGAGAGGTGCGCCAGTTGCGCCTGCCCGAGCCCGAGCGGGTGCGGGAGGAAGAGGCTGCGCTGGCCGCGCTGCGGCGTCCGCCCCAGCCGGTGCGCATCAGCCCCTGGGACGAGCTGCCGCCGGCCACACCGGGTGGCGAGCCGGGAGCGTGAGCTCCCGGTTGGGGCGAAAAGCGGAAAGCGGAGGTTTAACGGCAAGCCGCAGGCGACGGTGTCTGTCGAAAGTCGGAAGTCGGGCACGTGGCGAGCCGGGAGCGTGAGCTCCCGGTTCGGGTGGAAAACGCTAATCGGGTGAAGCGCTGCGCCGGCTAAACCGCTCACCTCACGCCGCCGGCTCGCCGCCGGCCGGTTCAAGAATGTTCGTCCCCAGACGTTCACACCCTGCCGAGTTTCTCGCGCAAGAACCCCACGCACCCGGCCACGTCCGCCTCGCCCAGGCTGTGCAGAATCACCGGGCCCGTGAACCCCCATCGCACCAGCAGGCCCAGGTAGTGGTCGTAGTCCAGCAGCCCCTTGCCCGCGGGCAGGCGCCCGGCTTCGCCGTCGTGGTCGAGGTCCTTGGCATGGGCCGCCACGATGTCAGCACCCAAGAGATCGAAGGCCGTGTCCAAGACCTCGCGCATGCGCCGCAGCTCGCCTGTGGGAAAGAGATTGGCCGGGTCGATGATCACCTTCAGGCGCGGGGAGCGCATCTGGTCGAGCAGTTGTCGGGCCTTGGCCGCGGAGGAAACCACGTTGCCTATCTCCGGCTCCACGCCCAGCAGCACCTCGTGCTCGTCGGCGGTCTGGAGGGCCTGTTCCATGCTGGCCACCAGATCGGCCCATGCCTCGGGCGAGTGGTTGTCCGGATGGGGGCGCCACATGTGATCCGCATCGCGCGTGCCCGTGCAGAGCGCAACGACGGGCGTGCCGAGTTGCCGTGCGCCCGCGGCCAGAGTGCCGAGTTGCTGCGCGGCCGCGGCCACGCTGCGCAATCCGCGCAGCCCGCTCCCGCGCACCTCCGGGTCGGGGTGGATCATGTTGAAGGTGCCCGAGAGCGTGGCCACGACGAGGTCGCGGCGCGAGGTCTCGCGCAGGATGCGCTCGCAGAGCCCGGCGTCGAGCTGGTCGGGCATTGCGGGCAGGCCCAGGGCCTTGAAGCTCAGGTGGATGCACTCCAGGCCGGCCGCCGCGGCCCGGTCGAGTGCCTCTTCGAACGGCCGCGGGGCGAAGGTGCCAAGATGGATGCCCAGTTGCATGGCGGCGTGCCCCTTTGGTGGTTCGGCTGAATGGTCCTGGGATTCGCGCCTGGGTAGCACGCCATCAGAAGGGCATGGCTGGCCCACCCAGGACTCGCCACGCCCATGGCCAAAGCTCCGGGCGTGCCACCCAGTAATGGCGACGTCCCGCCGGCACTGCTGGACAAGCCAGCAGTGGCACCCGGCGCTTCCCCCCGTAATTCTACATCGGCCAAACGTCCGGCCGGTCATTGAAGATCGTCGGTCATTGAAGATCTACGGCCAGTTGGGCCTCGCCGCGGCCGTTCTCATCGAGGCACTGGACCGAAAGCCGCTCGCCCGACAGGGGCAGGCTCAGCCGGGCCGTGTGTCCATCGGGCAGCGCGGCTTCGAGCTGCCAGGCGTCTGCATCCCGCCGGAGGGTGGCCTGCGCGGGCACGTCCTGCCCGGCCCGGTGCGGCCGGTAGAGGGCCACGAACTCCACCTGCTCGCGCCGCTCGGTGGTGGCCGCGGTCAGGTGCCATTCGCGCAGGGTGATCCGCGGCCGGGGATTGGGGTCGTACTGGTCGGTCTGCCTCAGCTCGAGCCCGGCCGGCTCCAACAGGGCGATCCGGCAGCCCACCTCCCCTACGCGCAGCCGGATGTCGCGCTGCTGGCGGACGTCGAACTGCTCGGTGGCGTGGAGCCAGTATTGGAACGTGGCCGGCTGCCGGGCCGCGAGCCGGTCATAGATCACCACCAGGTCGGGCTTGATGAAGACGATCGCCCGGCTGAAACGCCGAAGCAGCAGGGCGTCCGGGTCGATTTCGGCCTTGGTGCGATAGGCCTCGCCCGCCTCGCCGGCCACCACGTCGATGCGCGGCGTGGTCTCGAAGGCCGTGATCCGGCCCTGGGAGGCAGCCGAGTGGGCCAACTGCCCGTGGCCGTCCACGGTGATGTTGTTCACCGAGCGCGTGCTCCACATCCACCCCCGGTGGTGGTCGCTGCCGTAGATGTCGCGGTAGCCGCTGCGCACCAGCAGGCGCTGGCCATAGGCCCAGAGCAGAAACGAATTGTTGGCCTCATAGCCGTGTGACTGGGTGCCGAAGGGGCTCGACTTGAAGACCACCTGCACGTCGTCGCCGGCATCAAACAGCGTGGTGTTCAACACCGCCTGGCCCGTGCCGCGAAAGAGGCGCGACGGCGGCAGGTCGTCGGGCGACTCGGGGGCGACCGGGGGCAGGCTGCCGCGCACAAAGCCCACGTAGCCGTCCATGCCCTTCGGGCCGCCCATCTGTTCGACATACCACTGCCAGTGGCCGTTGCCGGCCTGGGCCGCAAGCTGGCTTACCAGCGGCACAAACTGGGCGGCCTTGCGCGGGGCGCAGAGGTCGCCGAACCCGCCGCCGGTCTTGCCCGGCGGCAAGAGATACATCGGATAGTAGCCCACCTGCGAGAAATAGGGCTTGCGATAGGCGTCAATGCCCATGGCCGCGCGCATCGCGTCGGCCCACCAGGTGAAGCGCCCGATGTAGCTGCTCCAATAGCTGCTGCCCTCGTGCCAGCCGCCGTCGTCGTCGGACCAGACAGGATAGACGTTGTAGAACACGTTGGCCGCGAACCAGACCCAGTCGTCCGCCCCGGGGATTTCGTCCTTAAACGCGATGCCCACCTCACCCAGGAAGTGCCACGCCCGATTGCTGTGGCTGGCATAGGGCCGCCAGAGATGTCTCGGGCAAAGGTGGCGATACATCTCCTCGCCGCGGACGCGCATCACCGCGCGGCACTGCTCGCGCTCGTCTTCGGTGAGCAGGTCGTTCACAAAGCTGTAGGTGCGCGCGAAATAGTAGGCATAGGGCATGCCCGCCTCGTCGTTGTAGCGATAGCCGGTGGCCCCCTGGGGGTCCCAGCGCGCGCAGTCGAGCAGAATCCGCCGGGCGAGCCGGCCGTATTGCTCATTGCCGCTTAAGCGCCAGGTAAATCCCAGCGTGGCTGCCCCGTTCAGCGCGCGGATCGTATACACCCGGTTGCCCCACCAGATTTCCCGCCAGCGCTCGCTTTTGCGCTCCACGTCGGCAGGATACTTGGGCGGTTCGGCCGTGGGCGGCGGATCGGCCAGCAGCCGGTCGCACTCTTTGACCAACTGCTCGTAGCGATCCTTCAGCTCCCCGGCCGCCAGCCCGCGCAGGCGCGGCAGGTCCTCGGGCCGGACAAACAGGCGCGGATGGGTCTTGGGGATTCGTTCCAGCAGCTCCTCGCGCCGCGGCATGGGCAGGGCCCGGGCATCCTGGGGAATCGAGAACCGGCGGGCCCGGCTCCACTGGGTCGCCCGCCCGCTGGCATCCCGCCCGCGATAGCGCCAGAAGTATTCGCCCGGCGCAAAGGCCTGCGGCGGGGTGTGGACGTTCCACTGGATGCGAGTCGCCTCGTGCACAGGCTCCTCGAACGCTGCGTCGCGCGCACACTGGACCTCCCAGCCGGTGATGTCCTGCTGCGGGCGCCAGCAGAAGGCGGGCGGATTGACCGCTGAGACGGTCTCATGGCCCGGCCGATATCCCCATTCGCCTGGGCCGGCCGGCGCTTGATCGAGCGGCAGCAACTCCGCGCCCGCGGCCAGGCCCGCCCAAAGGCCGAGGGCCAAGCCGGCGCAGAACGCCAAGATGCTTGGCGCCGGTGGCGGCCCCTTCGGCTTTTGCGCTGCTTGCAAGGAAGGAACGCGACCTTCTGACGCAACGCGACGGCCTGACGCACGGGCACAGGCCCTGGACGGCTGGCAATCCACACGCCGCACGAAGCACGAGAGAATCGTCTGCATGGCAAAGTTCCTGGGTTTTCGGGGAAGGAAAGCACGAGGGGCACCGGGCACACGGTCTTTCGGCCGCGGGGCCGGAGGGTCGGTCAAGCCGCTTTTCGCAGACCCGCCAACTTGTCTTGCCGGTGGGTCGCGTTACTGCTCGAGCCACCCTACAAGCTTGGCTCGGCCCCCAGCATACGGCCGTCGCGCGGCCGGTTCAAACGCTTTCTTGCCCGCAGCGGCCGGACCGCAAGGCGCCCCGGGCCGTCCGGACGCCCGGACCGGGGCCCGGCAAAACCGCCTTGTCCCCCGGGGCCCGGGCGCGGATAATGCCCTCCTGTTGCCCGCCTGGCCGAGTGCCGGCGCAGGCCCAGGAAAAAGGCGGCAGGAACGGCCTGCTCCATTTTCGCTGCCCGAAAATCGGGACAGCGCCCACGAACGGATATTCCGTAAAGGAGGACGTTCCATGGGACTAAGGACCCGGAAACGAATGGTTTCCCCAATTCTGTGCCCAAAGCCGGGTGGCCGGGGCTGGAGCGAAGCGAAGCCCCGGGAAGCAATACCGTTACAAGTTCTAAACAGCCTGGCACTTGCGGCCTGTTGGGGATGGGTTCTGCTAGGCCAATCCGCTCCGGCACCGAGCGCCGCGGGGGCCGAGCCGACCGTGGCCGCGCCCCAGATGGCGGACGAACCCGAGGCGACGGCTCAACCGCTCGAACCGATTCCGGCCGAGGCGAGCCAGCCAACGCAGCCGCTGGCGCCGATTCCAGCCGAACAGGAGTCGCCCCAATCCCCGCCGCGGCAGTTCCAGCCTGCGACTCCCGAGTTGCACCCGAACCGGGAGCTGACGCTCCCGGCTCGCCACGCGCCGACTTCCGACCTCCCAGAGCCCGGGGCTTCCCTGCGGTCCAGCCCCGGCCACGCGCCGACTTCCGATCTCCCAGAGCCCGGGGCTTCCCTGCGGTCCAGCCCCGGCCACGCGCCGGCTTCCGACCTCCCAGAGCCCGGGGCTTCCCTGCGGTCCAGCCCCGGCCACGCGCC
>CAYXPN010000207.1:0-10498 GCA_964467075.1 uncultured Planctomycetaceae bacterium
GTAGACTCCGGATGCGCCACGCTCTGTCGTGGCCGCGAGTCAACACGCAGAGCGCGCAACGGACGTGACGGAGCACGTCCCTCCAGGACTCGCGTGTGTGCGAGCACACACCCTACGCCTGACCAGACCCGGCCGGTTGCCGGGTACGGCTTGAAGCCGTCCGGCAACCCAACTTGGCCTGATTGGGCAAACGGCTGATCCCAACGGGTGGCACAACCCCGCCCGGGCGCGGCCGGCCGCGGGGTGCGTAGCCTGTTGGCTTGCCTTCGCGGCGTCTCTGCCGGGCTTTCCAATAGGTTCCGGCCGGGCGCCGGCCCGATGGCAAAGTCGGTCTCTTGTGAAAAACGCCGAGGCGATCGGGCCGATCGGCCTTTTGCGGGGTTAATGATTGTTGAACGGCAACTGCTGCGGTGAGTATAATGGGAGGCGGTAACGGAGAAGAGGTGCCCGCCGGAGGACCGGAACGCCTAGGGCCTTCCCCAGGCCCCAAGCCGCCGGGGCGGCGCCCCGCTTCTCGATTGAGGCGCCCAGAGCTGCAAGTCGCAGAAGAATCGCCGGCGCAGAATGTGCGCCGGTGTGTGGGTGCGTGTCCGACGTACGGCTTGCCGCCTCTGAAGCGAATCCGCAGCGATCGCTTGCCGTGGTAGGAGCACACCTTGAAGAAGCTGTGGAACATGGTGCCGGGCCTGGCCTGGGCCGCATCGCTGATCGTTTGCCTGGTGGTGGCCAGTGTGCCGGCGGTGCGCAATCTGTCGCCGCGCGCCGGGCCGCTGGCCCTCTTGCCGGGCGGCGGCTCGGAGTCTGCGGCGGCCGGCCGCGTGATGGATCAGCGCGACCCGAAGTTGCTTGAGCAGGTGCTTTCGGCCGCCAAGCCGGAGCCGGCGCCGTCCGCGGCAACGGCGCGGCGGGCCGAGTCCGGTTCGGCTGCTGCTGGCGGCGCGGACGCGCTTCTGTCTGCTTCACGCCCAAGTGAGCTGGAAAACCTCACCGGTCGCTATCGCCTGCCCGGCGAGTTTGAACCCTTGGAGGCCGTGGTGCTGGCTCCCAGCTTGCGCCTGGAAGGCGTGGAGCCGTGGAGCGTGTGTGCGACCATCGCCGCGCTGAAAGGTCACCTGCCGGTGATCGGACTGGTGCGCAACGAAGAGGAAGAAGCGGAGCTGAAGGCGGCCCTGCGCCAGCGCGGCGTGCCCGAGGATTCGTTCCGACCGGTGCGCATCCCCTACGAAAGTTCGTGGATTCGCGACTATGGGCCGTTGTTTCTGTTGGGCCGCGACGGCCGGCGCCTGGCCGCGGATACGCAATACGCCTACCCCAGCCGTGGCGCGGACGACCGCGTGCCCGCGCGCCTGGCCGAGCTGTTTCAGACCCGGCCCGTCGAGGTGCCGCTGGTGGTCGAAGGCGGCAACTTGCTGAGCAACGGCCACGGGCTGTGCCTGAGCACCACGGCCCTTGCGGAGCGGAACTCGCCGAAGACGCGCTACGTGGTCACCGCCTATCACGACTACGATCTCAACCAGATCCGGAGCATCCTTTCTCGCACGTTCGGCTTCTCCGAGATCGTCTTTTTGGAACCGCTGGAGAGGGAAAAGACCGAGCACGTGGACATGTTCGCCGCGTTCACCTCGCCCAACACGGTCGTGGTCGGGCGGTATCACCCGGCCGTGGACCCGGTCAACGCGGCCCTGCTGGATCGCAATGCCGCGCGCCTCGAAGGGTTGCCCACTGCGCACGGGCCGCTTCGTGTGGAGCGGATTCCCATGCCCACCAATCGCGACGGGGTGTTTCGCACGTACACCAACGTGCTGCTGGCCGACGGGCTGCTGCTGCTGCCTTCCTATCCGGGGGTGGACGAGGAAGCCGAACGAGAGGCAGTAGCCGTCTACACCCGGCTGCTGCCCGGCTGGCGCATCGAGCGGATCGACGTGAGCGGGATGATCCGCAAAGGCGGTGGGCTGCACTGCCTGTCGGTCCATGTGCCCAAGGCCGATCGGGCCGCGGCCCACGCGCACGGCTTCGTGGAGCTGCCACAAACGGGCGAATAGCGGGCGATCCGCCCGAGGGCCGATCGGCTTTGCACGGCTTGCTGACTGGCTCTTGCTCCACAAGGCGCCGGCTGTCTTTCGGGCACTTCTCAGCGCCGGTTGTCTCGGCCGGAGCGATCCATGGCCCGTCTCTGGGTGATATTGCGCGGGTTTCACGTACCTTGGTGCAGCCTGTAGCGCCGCTTCCAGTCGGCTGTGGGTGTGCGCACACGATCTCTCGCCGCGCGCTGCTCTAACTCGTGCTCCCCGCGTGGCTTGCGCAGCAAGCGATTCGGCGCCCAGGCAGCGGCGGCAAACCTCGCCCAGTAGCCAAACACGCCCAGACCGCCCGAATCGCTCACAGGTTACCGCAGTGCGCAAACACTGCGCAAACATCTCCGAAACACTCCAGAAACAACGCCTCGCCCGAATGGGCGCTTCGCGCGCCGCGGTGCACAAGTCTCCCTTCTCGGGCAAGCCGGGCCGGCGTAGAATTGCCGCAACGCGCCATTCGGCTGTCCGCCTGCCCTGCCGGGCCGGGGCGGACTGCGACTGGTGCGCATCGGCTGCCGGTCTCCAGGTGGCTCTGGGCGGGCAATCCGAACGGCCGCGCACCGCGGCTGGCGCAAGATAAGGAAGCCTCAAGGTGAAAATCGTCTTTGTTGAACCGGGCTCGCCGGGTGTCCACGTTTACAAGAAGATGGCCTTGCCCCGACTGGGCGGCCTTTACCTGGGCACGCTCTTGAAACAGGCCGGCCACGAGGTCCGCGTCTACGTCGAGGACATCCAGCCACCCGATCCCAAAGTGCTCCTGGAGGCCGACCTGGTCGGTATCTCCACGACGACCTCGACCGCGCCGCGGGCCTATCAATACGCCCGGCTGCTGCGTCGCCGGGGGGTGAAGACGGTGCTGGGCGGGCCGCACGTGACCTTTCGGCCGGAAGAAGCTCTCCAGCACGCCGATCTCGTGGCGCTGGGTGAAGCCGAGAACATGATCCTGCCGCTGGCCGAGGCGCTTCAGGGCCGGCGCAGCCTGGACGACGTGCCGGGGATCGCCTGGCTCGAAGACGGCAAGCTCCACCGCACCGCTCCGGCCGAGCCGGTAGCCGACCTGGACGAGCTGCCCAGCGTGGACATGTCGCTCTTGGCCGGCGGGTTGCGGCGGGCCTTTACGCGGACGGTCGTGCCGGTGATGACCAGCCGCGGGTGTCCTTACGATTGCAGCTTCTGCCTGGTCAAGGAGATGTTCGGCCGGCGCTATCGGTTTCGCTCGCCCGATCGGGTGATCGCGGACCTTCGGGCGATCGACGGGGTCGACCGGGATCACGTGTTCTTTTATGACGACAATTTCACGGCCCACCGGGCGCGCACGCGCGAGCTGATGGAGCGGATCATCAGCGAGGGGTTCCGCTTCCACTTCTCGGCCCAGATGCGCATCGAGATGGGCCAAGACCAGGACCTGCTGCGCCTGATGCAGCGGGCCGGGCTGGAAACGGCCTACATCGGTTTCGAGTCGATCAATCCCCACACGCTGGAGGCCTATGACAAGCGGCAGACCCTCGAGGAGATGGAGGAGGGCATCCGCGGGTTCCACCAGGCGGGCGTGCGCCTGCACGGCATGTTCGTCTTCGGTTCCGATGAAGACACCGTCGAGACCATCCGCCAGACCACGCGCTTCGCCAAGCGCAACCGGCTGGAAAGCGTCCAGTTCCTGATCCTCACTCCCTTGCCGGGCACGCGTTTCTACAACGAAATCGACGCCGAAGGCCGGCTGCTGACGCATCGCTGGAATCTCTTCGACGGCCATCACGTCACCTTCCAACCCCGGCGCATGTCGCTCTACCAGCTCCAGCGCGAGACGTTCTGCGCCATGCGGCGATTCTACTCGCTCAGGGCGTCGCTGGCGTGCCTGCTGAGATTCCGGTTCTTCGATGCCGCGGTGCGGCTCTACGGCCGGCGCACCCTGACTGCCTGGATGCAGGGCCACCGCGAGTATCTCCAGGGATTGCGATCCTCCTGGCAGGACGCGCTGGAGGAGCTCGGGCAGCAGACCCTCGAGCTGCTCGATCTGGAGAGCCGCTCGTTGGCGCCGGCGAAGCTCCCCGCTTCCTGAGCGCTTTGTGCAGCCTTCCGACGCGTCCATCTCGTTCGGCGGCAAGCCGCAGGCGACTGCGTTCGGCGGCAAGCCGCAGGCGACTGCGTTTGACGGCAAGCCGCAGGCGACTGCGTTCGGCGGCGAGCCGCAGGCGACTGTGTCCATCACGCTGACGCCTTCGGCTAGCCGTTAAACGAGGGGTAAGGGCGAGGCTCCCGCCGAGTCGTCGGGTGCCACTGCCGGCTTGTCCGGCAGTGCAGGCAAGGACCCGATGAATCGGGTCGCGACGAACAGCTTGCCACGCCCGTCGCTGGCACTCTGGGCGTGCCGGCCAGCCGGGGCTGGGCACCGCTGGGGCCCCCTGCCCGCGTGTGCCCCCTGTCTGCTACAATGCCCCCGACCGCCCGGTGAATCGGCCGACGGACTACTGGAAAGCCGACACCCGGGCCGCGCGGGGGACGAGCCCCGGGGCCGGCAGGACTGGGCACCGGGCTGCGCAACAGCAGGACGACGCGGTGAGACCATTTGGAACGGTAGCCGTCGTTGGTGTGGGTTTGATCGGTGGGTCCATCGGGCTGGCGCTGCGCAAGCGCGAGCTGGCCGACCGCGTGGTGGGCATCGGGCGCCGCCAGGCCAGCCTGCGCATCGCCCGCCGCGTCGGCGCGGTGACCAACACCACCATCGATCTGCCCAAGGGCGTGGCCGAGGCCGACCTGGTCGTGGTCTGCACGCCCGTGGGCCGCATCGTCGAACACGTGCGCATCGCGGCCGAGCATTGCCGGCCCGGCACGCTGATCACCGACGCGGGCAGCGCCAAGCGCGCGATCGTGGCCGCGCTGGATGAGCAATTGCCGGCTGGGTGCCGGTTCCTGGGCAGCCATCCGCTGGCCGGCAGCCAGAAGAGCGGACCGGCACATGCCGGCGCCGAATTGTTCGAGGGCCGCGTGGCCGTGGTTACGCCCACGGTGAACACGCGGGCCGAGGACTACGACCGGGTGGAGCATTTCTGGCAAGCGCTCGGCTCCGTGGTGGTGCGCATGTCGCCTGAGGAGCACGACCGGGCCTTGGCACTGACGAGCCACCTGCCCCATGTGGCCGCGGCGGCGCTGGCGGCCACGGTGCCCGAGCAGTTGTTCCGGCTGGCGGGCACAGGTCTGTTGGACACCTCGCGCCTGGCCGCGGGCGACGTGGAGCTTTGGAAACAGATTCTGGCGCTGAATCGGGAGAACGTGGTCAGCGCGTTGGAGCAGTACGGGGCCCGGCTGCGCACCCTGCACCAGGCACTGCGCGACGAGGATTTCGAGGCGGTCGAAGATTTTCTGCACACTGCCAAGAAGAAGCGAGATGCTTTGGGAAGTTGACATTTATGCTGCGGCCGGACAGCCGGACCTGCTGGGGCGCGAGGCCGCGCAGTCCGCGGTCCAGATGGGGCTGGCCGGAGAGCCGGCGATCGTGGGGGCCCGGGGGTACTTGATCGAGGGCGAGCTTTCCCGCGCAGAGGTCGAGCTTCTCGCCGCGGAGTTGCTGGCCGATGCGGTGGTGGAGCGCACCGTGATCGGCCGGATCGGCGATCACGCGCTCAACACGCCGCCGGACGGCACGATGCGCCTGGTCCACGTGTTGCCCAAGCCGGGCGTGATGGACCCGGTGGCCCAGAGTGCGCAGGCGGCCATCGCCGATCTGGGCATCACGGCCGAAGCGGTGCGCACGTTGAAGAAATACTGGCTCGGCGCCCTGCCCGACGAGCAGCTCGGCCTGCTGTGTACCAAGGTGCTGGCCAACGACGCGATCGAACAGGTGGTGCCCGGCCCGCTGGATTTCCAGAGCCTGGACGTGGGAGCCCCCTGCGAGTTCGAGTTGGTCAGCGTGCCGCTGGGCGAAATGGACGACCAGTCCCTGATGCGCTTAAGTCTCCAGGGGCAGCTTTTCCTGTCGCTCACGGAGATGCAGACCATCCGGGATCACTTCCGCACCCTGGGCCGCGATCCTACGGACGCCGAGCTGGAAACCCTGGCCCAGACCTGGAGCGAGCATTGCAGCCACAAGACGCTCGCCGGGCGCATCCGCTATCGCGGTCCCGAGGGCGAGCGGCAGTTTGAGAACATGCTCCGCGAGACGATCTTCGCCGCCACCCAGGAGCTGCGCCGCCGGGCCGGGGCCCAAGACTGGTGCGTGAGCGTGTTCGAGGACAACGCCGGCGTGGTGCGCTTCGACGACCAGTACCACGTGGCCTTCAAGGTCGAAACCCACAACCACCCCTCGGCCCTCGAACCCTACGGCGGCGCCAACACCGGCATCGGCGGCGTGATCCGCGACCCCTTGGGCACCGGCCTGGGTGCCCGGCCGGTCTGCAACACCGACGTGTTCTGTTTCGCCCCGCCCGAGACGCCCTTCGACCAGCTTCCGCCCGGCGTGCTCCACCCGCGGCGCATCATGCACGGCGTGGTGGCCGGCGTGCGCGACTACGGCAACCGCATGGGCATCCCCACGGTCAACGGGGCCATCTGTTTCGATCCCCGCTATCTGGGCAATCCGCTGGTCTATTGCGGCACGGTGGGCGTGATTCCCTGCGACAAGGCGTTCAAAGAGCCCCGGCCCGGTGACCTCGTGGTGGCCGTGGGCGGACGCACCGGACGCGACGGCATCCACGGGGCCACGTTCAGCTCCGCGGAGCTTACCAGCCAGAGCGAGACCGTCTCGGGCGGGGCGGTCCAGATCGGCAACGCGATTACCGAGAAGATGCTGCTCGACGTGTTGCTCGTGGCCCGCGACCGGGGGCTCTACAACGCGATTACCGACTGCGGTGCCGGCGGGTTCTCCAGCGCCGTGGGCGAGATGGGCGAGAAGCTCGGTGCCGAGGTGTGGCTGGAGCGCGTGCCCCTGAAATACGAGGGACTCTCCTACACCGAAATCTGGATTTCCGAGGCCCAGGAACGCATGGTCTTGAGCGTGCCGCCGGAAAAATGGGACGAGCTCAGCGGGCTCTGCGCGGCCGAGGGCGTGGAGGCCACGGTGATCGGGCGCTTTGTGCCCACCGGTCGCCTGCTGCTCAAATACGGCGAACACACCGTCGGCGATCTGTCCATGCACTTCCTGCACCACGGCCGGCCGGTGGTGGTGCGCGAGGCCGTGTATCAGCCGCCCGCGCCGCGGCTGCTCGAGCTGCCCGACCGGCCCGACGGGGACTACACCAGCGATCTGCTGGCTGTGCTGGGGGCCCTGAACGTGTGTAGCAAGGAGTGGGTGGTTCGGCAGTACGACCATGAAGTGCAAGGCGGCAGCGCGATCAAGCCCCTGGTGGGGCGCCACAACGACGGGCCCGGCGATGCCGCGGTGTTGCGACCGCGCTTGGATTCGCGTCGCGGGCTGGTGATCGCCTGTGGCGTGAACCCCTGCTACGGCGACCTGGAGACCTACCACATGGCCGCCAGCGCGATCGACGAGGCGGTGCGCAACTGCGTGGCCGTGGGCGCCGATCCGCAGCGGATCGCGATCCTGGACAACTTCTGCTGGGGCAACACCGACCGGCCCGAGACGCTCGGCTCGCTGGTGCGGGCGGCCGTGGCCTGCTACGACGTGGCCACGGTCTTGGGCACCCCGTTTATCAGCGGCAAAGACAGCCTGAACAACGAGTTCCGGCCCGAAGGGGTCCCGCAGCCGATCAGCATCCCGCCCACGCTCCTGATCAGCGCGCTGGGCCAGGTGGACGACGTGGGGCAGTGTGTGACCATGGACCTCAAGCAGCCGGGCAATCGGCTTTATCTGGTAGGCCTGACCAGGGCCGAGTTGGGCGGTTCGCAGTGGGCCCTTTCGCAGGGGCTTGCCGGCGGCCGGGTGCCCCGGGTCGATCCGCAGGTGGCCCGGCAAACGTTTTTCGCCCTGCACCAGGCCATCCACGGCGGGCTGGTTCGCGCCTGCCACGACTTGAGCGAAGGCGGGCTGGCCGTGGCCGCGGCCGAGATGGCCTTTGCCGGGGCCCTGGGGGCCCGGGTCTATTTGGACACCGTGCCGCTCGACATCCCGGCCGAGGAGCAGCAGGCGCGCACGCTGGTGCGCTTGTTCAGCGAATCGAATACGCGGTTCCTGGTCGAGGTGCGGCCCGAACATGCCGCGCACTTTGAACGGCTGCTGGCCGACCAAGCAGACGTGGCGTGTGCCTGCGTGGGCGAAGTGACCGACTCGGGTGAGCTGGAAATCCTCGACCGGGGAGTATCCCCCGCGCAAACGGTGGTCAAGGCGGCGATCGACGCGCTCAAGGAGGCCTGGCAACGCCCGCTGCGCTGGGGGTGAACGTGTCAGCGTTAAGTCAGCGTTAAGTGAGAGTATTCGGCGATTCAGTGTGCCACTGCTTCGCCAGAAGCAGTGTCTCGCCGTTGCCGCCGCTGCTTGCCCGGCGGGCAAGCAGTGGCACAGGGTCGACTGGCGGCGAAAGCGCCTTGTTGTGTCGCGGTCCCCCGACCGCGACACACGAGAACACACGTGTTGTGGGGCGGTCTCCCGACCGCCCCGCCCGTCGGCGAGTGCGGATCCATCCACCTAACGTCACATTCCATTACCGCGAAAGCCCATCCCCCTGACGCTTAGTCCATCCATGGCCCGACCAGAAGTCCTTGTGCTGCGTGCGCCCGGTACGAACTGCGACCGCGAGACGGCCTTCGCGTTCGAGCAGGCCGGGGCCCGCACGCAATTGATACACGTCAACCGGCTGTTGGAGGAGCCGGAACTCTGCGCCCGGTTCCAAATCTTCTGTGTTCCCGGCGGCTTCAGCTACGGCGACGACGTGGGGGGCGGACGGATTCTGGCCAACCAGCTCCGCCACCACCTGGCCGAACAGCTCGCCTGCTTCCAGGCCGACGGCAAGCTGATCCTGGGTATCTGCAACGGGTTCCAGGTGCTGATCAAATCGGGCGTCCTGCTGCCGCGCGATGTGCACCAGGGGCCGCCGGCCACGCTGACCTATAACGACTCGGGCCGGTTCGAGGACCGCTGGGTCGAGCTCGGCGTGCGCAGCCGGAAGTGTGTGTTCCTCGAAGGCATCGACAGGCTTTACCTGCCGGTGGCCCATGGCGAGGGCAAATTCGTGGCCCGCGACCCGGAGACCCTCGCCCGATTGGAGGCCGCGGGCCAGCTTGTGTTGCGCTATGAACGTCAGGATAGGGAGAGGGGCCCGGCCGATGCCGAATCCCAGACGCCCTATCCCGACAACCCCAACGGCTCGATGGCCGACGTGGCGGGTGTGTGCGATGCCACGGGCCGGGTGCTGGGGCTGATGCCCCACCCGGAACGCCACATCGACCCCACGCACCATCCGCGCTGGACGCGCGGCGAGGCCGGCCAGGTGGGCGACGGCATGAAGGTGTTTCTCAACGCGGTGGCGTATTTCGCCTGAGCCGGCCGCAGCAATTGCCCCTCGGACCTGAGCCGTCCGACTTTCGCCTTTGGCCTCTTCGTGCGTGCCACGCGCCTCTGAATAGCCTTGCACGATCCTGGGACCTTTTCCCCGGATTCTGCGGCTGCGACGGAGCGGGGCCCTCCAAACAAGCGCATGGCCCCCACGGTCGATGCGCGCGGTTGGGAGGAAGGGGCTTCCTGGATGTCAGCCGGCCGTGTGGTACAATGGCTTCACTGCAGCCCTCTGGGGAAGATCGCGAAAGCGCGAAAACGCGAAAGCTGGGCGGGCGATGGGGCAGCCGCACCGTAGGGTGCGTGCTTCGCACGCACGCGAAAGAAACCATACCATACGTGCTTCGCACGCACGCGGATCGAACGAGAGGCCTGGACACGCGCAGGCACGGTTGGACGAGCCAGCCGTGGCACCCCGTGCGCGGCTGGACCGAGTCGTAGGCTGCGTGCTGGCACGCACGCGAAGGGAATGAGCCGCGCCGGCGTGCGCGGCTGGTTGGGGAGGCCGGGGCACCGGGCGAACACATTGCGAGAGTGGCGGAACTGGCAGACGCGCTGGACTTAGGATCCAGTCCCGCAAGGGGTCGGGGTTCGAATCCCCGCTCTCGCACTGGATGCCAACTCGCACGCTTGGAGAGGGCAAGCGTGGTACCCGCGCGCAAGAAGTGGACGATGGCCCAGAAAGTCCCGTGCGAAGTGAGGTTCATGCCTTGGGCAAATCTCCACCAGGAGCATACGGTTGGGCCGTTCCGGATCGTGCCATGGCAAGACCTGAGGCAATCGCTTGGACCCAACGCGCCAGGGCATTGCTCGACCGTTATTTCCAGCGGCACGTCGACGAGCGAGGCGAGTCGGTGGAAGGGATAGCCGTCGTGGTGCTTAGGACTTGTAAAGGAATTGTTTGCCGAATTCGATGCGCAGCCCCGGGTGGCCGGGGCTGGAGCGAAGCGAAGCCCCGGCAAGTAATACCTTGACAAGT
>CAYXPN010000208.1:0-10497 GCA_964467075.1 uncultured Planctomycetaceae bacterium
TTAGCCATCGGAATCATGGCCGACCGTGTGCGGCACGCCTCGGACTTCGCCGTATCCTCCAAGCGGACTTACCAAGTCGTGGAGGAATCAAGGGGTCGAATTGTCAAAGAACAATGGGACGGTCACTCCGCCCGCGGAACTTGGTTGTCGCGCCTATACCCTTTCTGAGCATGAGAACACGCGGTAGTCACCTTTGGCGCCACCCGTAGACGCGCGCAGGCATCTGTAGACGGCGATGACACTTCGTTCCGTAAGGTCAGTTGAGGGTACATGAGCGAGCAATGACTTGAGCACGTCGATCGAAATGGGCGCCTGCCAAACTGGCCAGTAGAACCAATCATTGCGGCCAATTCGTCGGAAGCCTCGTGTTTGCAGACGGCCGTTGACTGAGAAACACGGGAACAGCGGCAGGGCCTGGCTGGCGAGGAAGACGGCGGCTCGGACAGAGCGGTTTTTGTCGTCGTTCGTCGGTGCTTTGTTGCGCAGGGCGTGCAATCGCTGCATTTGCGGGTCCCACCCGAGCGGGTGGTCATCGTCTTCATACCTCCAAGGACCGAACAGCGCTTCTTCGATGCTCTTGCGAACCGTATCGGGGATGCCATCAGTTCTTGAGCGTTTCGCAAGCCTCTCCGCGGGCTCTCTTCCTTTTTTCTTGAGCAAGTCTTGTTGGCCCGATGTCATGAGTAGATGACTGTTCCTGACCACGATCTTGCCCTTGTTCTTTCCGCTCGTCTTCCTGTGTACAGTCAGATCGCTGCCAATGCCGGAGAGCAGTTCTGCGGCCACTTGGGCGGTCCGAATGGCGGCGCCCGCCTTCCTGATAATGCTTCTGCCTTTTCGGCGGTAATCGTCGAGCAGTGCTTCGGCTTCAGTGAGGCGGTGCTCATCGAGGCAATCCAGGTATTGTTTGGCAGAAGCGGCGACAATCCCGACCAAGCGATCTTGCAGTTCTTCCTCCGTCTCCACACAGTCGCTGCAAACATATGCTGTCAATGCACTATCATTGCGGCCTGTCGGCTTCCAACCGAGCTTCGTTTCGATCTCGTAGTCCGCGACGCGGAGCAATCCACATGCGGCAAGAAAGCCGAGCGGATGATGGCCTTTGAGGCCGGTCAGTTCCAGGGTCGTCATCGGACAGGCTCCTTGCTTTGATTGGCCGCTTCTTGTTCCTGTGAAGAGACGAGCCGGTCGGCGGTGATCAACAGCGCCTCCAAATATGCCAAGCCCCACCAGCCGTGGCGGCGGACCATCCGCCAGAACAGGTCCACCCAGCCGCTATCGAGCCGGTAAAGACGGTGATCGCTGGGGACGGCGATTCGCTTCCCGGCGTGATTCAATGCGACTTCGATGGGGTTGGGGTCTTTCGTGACCGGCACGAACGCCCGACCGTGCCCGTGGTGTGTGCCGATCAGCAGCTTGACAAGTTCACCAACGTCGTTCAGGGCTTCCACCGCCTGCTCAAACAAGCGCACAGAAACAAACTCGTGCCGCTCGCCTTGTGGGTAGCCGAACGCCTCAGGGCGGCCCCATTGGCCCAAGGGACGCCCCGACTTGGCCAGCGGCTGGTCCGCGACAAGAGCCGTGAGCGCCTTCAATTCGCTTCCCTGGAGCCACGCCTGAAATCGCCGGTCGCGCTTGCCCTGGTCGTGCCAGTGCGCGGCAAGCTTCAGCGCGTCGGCCAGTTCTTGGTTCAAACCGCATTTCCCGGCGAAAGCGGCGACCTGGTGCTCTACACCCTCTGTGTGTTCAACAAGTGACACTTCCCGCCCCGACACTGCAATTGATGTGTCGTCGTCGTGGGGCTCCTGGTATTCAAGCTCTTCACCAGGCTCCTGCTGTTCGTCTGGCAGCGAAATCGACACCGCCGAGACGACAGCCAAGCCGTCGTGATTTGGATATAGCTCGATTTGCGGGGATCGCGTCAGACGCTGCAGCGCATCGATAGCAGCGCGATGTGCCGGATCGTCGATGTGGTCCCTCATCGCCTGCAACAGACGCTTCACGGCAGGCCACGGGTCTTGCCCTTCCGCACGTGCGGCGGCTGTTGCGGTGCCAACCATCGTGCGCAGACGGTTACGGGTCTGTTCATCCGCGTCAGGCAGAAGGGACGGGTGCAGACGGAGGCGGAGTTTCGGCCGACGAAAGGCGTCCTGAGGGTACGACGCAATGAGCTGCGCCAGGCATGGCTCGGCTACGTCCCTTACCTGGCCGGTCGATTCAGGATTCCATCCGAACTCGTCTGCACCGCCATAGGTTGCCGGGACGATGATCGTGTCCCCAGGCCGCAAGTCGTCGGGACCTACAACCTCTGCGTCATACGAGTCACGCCAACGCAGGCCTCGCCGTCCCCGGTCTTGCCGTCCGGGTTGCTCTTCCGCGCCTAAACCCTCAATGTCTGCAACGTCGCCCTCAGCCTGCCGGCGAAGCCACGCCCGGGCCTCGTAGATGGGTACTGGGAGCGCCTCGCGCGTTTGTGGCGGCATCAGCGAAACGATCTTTCGCCAGTCCTTCGTGTTCTCTTCCGTCACATCCGATCTCCACACCACCTGAACGTCTGCGGAAGCGTGAACCGGTCCGTGCAGGAAAGGTGCGACATCCGGGTCAGGTTCAGGTAGCGGTTCCGTCTGAACCCAAGCGTCCAAGTATGCAGGAAGCAGCAGCGGCGCATCCGGCTGCGGAGCCAGCATTGGGCGTAGATCGTCAATCGCGGCGGGGAGTTTCGGATCGAGGAGGTTCACCCCGAAGTCAATCGACGGCTGCTGGCCTTTCTTCTTGGCCGCATTCTTCTTGAGCCACTTCCACGTCTCTGCAATGGCTTGGCCATAGATCGGGTCGGCCTCGCTTTTGCTCTTCTGATCGCTGCGCACAAGGATGGCAGCGCTACAAGCGGCGCGTCTCGCCGGCTTGTCCGGAATACGGTAAAGCCGGCCGAATCGCTGGCGCAAGGCGTCAAGCGGGGCCGCTTCACTCACGAGCACGTCAAAATCGAGATTCGCCCCGACCTCCACAGTCTGTGTGGCAACCACGAATAGCGGGCAGCCAGGCTCATGTTCACGGCCAGCCTTGATCTTCGGCAGGTAGTCTTTGAGCAAGCGGTCCCGGTCATAGGCTCGAATACGGCCGGTGAGAAGAATTGCATCGCACTCCGGGTCATGCTGGCCTCTTGCGCATAATTGCTCGAAGACTTGCCGCGCCGTGGCGACACGGTTGACCACCACACCGACGACTCGCGGGAGGTTGTCTTGACTCGCCGCAGCAGTCCCACTAAGGCCTCCCAGTTGCTTTGCCTGGGCCACCAACTCCTTGACGAGCACCTTGCGGTTTGTCTGCTCTAGTTTCCTTGCCTTTCCCGGCTGCTCTCGCCTCATCGTCTGCGTAACCGCTTCGACTTTGACTTCAATCAACTTGGCTGGCTTGCTGGCCTCAAGGCGAGGTTTCAACCGTGCGTCTTGTCGCTCCGTGCCCGTCAGTTTGAAGGGTGGCTTTGCACCGGCCCCTGCCGTTGCGGACATGCACACAATGCTTACGCAGCGGCTGGCCGGCAAAGGAGACTGCTCTGCTTGGTTCTGGTACTCTCGAATCCGCTCAAGCGTCTCCACAAACACGGCCGATAGGTGGGCCTCATCCAGAATGATCCGTGTATCGAACGCCAGAAGGCCGGCGTGGACGGGCCGACTCCGCGGGCTGACCCCGTAGCCGCGAAACAGCAGGCGCGAGCCGATCTGGTCCACGGTGGAGACGAGGATGGTCGGCGTGAGCGGATCGGCGGCCCAACCGTCATCGCGGTAGACGCCTCCGCGAAGCCGCACCACCCGCAGGGGCTTCTTGGGGTCCGCAGCCAGCAAAGCGAACTGCCCTGCAACTCCCTGAAGGACCGGCTCATCACGGTTTCCTTGTGCGGCCGACAGTAGGGCGCGCTGTATTTCCCCCGCATGGGCGGCAACCTCATCCACGACGAGGCGGCGGTCGATTACGAAGCAGATACGCCGCGCCGCCGTTCGTTCGTCCGGCCATCGACCAGCCTGCAGCGCTAACTCGAAAATGGCAATGTCAAGCGCGCTGGTCTTGCCGCAGCCGGTCGGCACACGGATCACGTCGCGCCAGCCCTTCCCATTCAGCACTTGCTGAGCCAGACGCTTCTGCCAATCGAACGGCCGCTTTCGCTCGTCTTCGGGCGTATCCGGTTCGTTGTGGACCGATTCGAAGAATAAACTGAAATCATTGCTCGTTAGTCCCCGCATCGTTGCTACTCCTCCAACGGTCGCATCAGGCCGAGACCGAAATAGCGCAGGCACCCGAGTATGATCGGCCCGCGCACCGGCAGATCGAAGCGCAGGGTCACGTGCCGAATGAGACGGGGCGCTTGCCCGTTCGAGGCGTAGTCCCGGTGCGTCTTGAAGCACCAACTTGGCGGCGCGCCGTGTAGGGTAGAATGGCGACCTACTGCGATCTCGATCACCCGGTTCGGTTGGATGCCAAGCATCCGAAGACTGTCCAGCACGACTTTGGCTTCCCCGCCGTTGTTCCGCTTCGGAAAATGTCCAAAGGCCATGGGCGTCGTTGTGGTCCAAACACGCGAAGGTCTCGTCCACGTGCTCACGTTAAGCGTGGCCATCGGTCGAGAGTCCAGCGGCACTTCCTCCAGACGCCAGGTGCCCACACCGGGGACCCTCAGGCCATTCGCTTGCAGACGATTCAGCCCGGCTGCCAGTGCCTCCAGCGCTTCCTCGGGTGGATCGCGCGGCACGAGGATCGCAACGCCCTTGATCGTTCCGTCGGCGTGGCGCTGCCAGGGATGGACGAACGGCAAGGCGACGTAAGCGCAATGCGGGTGCTCGCCGTGGCCGTGCGCGATATCCGGCACCTTCGGTTCAAGGCCGCGGGTCTGTTGCTCCTGCTCGATGCAGGTAATCAACGCCCGTCGTAGTGCCTGCGTGACCTTCAGTGTCGCTTGGGCCGGTAGCACTGGGGCGCCCCGTTGCGGCTGGAAAACCCACATCCGGCTTGGGTCAAAGACTGTGTGCAACGGTTTCGGCCGTGGCGGGTCATGCTCCACCTTTCGATATCTGCGTGGCGGGCAGGGCTCGGGCTTGCCGCCGTCACGCTTGTACTTCTCGATCAGGTAGTCAAGTCGATCTGGCCCCGGAACGCGGAGCTGAATCGAACCGAGTTCGTCTGGCACGTACGTCGGCGGTGGTACATCATCTACAATGCTCACCCTCACCAGCGAGCGCGAGCGGCCGAGATACGTCACCCGCGCACAGATATCTCGCAGAACGTCAAGTTGCCCATTGGACTTTGCATTCGGCCAGATGAAGTGCGCGACGGGCTCGTCCGGAACCACTGCTGGAATCGGCAACGCTGCCTTCTTGCGATGCACTGGCAGCAGCCCATTCAAGTCGAAGCTCTTCTGCGGCTCAGGTGGCTTGCCCTTCTTGGGCTTCTGCCACACTTCATCCTCATGAGGGTTTGACGGCATATGCACGTCAGGCGCTAACCGCTGGCGCGCCTCCGAAACAGCGAGCCGCGGATCACCCTGCTCCGCCAGCCATTGCAGGGCGCACTTTGCCGCGTTCGGCATGTAAGCCTTGGCCTCGACATCGTCCCCATCTCTCGGCTCTGCCGCGGCAGCGACCAACGCCGAGTAAAGGCGGTCCGGATGCGGCGGCCACTCGGGGGTCGAGCGGCTCGGGTCGTTGTGCCGCGTGGCCATGCACACGCCGGTCAGATACTCAATCTTGATCGCCAGCATGGGCCACCTCCTGTTCCTCAGCCTCTTCACTGACCTGAAGAGCATCACTCAGCCGGACCAACTTCGCCAACTTCTCGGTGGGGGTCAGGCGAATCACTCGGGCCTCCCACTCCAGCCCGTAGTTCTTCGCTCCCGCGATGGCAGGATTGAGCAGCTTCTCGCGCACGTCCTCGGCGCTGCCGAGCGTGACGCTCTCGCTCGAAGTCGACCGACCAACGAACTCCAGCATCAGCGAGCCCTCTGGAATCAATTCGCACCGCGACCGCAGCCACCAGCCGCGCTCCTGCTGTAGTGCAAACGCATAGAGCGCCAGCGCTGCAAGGACTGTCCGTGCCGCGTTGTTCGGGTCGTTATTGTGTTTGCCTTCAACCGGAAAACGCAACCGCCGAAGCTGTGTCAGCGACAGCGTCCATGTATGCAGCGCATAGGCCATCGTCACACCGCCAGGTTTGACCGCCCCTTCGCGGATGCGCACCGTTTCGCCGTCCAGCGCAGTGTGGGATTGAAGTCGCCCATCCCCGGATTCCACGTCATAGCGTAGCTTGATCGGATTGCATTCGAGAATATCCGGCAGGCGACCAAGCTGCTGATTTCGGATTTCATCCCCTTTAAATCGCGGCATGCGAGGAGGCAGATTGCCGTGGTTGATGTCGGAAGGCTTGCCCTCGCCAAACTTCTTGGCTTGGCCGTTGTCGGTCTTCGCCGCCTCCGCCTCATCCAAGGTCCAGTCGTCCTTCCGATGCTCCAGCCGATACACGGTTGCCGACTCTGCCTTGATCCCCAGTGGATCGATCCGGCTGCCGGTGCGAACGCCTGGGGTAATCTCTACCCCGATGATCTCCGAAACGATCGCCCGCGGAATCTTGGCTGCGTCCAGCCCCTCGCCGGCAGTCGAATCCCACGTTCCGAACAGCAGGGCTGTGGGGCAGTAGCGATAGAATGCAGTAGCGTCGTGGAGCCGTGACTTGACGACGGCTTCACCGATCTCGGAGTCCCGGAAGCGAGTGCCATTGAGGTTGCTGTCGCGCAGGATCGCATCGTGGATGCGGTGCGGCGCGGTCAGAGATGTGACCCAGCCGTGGTTTTCCACATAGACAGCGAGTACCGGAAGATCGCACTTCGGGTCAGGGCCATCGGTTTTCAACTCACGCCAATTGGGCAGGAAGGCTTGCAGTAGCACCTCCTCCATGCGGTTGGCCTGGCTCTGCACGCTGTCCAGCAGTACACAACGGACGACTCGGCCATCGATCCGTCGATCTTCGACAGCATATACGCCGCCCACGTACGTCGGCGGAAACACCTTGTCGCCCGGCCCGCCGGCCGGTTGAAGCCGGCTCCGGCACCGGAGCGCCGCGGCTCGGCCGGCCACGGCCTCTTGAAGCTGTTGTAGGGTCAGGACTGTTGCTTCGGACATGTTCTTCTCCTTGTTTGTGGCAGGATAACGTCAACTCTTTCGCCTATCGAGCACGGCACTCTGGCCGTAGTCCTCGTTCATGCAGCTCAACTCGCCGACGATTTCCCCGCGCAGCTCCTCCGGCTCCAGCATCTCGGCATGGCGGCCGAAGGAGAGTATCCAGCGTTTGATCTCTTCGGTGCCGTCCAGATCGAACTCGGCCAGCAGGCTGCCGTCCGGCTGAGGCTGGAGCTATCTCCCCTTTCGGCACAAGTCCCCTCACCGCGGCTTGCGTCGGGCCAGCGTGCCCCGCTTGCGCAGGCTAACCAGTCGCCCGAGAAGTTCGGCTTCGGACACTTCATCGCCCAGTTCCGCGCGAAGCTGCTCTACAAAAGGCCCGCGCAAGGATGGATCACAAAGGATCGTGTCCAAGTACACGTCATGGGAACTCGCGAAACGATGGTAAACCTCGATGATTGCGTCGTCGTCAGACATACCTTTACTCCGTCAATCTCTATAGGGGAATTGAGTTTTGCAGTCCGCTCGAACCGCCTGTGAACGTAATGTGCAGACCTCATCGTACTATTGTGGATCGGCCAACCAGGGGCGCAGGCGCTGGACGGCGCGCTGCGCGCGACGGCGGACGGTCGGCAGCGGGACTCCCTCTGCCTGCGCCACGCGCTCGAGCGACCCGCCGCGCAGTACAGCCTGGACGGCCTCGCGCTGTTTGGCTGGCAGGCGCGCTAGCAGCGTCTCGACGTCGTGCCGCCGGTCGGCGCAAATGGTCGCGTCGCCTGGCCGAGCGAGGCCACCCGCGCGCAGGGGAGTGTCGTCCTCGCGCAGCTCCATCGGGATCGGCTGCCGGGCTCTGGCTCGCCGCTCGTCGCTCGCGCAGTGCTGGACGATCCGGGCGAGGTACCGCTCGGGCTCGCGGACGGTGTGCCCGGAGTGCATGGCGCCATAGTAGCGAGCCAGAGAGTCCTGCGCTACGTCCTCGGCATCCTGCGACCGGACGTGCTGCCGGGCGAGCCCCCGAGCGATGGACAGCAGCCGGTCGGCTGTGTAAGATGGTGCGATCATGAGTAGGTCCTTTCTTGCACGGTCGCCACTCGTCTCCGAGAGGTCTGACGCGGCGGCCGGCCAGGATGCGACATTTGGTACATGTTTCTTTGTAGAACCGCGTCCTCCAAGCCACCATCTTACCGCCCCTAATCCACCCGTCAACCACCTGACCTCGACTTTTCCCGTTTTGGCGCAAGTCGTTGCGCATCAATGACTTGCGATGCACAGAGCCATTTGTTCATGCAATGCGCGTAAGTCCTTGACCTGCAACGGTTACGAAATTTCAGCACCCCACCAATTGGGAAACACGTAGCCCCACCAATGGGGACAAACGGCAAAAGTCGACCTGACAGCCATGTCAGCATATTACAGCATGACCCCTTATTCCGCAGACACTTACGACTGCGGCCCCATTGAAGCGGTACGTGTTTTTTTGTCGGCGACACCGCCGAACAGCCTTTCCGCGGCCGACCGGTCGCGGCCCCATTGAAGTTGACCCGCCGCAAGGCGTTGCCGATAATGGACTTATGATCATTCGCGGCTGGGTCAAAAATGGCGTGGTGGTGCTGGACGATAACCTCTCCCTGCCGGAGGGCACGGAGGTGACGGTTGAGGTTCACGCAAGCGCCCAGCCCGCCGCCGAGGCGGTCTCCGAGCAGGAGCACCGCCGGATTCTCGAGGTGATGGACCGCATCGCCGCATTGCCCATCGAAGGGGATGGCGGACCGTTCAGCGGCGCGGACCACGACAAGCTGCTGTACGGAAAGCACTGATGCCATTCGTGGACACCAGCGCGTGGTTTGCCTACTTTGTCCCTACTGACCCGGACCATCAGCGCGTGCGCGCCTGCTTTCGATCGGCCAGGGAGCGGCTGTTTACCACCGACTACTGTCTGGACGACACGCTGACGCTTCTGGTCGCCCGCGGCGAGTTGCGGCGCGCGTTGCTCGCAGGCCGGGTTTTTTTTGAGGAGCACATTGCTGAACTCCACTTCATAACTGCGCAGCAGATCAACCGGGCGTGGATTCTCTTTCAGCAACACGCTGCTGGGGGCTGGAGCTTCACCGACTGCACGAGCAAAGTCGTTCTCGACCAACTCGGCATCGAGACCGCGGTCGCACTTGACGCCCACTTTCGCCAGTTCGGCGTGGTCGTCGCTCCCTAGCGTGTTGTCTTGGTGTTCCCCTATGTTCAGGAGAAGCTTGTGCTCAAACATCGGGTAGCCGACTCTCTCATTTGGGATCCTGATGTTTAACTTGACAACCGCGTCTGGTCGCATAGGCATCTTTGCACAAACTGGTGTAAAACTGACACGCGGGTGCCAACTCGCCGACGATCTCCCCGCGCAACTCCCCCGGCTCCAGCACCTCCGCATGGCGGCCGAAGGAGAGTATCCAGCGTTTGATCTCTTCGGTGCCGTCCAGATCGAACTCGGCCAGCAGGCTGCCGTCCGGCTGAGTGGTCAGGCGCTGGCTCGGGTGCCAGAGCTTCTCGCCCACGTAGCGGGCCACCTCGGCCGAGAAGCGGACCTTCACGTGGACCTCGCCTTGCTCGTGGAACACGCCGAACGAGCCGGCCATGTGCTGGTGCAGATCGAAGCCCTCGGGCCGGGTGAAGCGAGACTCAGTCAGCTCGGCGTGGTCCATGCGGTCGATCTTCCAGTGGCGGATTCCCTCGTGCTCCGCGCTGCGGCCGACCAGGTAGAGCGAGCCGCGATGATGGATCACTCCGTAAGGGTGAACCTCGTAGGTCGCCGGTTCGGCCGAGCGCAGCGAGCGGTAGGTGACCCGCACCGTCCGGCAGTCCTCGATGCCGATGAGCAACTGGTCGACCAGTTGGGCCTTCTGGGAGTAGTCGCTCAGCCCGATCATCGTCTGGTGAAACAAGGCACCGAAGCGATCAACATACCTGAGGGCCTCCGCTCCCAGGGTCGCCCTGATCTTGCGAAACGCCCGCTGGGCGGCCTCCCAGAAGGGCGTGCCGGCCAGCGGCTCCATCAGGCGTCGGGCCAGATAGAGGGCCAACGCCTCGTCAAAGGCGAAGGCCAGCCCGGGGCCGGTCTGCGAGGCGTCGATCGACCACCGCTTGCGCCCGAACTCGGCCGCGCTCTCCTGCACGGGAAACCCGACACTGCGGAACGTCTCCAGGTCGCGGCGGATCGTCTTCTGACTCACACCCAACTCAGCGGCCATCTGTCTGAGCGTCAGCCCGTCGGTCGGGCGCGACAGCGCACGCAGCAGCGTCCACTGGCGAACAAGCGGAGAAACGCCAGCCATTGGGTCGCCCCTTT
>CAYXPN010000209.1:0-3020 GCA_964467075.1 uncultured Planctomycetaceae bacterium
CACCGGCCGAAGGCTGGTCGTGGGCCGTTCCGGCAAATGGTGCCTGTCACCTTTTTCGCGGAATCCCGCAAAGTCAGTTACCGAGGAGGATCGGCCATGTCGAGCACCAGCCGGCGTCGGTTTGTCGAGCACTGTCTGGCCGGGGGAGCCGTTTGGGCCTGGGGCCCGGGCGCGCTGGCCGGCCGCGCCCTTGCGGCCGCGGCCCAGGCACCGTCTGAGACGCGCGTGCGCCTGGGCCTGGTCACCTATCTGTGGGGAAAGGACTGGGACCTGCCCACGCTGTTGGCCAACTGCCAGCAGGCGGGCATCGCCGGCGTGGAGCTGCGCACCGGCCACCGTCATAGCGTCGAGCCCCACTTGACCAGCCAGCAGCGCGCCGGCGTGAAGCGGTTCTTCGAGAACAGCCCCGTTATTTTCGTTGGCCCGGGCAGCGACGAGCGATTCGACCATCCGGACCGCGCGGCCTTGGCCCAGGCCATCGAGCGGACCAAGGCCTTTGTGAAGCTCAGCCACGATTGCGGCGGCAGCGGGGTGAAAGTGAAGCCCAACGACTTCCATCCCGACATACCCCGCGAGAAGACCATCGAGCAGATCGGGCGCTCGCTCGACCTGGTCGGGCGCTTCGCGGCCGAATACGGCCAGCGCATCCGCCTGGAGGTCCACGGCCAGTGCTCGCCGCTGCCGGTGATCAAGCAGATCATGGGCTTTGTCGAACAGCCCAACGTGGGTGTCTGCTGGAACTCCAACCCCGCGGACCTGGAAGGGCAGGGGCTGGAGCACAACTTCTCCCTGGTGCGCAGCCGCCTGGCCGATACGGCCCACGTGCGCGAACTCGGCGAGGCCTCGTACCCTTATGACAAGCTCATGCGCCTGTTCGTCCAGGCCCGCTACAGCGGCTGGATTCTCCTGGAATGCCGCGGCCAGCCGGCCGACCCGGTGGCGGCGCTCAAGGAGCAGCGGGCCTTGTTCGAGAAGCTCTGGCGTGAGGCCGGCGGCAAGCTGTAGATGGACCAGGGTGTGATCAAGTGGGCGAGCCGCCGGGTTTATCCCGCCGGGCGCAAACATGGTGTAGGGGCGACGCATGCGTCGCCCCTGCCGCGCAGCGTGCGTCGCCCCAGGCGCGGCACGACCTCTTTCCTGCCATCCCGCAAGCGCATTCACTGCTGGAACGGGCTGCCGGGCGCAGTTTCAGTGTAGGCGGAGTAGCCCAGCCCCGCGGTCGGCTGGCCGGTCATGGCCAGGTAGATCACCGGTGCCAGAAGCATGATGTAAGAGGTGGTGACGAACACACCCACGCAGCAGACCAACAACCCGCCAAGATTAATCAACATGCACAACAGCCCGATGCCAAATAGCGTCAGCCGGTTGCCCCGGGTAATCTGGCGCGAAAGGCCCAGGGCTTGCACTGCGCCCGGGTTGCGGTCGAGGATCAGGTAGTAGAACTGCGAGAAGACCAAGCCCACGTAAACGCATAACGCCAACGCGACCACGCCGCCGAGCAGGCCGAGCACCACAGCGGCCTCTTCACTAATGGCCAGTCCCAAGAGCAGCGGCGGAAGGAAACAGCCAAGTCCGATTCCCAGAATCATCAGACCCAGCAGTATCGAGCCGCCGAGCACTGACAGGAAGTATGGGCCCCCTGTGAAGATGTCGCCGACCTGCGCCGGCTGGCCCCGGGCCGTCTTCAAGAAGAACAACGCTTGTCCAATGCCCAGCCACATGCCGAACAGGTTTCCTGCAATGGGACCCACGATGGGGATGAGCCCCAGGATCATACTGACCGCAAAGCTGATGATCCACACCAACAGCACCACGCCCAGACACATGCCCCACTGCGGCTTGAAGATTTCCCACGCCCGGCTGAACACGTCGCCCAGGTCGATCTGCGTCGCGCGAATCTCGCCCGGCGGTGCCGGCATCGGGCCCGGCATGCTCTGGGTGGTAGGCGAGGCGTAAGGGTTCAGCTCGCCCGGCACAGGAGGCGGCCCGCCGAACGGGCTGGCGCCTTCGCCCGCCCCCGGAGGGCCCGCGCCCGCGGGAGCCTCTTCCCCAGGCCCGGGCACGGTCACCAAGGCCCCGCAGTCCGGACACTTGGCCTGCTTGCCCGCGGCATCGTCGCGCGTCTGCAAGAGCTTGTTGCACTGGGGGCAGCGGAACTGGATGGGCATCTCGACATCCTCCTGTTTCGTAGGAATCCGGGTCGGGGCTCCAGGCCGTGGGATGCGTGCTTACAGGCGCTACGGTTGTGCCAAAGCCGTAGGGTACGTGCTTGCACGCACGCGCAGTCGTTGTGCCGATTCCCCATGGATATGCAGGAGCCTACTGACCAAATAGAGGGGTGTCAAGTACGGTAGTACGGTAGGCCGGAACAACCATGGTAGGCCGGAACCAGCGCAGCGCTGTTCCGGCTTGGTGCTGCCGGAACCGCGTCGCTTGCGCGACTTGTTCCGGCCCGCGGCTCTTCACCCAGACCCGCGCCTCGCCATAGCTCGCCGATGGGTGACTCCACCCAAACCCGCGGCTTACGCCGCGGGCTCGCCAACGAACACTCCCCGGGGCGAAGCCCCTCACGGCGCGAGCCATGCAAACGGCTCCCAGGGCAGGTTGCGCAACAGGCCGAAGAGCAACACGAGGATTCCCGCGCCGAGGATCACCCCGCGGTTTCGCGTCAGGTCGCCGGGCAGCGGCCGGCCCCGGCACTGGCGCCGGACCTCGGAGGCCGCGGCGTAGAAGACCAGCGGCAGGCCGAGCACCCACAGGGCGTTGTCCTGCAAGGCCGCCAGCAGCCGGCCGTGGAGCAGCTCGTGGGTGGCGCGCGTGGCCCCGCAGCCCGGGCAGTAGAGCCCCGTGAGCCTGTAGAGCCCGCAGAGCGGCAGGTCCCAGCGCGCAGGATCGACCAGCCACAGTGCGCCCAGGCCCAGCAGCACCACCGCGCCCGCCACGGCCGCGATGATCCTTTGGCGCGCGGCCGCCTTCTGCGCGCAGGGCGCAGCGGAGGAGACGATCCGGGCCACGATTGG
>CAYXPN010000209.1:3120-10463 GCA_964467075.1 uncultured Planctomycetaceae bacterium
CGGCCGCCTTCTGCGCGCAGGGCGCAGCGGAGGAGACGATCCGGGCCACGATTGGGGCATGGGCAGCCGGCGATCGGCCGTCCCGGGCCGTGCTCGGGCCGGCAGCCGGCAGCTCCGGCGGCGCGGACGCGCGGTCTGCCGCGGGTCGATCGCCGGTAAGCGTGGGGTTGCCCATGGGCTGTCTTGTGCGGGCGATTCGCCGCGTGTGTGTGGGGGGCGTTGGGGGCTGGGCGCCGGTTGGGCCTCGGGGAGCAGCCGTCCTGCTCAGGCGTGGAACGCCGCCTTGACCGACTGATCGCTGAGCACCACCAGGGCCCAGATTCCGAAGGGAATCTCCAGCAGACAGCAACAGCTCGAAAAACAGGGGATCACGGCAATAATGGCCGCGGCCATGGCCCAGCCGTGGTGTTCGAGGCGCTTCATTTTCAGGGCGCCGACGATGATCACGATCGCCAGGCCCACGCTCACCACACCCGCGACCATCCCGATGGCCCCGGAGAAGACTTGCAGCTCGGGCGGCATGTCCTGCGCACCCGGCTGAAATGGGCCCACCAGGGCGAACTGCAGCATGGTCAGAGCCATTCCCAGCAGTTGCCACACAATCCCCAGGATGGCCATGACCAGCAGGGCGGTGGCCGGGCCGGCAACCCGCGCCGCGGCCGCGGCCTGATCGACCACCATGCCGTAGCCGGGCACGCTGCTGTAGGCGCTGGGCGAGGCGTAGGGATTCGGCTGATCGGTGCTCTCCGCGGCTGGGGCCCCGAAGGGCGACGCAGTGCCCACCCCGCTGGCGGGCTCCGGGGGCGGCTCGCCCGCGGGCCAGGCTTCGGCGGCCGGCGGTCCGGGAATCGGGCTGCGGGCCCCGCAGCGCGGACACTGGGCCGTCTGTCCGGCTGTGCCGTCGGGGGTGCGCAGCAGGCTGCCGCACTGGGTGCAGCGGAATTCGATGGGCATGGCTCTTGCTTGCCGGAATCGGTATGGGACTTGCCTCCAGGCGAGGGATACAACCGCGCCGCCATCATACTTGGGTCTGCCCGACAATGGTAGCCACGCTCGGTGAGAGCGTGGAGGGTGGACGTATCGTCGGTCTTGCGCCGACGGACTGGAGGTCCATCCTACGCGCGTAGCCACGCTCGGTGAGAGCGTGGACAGGCCGCACCAACGTCTCGGAATAGACGGGCGTTTCCACCGTCTGGCTTTCGGTGGCTACGGGTGCTTCCACCCGGCCCACGTGCCCTCGTGGCAACGCGGGTGGCGTGGTAGGCTGATGGGGCCGGCTCGGCCGGCAGCGGGCCAATCGTCCATTCGTCGGTGGACGTGAAATCTTGGCGTCCCAGGGGGCGTGTAACGACCCAATTCACTGCGGCTTGTAGTGACCCGATTTATCGGGTCTGCTGAAGACCGTACAAGTACGGTCACTACGAGCCAACGGGGAGACCGGGGCGAATGCTCACACCAGCCGAGATCCTCGGACCCGAGGGGCGTATTGCCCGGCGCCTGCCCAACTATGAGCACCGCGGCGAGCAGTTGGCCATGGCCGAAGCGGTCCATCGGGCCATCCGCGGCGAGCAGCACTTGATCGTGGAGGCGGGCACGGGGGTGGGCAAGAGCTTTGCCTACCTGGTGCCGGCCATCCTGGCCGCGGCCGCGCCGCGCAAGGCAGAGGAGAAACGGCCCCGGGTCGTGGTGGCCACCCACACGATCAGCCTCCAGGAGCAGTTGACCGGCAAGGACATCCCTTTCCTGCGCAGCGTGATCCCCCTGGAGTTCACCGCGGTGTTGGTCAAGGGGCGCTCGAACTACCTGTGTCTGCGCCGGCTGGACAGCGCCCGGCAGGGGGCCCGAAGCCTGTTTGCCGAGCAGGAAGAATTCGACCAGCTCGGGCGCATCATCGCCTGGGCCGAGCAGACCGCGGACGGCTCGCTCTCGGAGCTGGATTTCCGGCCCGCGCCGTCGGTCTGGGACGAGGTGGCGAGCGACCCGCACAACTGCCGGGGCAAGAAGTGTGAACGCTATGGGGATTGCTTTTTCTACCGGGCCCGGCGGCGGGCCCACAACGCCCAGATGCTGATCGTCAACCATGCGCTGCTCTTCAGCGATCTGAGGCTCCGGCGCCAGTCGGCCAGCCTGTTGCCCGACTATCAGATTCTCGTCTTCGACGAGGCCCACACCATCGAGGCAGTGGCCGCCGAACAGCTCGGCATGCGCCTGGGCAGCGGCCAGATCTACTACAACCTGCGGCGGCTTTTCAATACGCGCAAAGAGCGCGGGCTGCTGGTCCACCACCGGCTGCCCGCGGCGCAGCGCCTGGTGATGGATTGCGAAAGCCGGGCCGAACGGTTCTTCCGCGCGGCGGCCGAGTGGTGCGAGGCCAACCCGCGGGCTGCCGGTCGCGTGCGCCAGGGCCAGATCGTGCCCAATCTTTTGAGCGAGGGCCTGCTGAAGCTGGCCGGCGAGGTGCGCCGCGGGGCCAAGCCGCTGGCCGACGGTAACCAGCGCCAGGAGTTGGTGGCCGCGGCCGATCGGCTCACCGCGCTGGCCGAGGCGGCCGAGGACTGGCTCAAGCAGCGCCAGGCGGGCTGGGTCTACTGGATCGAGACGGCCGAGTATCGCCGCGGCCCGCGCGTGGAGCTGGCTGCCGCGCCGGTGGACGTGGGGCCGCTGTTGAGGGCCGAGCTGTTCGAGCCGGTCGCCACCGTGGTGTTGACCAGTGCGACGCTCTCGGTGGCCGGCAGCTTCGAGTTCTTCCAGTCGCGCATCGGGCTGACGGACCCGCAGACGCTGGCCTTGGGTAGCCCGTTCGACTACCGCCGCCAGGCCCGGCTGGTGCTGCTCGACGGCATGCCCGACCCGGGCCAGCAGCCGCGCGACTACGAGCGCTGCGTGACCCAGATGGTGCGGCGCTATGTGGCCCAGACCCAGGGGCGGGCATTCGTGCTGTTTACCAGCTACGAGATGATGCGCCGGGTGCAGGCGGCACTCAGCGGCTGGCTGGCCGAGCAGAAGCTGCAACTCTATTCCCAGGCCGACGGGCTGCCGCGCACCCAGATGCTCGCCCGCTTCCAGCGCGACCCCCGCAGCGTGCTGTTCGGCACCGATAGTTTCTGGCAGGGCGTGGACGTGCCGGGCGAGGCGCTCGAGAACGTGATCATCACCCGATTGCCGTTCAGCGTGCCCGACCGCCCGCTGGTCGGTGCGCGCCTGGACGCGATCCGGGCGGCCGGCGGCAATCCGTTCCGCGACTACCAGCTTCCCGAGGCCGTGCTGAAGCTCAAGCAGGGTTTCGGCCGGCTGATCCGCACGCGTCGCGACCGGGGGATGGTGGTGATCCTGGACCCGCGCATTCGCACCAAGCCCTACGGGCGCCAGTTCCTGGCCTCGCTGCCCGACTGCCGGCACGTGGTGGACACGGTCGACGAGCCGCCCCCCGCGGAGCAGGCCAACCGGCCCCGCCGCCAGTAGAGGCGAGCCCGCGGCGTAAGCCGCGGGTTTGGTCCGCAGTGCGGCGCGATGCTTGCGCTCGGTTGGTGCGGAACCGGGAGCTCACGCTCCCGGCTCGCCTGCTCGTAGCGACCGATTCGTTCGTAGTGACCCGATTCATCGGGTCTGGCGAAGACCGCAGAAGGACGGTCGCTACAAGCCATTGACCGTACAAGTACGGCCACTACGAGCCGGGCACACGGGCTTGGCGGGCGGGGGGCAAGTGTGGCATGATAGACGGCTTGGAAACGGTCGATTTGGCCTGCAAAGACGGAGGATGCTCATGGCGCGGGTGATCGTTTTGGACGATATTTCGCCGCAAGGACTCACACTGCTGGATTCCACCGGCGGGATCGACCACGAGGTGCGCACCGGCCTGAAAGGCGACGAGCTGCGCAAGGCCCTGGCCGGCTTCGACGGGGCCATCTGCCGCAGCGGCGTGAAGATCACCGGCGAGGCGCTGGAGGGCAACCGCCGGCTGAAGGCCATTGTGCGCGCCGGGGCCGGCACGGACAACATCGACGTGCCCGCGGCCACGCGCCTGGGCATCGTGGTGATGAACACCCCCGGCGGCAACACCATCTCCACGGCCGAACACGCGATCGCCCTTTTGCTGGCCCTCTCGCGCCACTTGTATCCCGCCTATCGTTCGCTGCTCGAAGGCCGCTGGGACCGCAAACAGTTCATGGGCACGCAGGTGGCCGGCAAGACGCTGGGTGTGGTGGGCCTGGGGCGCGTGGGCCAGGCCGTGGCCGCCCGGGCCCTGGGGCTGGAAATGCGCGTGTTGGCCTGCGATCCGTTTGTGGCCGCGGGCCGGGCCAAGGAGCTGGGCGTGCAGCTTTGCGCCTCGGTCGGCGAGATGCTGCCGCAGGTGGACTATCTGACCGTCCACACGCCGCTGACGGACCAGACGCGCCACCTGATCGGGCGCGCCGAGATCGCGCGCATGAAACCGGGTGTGCGCCTGGTCAACTGCGCCCGGGGCGGCATCTTCGACCAACAGGCCCTGGTCGAGGGCCTCCAAAGCGGAAAGCTCGGCGGGGTGGCCCTCGACGTGTATCCCAAGGAGCCTTGCACCGAAAGCCCGTTGTTCGGCCTGCCCGGCGTGCTCTGCACTCCCCACTTGGGCGCCAGCACCGAAGAGGCCCAGACCAACGTGGCCGTCGAGGCCGTGGAGCTGCTGATCGACTTTTTCACCACGGGCACGATCAAGCAGTCGGTCAACATGCCCACCCTCGACGCGCGCACGCTGGAAGGGCTGCGCGCCTACCTGAACCTGGCCTGGCGCCTGGGGCTGCTGCTGGCGCAGGTGGACCATGCCCAGCCGGTGCGCTGCCGGCTGCGCTACGAGGGCGAGGTGGCCGAGAAGGACTGCCGGCTGCTCAGCGCGGCGTTTGCCGCGGGCCTGCTGGAGCCGGTGGTCGAAGAGGGGGTGAGCATCGTCAATTCCGCGGCCCTGCTGCAAAGCCGGGGCATCGAGCTGGTCGAAGAGCGCTCGGCCGAGATGGGCGATTTCCGCTCGCTGGTGACCGCCGAGGTGGAGAGCTCCGAGCGAACCGCCCTGGCCGCGGGCACCCTGTTCGGCAACGACATGCCGCGGCTGGTGCGCAAGGGCGATTACCACCTGGAAACCCGGCTCGAGGGCATCCTGCTGCTCACCGAGCACCGCGACACGCCGGGCGTGATCGGCGGCCTGGGCCAGGTTTGCGGCAAACACCAAGTCAACATCGCCTACCTGTCGGTGGGGCGCGGCTCGGGCGAGCCCGGAGGCACGGCCATCGGCGCGCTGACACTCGACAGCGAACCCCCGGCCGAGGCCCTGGCGGAAATCCTCGCGCTCGAGCCGATCCTGCGGGCCAGCGTGGTCCGCCTGCCGCCGGCCGACAGGCTGCCGGTGTGGATGGGACGATAGGCGCGACGCAGGCAAATGGAGGGCTACGCTGAAGTCGTGGCGAGCCGGGAGCGTCAACTCCCGGCTCGGGTGGAACCACGTGCGCATTGAGCCGCTGCCGAGTTGGGCCGATAATGTCGCCAACGCCCTCCCCCAGCACCCAGACGCTCAACATCATCGGCTGCGGCAGGGCCGGCCGCAGCTTGGCCCGGCTCTGGGTGCGCCGCGGCCTGCTGCGCATTGGCGGCGTGCTCAACCGCTCGCTGCAAAGCAGCCGCGGGGCCGTGGAGTTCCTCGGCACCGGCACGCCCGCGGCCGACTACGCCGAGCTCCCGCCAGCCGATCTGGTGATGATCTCGGCCGCGGACCGGGCGATCGCCGCGTGTGCCCAAGAGCTTGCGCGTGCCAGCGCGGTGGGCCCGGGCAGCGTGGTGTTTCACCTAAGCGGCTGCCTGCCCTCGACCGTGCTCGAACCGGTGCGCGCCGCGGGGGCCGCGATCGCCAGCCTGCACCCGGTCAAGAGCTTTGCCGATCCGGCCGCGGCCGCGGAGTCGTTTGCCGGCACCTGCTGCTGTCTGGAGGGCGATGCGGAGGCCCGCCGGGTGTTGCGCGCACTGGTCGAGCCGCTCGGGGCGGCGACGTTTTCCATCCGGCCCGAGGCCAAGCCGCTCTATCATGCGGCCACGGTGCTGGCCTGCAACTACCTGGCGGCGCTGATGGAGACGGCGTTTGAGTGCCTGGAACAGGCGGGCATTGCCCGGGACCAGGCCGCGGTGCTCCTGCGCCCGATCGTGCTGGAGACCGCGGAGAACATCTTCCGGCTCGGGCCGGCCCGGGCACTGACCGGCCCGATCGCCCGGGGGGATCAGTTCACCGTGGCGGCCCACCTGGCGGCGCTTAGCGCGGACAATGAGAAGGGCCGCCTGGTGCGCGAGGTCTACGTGCATCTCGGCCGCGTGGCTGCTTTGCTGGCGGCCCAGGCGGGCGGGGCGGACGAAGAGGGACTGCGCGAGATACAACGCATGCTGGGAGACGATTCCGGCAACGACTTCGCCGGGCCTTAGGGCCCGTAAACGAGTTGTTTCCCCACTCCGAGGGCCAATCCGGGGTGGCCGGGGCTGGAGCGAAGTGAAGCCCCGGGAAGTAACGCACTTACAAGTTGTTAGGGCTTGAAGGGTGCCAGGAACGTAGGCCGGAACAAGTCGCGCAAGCGACGCCGTTCCGGCACCACGCTGCGCCGGGTGCCACTGCTGGCTTGTCCAGCAGTGCTGTCCGGACCGGTGGCACGCCCTGAGAAGGGCGTGGCAGACGGACGGGCCGGCCACGACAGGGACCCCACTCATCGCTTTTGCTCAAGGGGCGTGCACCCAGCCGGCAGCAGGCGGCCCACGCCGGAACGGCGCTGCGCTTGTTCCGGCCTACGAGCCTGGCATCGGGCGCAGCGGGGCGAGCCGCTCGTGCCGATTGATCCTTTGGAGTGACTTGACTGATGCTACACATCGACGAAGTGGAATGGCGCGGGGGACATCTGCTGCACTTGTCGTTTGATAACGGCGTTACGAAGGTTGTGGACGTCTCGCCGCTGCTCACAGGGCCGGTATTCGAGCCGCTTCAAGACAGCGCCCGGTTTTCGCAAGTCACGCTCGATCCGGTGGCACGTACGGTCGTTTGGCCCAACGGGGCCGACCTTGCGCCCGAAGCGCTTTATGCACTCGATCCGGTTCCTGCCGCGCGACGCTAGCGGTTCGTTTCGATCGTACCCCAAAGGGGTTCCATACGGTCGCTGAGGACTTCGGTTAATGCAACCCCGTTCGGGGTAGATGGGGGAATTGGCTGGCCAGTGACCCAGGGTGGCGCTTCGCGGCTGCGCCGCTGCGCTGACCCCGGGCTTCGACATCGAACCCCGTTGGGGGTTCTCAGCGCGCGGTGTAGAGAACTGCTTCCCGTGCGTGCAAGCACGCACCCTACGGAA
>CAYXPN010000210.1:0-10438 GCA_964467075.1 uncultured Planctomycetaceae bacterium
CCTTTGGGCGGCCGTCCAGCCCCGGCCACCCGCCGCTGGCGGTCGCGCTGGTCTATTCGGCCGGTGCCCTGCCGGGCAATTCGACCGCAATCGCGGCGCTGCGCACGCCGTCGGGCGCGATCACGCTCTCGGGGTTCATCAGCCGATCGATCAAGAGCACGCCGGCCTGGCGAGGTCGTGCCCGCGCCCACGCCTCCAGCCCGGTGCCCTCCGGGGCCTCGAGCAGGTGCAGGTCGCGCATGCGCACCCAGCCGCCGTGATCCTGGAAACCGATCCACCCGCGCAGGTTGCGGTGCTTCAGTTCCGGATGATGGCGCGTGTTGCAATGCTGTACCAGCTCGCCGTTCTGCCAGGCGGAAATAATCCAGCCGTCGGTCTTCACGACCAGGTCGTTCCACTCGCCCGAGCGATACACATTGTCCAGCGGCGGCAGATTGCCGTAGAGCGCCAGGTTGGCCCCGGTGCCGCCGGTGCCCGGCCGATCGAGCCATTGCAATTCAATGCCGTCGCTCGAGGGCCAGCCGTCGCGCGGAGTGCGGATGCCCAGCCCCGAGTTGGTGCGCTCCTTCATCAGCAGGCTGAGCGAGAGCGTGAAATTGCCGTACTCGCGCTTGGTGCGCAGGTAGTTGCCCGCCCGCTCCATGCGCACAAGCTGGCCGTCCTCGACGGTCCATTTGCTCATGTCGCCCGGCGTCCACCAGTTGCTCAGGTCGTTGCCGCGGATCATGGGCTCGCCGAGCGGCTCGCGTGCGCGCAGGTCCTCGATCGTGCCCGGGCCGCCCGTCAGCGCCAGCCCCAGCCCGAAACGCCGGCCCGGTTCCACCGCCACCTCGGCGACTTGCTGGCCATCCACGCTGACGACCAGCTTGCCTTCGCCACGGCGGATAGTTGCCGTGTGGGCTTGCGGTTCGTCGCCGCGCGCCGCGGACTCCAGGCGCTTGCCCGGGGCCAACTGCCGATCACCCTCGAGCACGCGCCCGCAGCCGTCGCCCTCGCAGAAGATGATCTCCAGACCCTTGCCCGCGGGCACCTCGGGCAGTTGCACGCGCCAGTGTGCGCCCTCGGCCGTGCTCCAGCGAAAACGCAGCTCCACGTCGCCGAACGAGAAGCCCGAAAGCAGCGGGCTGCTGTCCTTGGTGCCGCTCAGGCGTCCGCCGGCTATGGTCCAGGCGCGCGGCTCGTCGGCGCCATAGTCCCAAGCCACGAGCGAATCGGGGCGCATGAGCTTCAGGCCCCAGGACTGATCGGCCCGGGCGTTGTGCGCCATAAGCCCCAGCAGCAGGCCGCTCACAACTCCCAACCAGATGCCCCGGTGCTGACCAGTAATCACCGCCATCATGGGAACTCCTTTGATGATATGTCACTGTTTGTCTCAGCCCGCCTTTGCCCCAAGCGGACGCCTACTCCGCGGCCGGGGCGCTGAGCAGCAGCACGGGCCGCAGAATGCCCCCCAAATCCAAGTCCGTGATCGCCGAATGGTCCACGCTCAGCGCCACCACGTTTCCCTCGTCCCGAAGTAGTGAACGGTCCACGTCCACAGCAAACGGCAGTCGCTTCTTCTCGCTTGCGCCCAACTGCCGCCCGTTGACGAACACGGTCGCATCGCCGTCGATCTCCAGGAACACCAGGCGCCACGAGACCCGCGCGCGGCGCGCCTCGGCCGGCAGGTCGAAGCGCGTGCGATACCACATGATCGTTTGCCGGTCGGGCAGTCCCTGGGCGTCGAGTGTATCGCTCCAGGTGGCCACCTCGCGCCAAGCGCTGTCGTCGAAGTCCGGCTTTGGGTAGCCAAGCTCCACGCCCTGATCCGCCTCGTCGTAGGCCAGGCGCCAACGGTCGGGCAGTACGCTCGCCAGGCGCCGCGGCGGCCGGGTGGCCTCGTCCGCGGCTTCGACCATCCGGCCCAGGAAACGTTGCAGGTAGTTGACCGTGTAGTGGTTGCCCAGTCCCGACTCCACGTTCTGCTGGCTGCGCGCAAGCAGCCGATCATAGACCTGCCGGGCCTGTTGCAGTCGGCCGCGATTGATTGCCTCGCGCAGGGCGATGTACTGCTCGGCGTTTTGCAGCCCCTCGGCAGCCGCGGCCACGCGCGCGGCATAGGTGGCATTGCCACGCGCTGCGCCCGTCGCCTGTTTGATCCGCTCGCGGCAGGCGGCCAGAAACTCCGGCGTATAGACGCGGTGCAACGCGAAAAAGCTGCCCGAGTGGCAGTCCAGCTCGGCAAACGCCCGATCGATGCCCAGCCAGTAGTCCTTCATCGGCCCGGCCGCGAGGCCGTAGAAGCGCTGGAAGTAGTCGTCCATCAGTGCGTCCGCATCGGCCTGGGGATCATAGGCCAGCCGGATGCTCAGCCAGATGTGCGGGCCGTAGATTTGCCAGTTGGCCAGCGTCTCCAGGTTGATACCCACGCAGCCCTTGCGGTGCAAATACGGGATGTCGTGTTTCCAGATCGAGATTTTCGAAAACGGCACCACGCACTCGGCCAGGTTGTAGTTGTAGGTGCGATAGGCGATCTTCCGCGCGCCCCGGGCCCAGCCGTCGATCAACTCGGCCAATTGGCGGCGCGAGGGACACTCGGCCTGGCCGATGTGGTGATAGCGGCAATAGCGGATCGGCGCAATCCAGGCGCACAGGTTCGGGTGCAGCCGGATGCCGCTGGTGGGCGCCTGCGTGTAGTCGGCGTAGCAGTAGAAGTTGAGGATCGCACCGGGATACGTCCGCGCCACACGGCCGGCCACGTCCTGGTAGAAATCCACGTAGCGATTCGTCAGGTTCACGTGCCCGGACGAAGGCTCGATCGACTGCGGATCGTCCTGGGCCCGGCAGGCCGCACACTCGCAATATCCGCGTCCGTCGGGCGGCGAGATCGACGGGTGGGTCGTTCCCGCAGCGATGCGCGCGATCACGCCGCGTGCGAATTCGGCGCGCAGGCCCGGGTTGCTGGTGCAATACCAGTCGCTCGGCTCGCGCCGATCGTCGCGCTGGCGGAAATACTCGGGGTGGGTGGCGAACAGGTCTTTCGACACGTATTGTCCCCAGGCGTGCTGGGTGGAAAGGTCAACGCCGCCCGCCCCGTTCCAAATCTTCCAGAGCGAGCGGCCGGTCCATTGCGAGCCCCAGATCTTCCGGCACAGGAAGTCCGGCTTCTCCGTGATCTCCAGCGGTCCGACGCTCAGTGTGTCCATCTGCGGATAGACCTCGCCGAGCGGGTGGTCCATCAAGTAGCGGCAGCCGAAGTGTTCCAAGAGCCGGCAGGCCGCCTTGATCGTGGCCGTATCGTTCTGCCCGGCCAGGAGCACGCGCCGGCCGTCACAACGGATGCGCAGGCCCTCGCGGCTGGGACTGGGGATGTCGTCGAGCTTCAGTCCTGCGCGCACCGCAGCACGCCCCACCAGGATCGCCGGCCCTTCTGCCGGCGCCTCCGCAACCACCGGCAGGCTTGCGCCGGTCATCTTGTGAATCCAATCCACCAGCACTCCCGCGGCCTGGGTGTCGGCGTCGGGACTGCGCCCGCCTGAACGGCGCGCCGCCGGTTCGGCTCCGGCCGGCGTCTCCGGCTCGGCCGCCAACGGCTCGACTACCACGACGGCCACCGCTTGCCCCTTGCGCACAATGTCCATCTCGGCCGGCTTGCTCTCCGCTGCTGCCGCGCAAGTAATCGCAGCGAAGCCTGCCACGAAGGCAACCGTCACCAGGACCACAGCGCCGTGGGCAGCGCCGGCGAATCGCCCAGGCGGGTTTCCGGCTTGCCTTCGCGCCTCGGAGAATCGAACACAACCCGGTTGGTGCAAGCTGCCCATCGGTCTGTCCTCCGCTTGGTCGGCTGAACTCGCCCCTGGACGAAAGCACACCACACCCCACCGCTGCACGCCGCCCGGCTGCCGGGCACAAAGCCCGTGGCGGGCCTTCGTCCCAGCCGGCTCGCCCCCCGCGGGCCTCTTGTCCAACGGCACCCATTATAATGCAAGAGCCCGGACTCGGGGTGAAGTGACGTTCGGGCCAGCGGCCCCCGCAAACGACCACCCGGCATGCTCCCCCGAACGGCTGAGCCACCAACCCGATGCGGGCGATCGGCCAACCCGGACCATATCCGCCACCCAAGAGAACGCCATGACCATCCTGCCGCCCTCACGCTTCTTCCCTCCGGCCGAGCAAGTCGATCCGGGCGGGCTGGTGGGCTTCGGCGGCGAGTTGTCGCCCGAGTGGCTCCTGGACGCCTACAGCCACGGCATCTTTCCCTGGCCCATCGAGGACCCCCGCACGCCGATTCCCTGGTGGTCGCCCGACCCGCGCGCGGTGATCGAGTTTGAGCGGTTCCACGTGTCGCGGCGCCTGGCGCGCACGCTGCGCAGCGGCCGGTTCGAGCTTAGCCTGGACCGGGATTTCGAGGGGGTGATCCGGGGTTGTGCCGCGGCCCCGGGCCGGCGCGGCCACACGTGGCTCACGCCGGGGATGATCCGGGCCTATCTCCGGCTGCACCGATTGGGCCATGCCCACAGTGTCGAGGCATGGCGTGAGGGTCGGCTGGCCGGCGGCGTCTACGGGGTGGCCATCGGGGGCCTGTTTGCGGCCGAGTCGATGTTCTACCGCGTGAGCGAGGCCTCCAAGGTGGCCCTGGTTCACCTGGTCGGGCAGCTGCGCGGGCAAGGATACTGCCTGCTCGACATCCAGCAGCTTACGCCACATCTGGCTACGATGGGTGCTACAGAGATACCTCGCATTGAGTATCTTCATCGGCTCGCCGAGGCACTCCAAGTGCGGGCGGATTTCGGGGCAGGGCCGCCGGTGGGCCAAGTGGGCGCGGGAGGATGAGTGGGCCGAACCCTTTTTCGCTCCGATGTTGGCGGTTCGGCGGGAGCCTCGCCCTCCCGGCGCGACTCGGGTGGAATTATGGCCCAGCGTGCTGCCCTGCGCGTTCTTCCCGGTCCCGGGGCGTTTGTCTCGCGGCCCTCAGGCTGGTATAGTGCATTGGTGTCCATTCCCGGACACTTCCCGCCCGCGAGGCGTCCATTGCCAGACATGTCCCACCTATCAGGAGGCCCGCCCGTGAGTCGACTCGACTCGTCCAGACTTCCCCGCCTTGCTGAAGGAGCCGCGCGTGCGGCGTCCCGCGGAGCAGAAAGCCGCCCGTTGCCGAACCATGTGCGGTCGCGGCAAGGCGGCCTGCTGCGCGCCAGAAGGCGGGCCCTGCGTTGGACCGCGGCCGTCGTAGCGGCCGTGCTGTTCCCCAGCGCGGTGGGCGCCCAGTGCGCGTGTGCGTGTACCACGCCGGTCTATCGCTATGCCATGTACAACTGGGCCACGGCGCCGTATTACGTGTTCTATTTCCATCACGCGCAACCTGCGCCGGAAGACCAGGCCGTCCACGAATTGATCCGCGACTCGGGCCAGGCAGAGCCGCCGGCCAATCTGGTGCTCGAGCTGATCGACGGCACAGACAAGGACCAACTTGAACAGCTCCCGCAGATCGTGGTCGATGCCTGGCACGCGTGCGACGAAGGTGCCGGAGAACCGGTTTCCCTGGTCTACACGGCCTGGGGATCGCACCTGTTTTCCGGGCGCCTGGACGAGCAGACCATCGCCGCGCTGGTCGATTCGCCGGCGCGGAAGCAGATCGGCCGGGCGTTCGACGAGGGTCATGCCGCGGTGCTGCTGATCCTGACCGGACCGGACGCCGAGGAGAATGCGCGCGTACAAAAGGCGGTCGAGAAACTGGTGGCCGACGCCGCGGCCGGCAAGTTCAACCTCGACGGTGCCGATCCCTATGGGCTGCCGGCTGTCGAACCGGTGGGCCCGGCGCAGACAGGCGAAAGCGACTCCCCCGAGGGCGTCGACGAGACAGGAGCTGACCAGACAGGAGCCGGCGAGCCGGAAGCCGAGGGTACACAGGCCGCGGCCGAGGCAGCCTCTTCACCAGAGGCCGAAGATGCCGCCGAGCCGGAAGAGGCCCCGGCAGGCTTCAAGCTGGCGGTCGTCAAGGTATCGCGCGACGACAAGGCCGAGCAGTGGCTGGTGCGCAGCCTGCTGGCCGTGGAACCCGATCTGGACGAATTCCCCGAAGAGCCCATGGTCTTCGGCATCTACGGGCGCGGGCGTGCCTTGCCGCCGTTTATCGGCAAGGGGATCAACTACGAGAACCTGGTCGAGTGTGTGTATTTTCTCACGGGGCCGTGCTCGTGCATCATCAAGGACCAGAATCCCGGCATGGACCTGTTGATGTGCTGGGACTGGAACAAGACGGCCGACCAGTGGATGGCCACCGACGAGTCACTGGCCCAAGATGATTGGCAATATGACTATCCATATTACCCGGACCAAGAGCCGCAAGTGGAAGAGGGTGTGGCCTCGGCCGAGCCGCCGGCGAACGAGCCGGGCACGCTGCACCCCGGGGCAACGGAACCCGGGGCAACGGAACCCGGGGCAGCGGAACCCGGGGCAGCGGAACCCGGGGCAGCAGACCCCGAGGCATCCCGGCCCGCGGCAGAGGGCCTGGCCGGCGGCGGTGCCGAATCCGCGGGCGCTGAGGAGTCCGATTCGATCGAGGCCGCACGGGCGGTGCGGCGCCAGGTTTGGATCGCGGGCGCGCTGGTGGGCGGCGGGGCCTTGGTGGTCATCGCGCTGGGGTTCGTGGTGCTGCGCGCCGGGGGTTCGAGTTGAGCAGGGGGGGCTTTGCCCGCTGCCTTCGCGTTGCGGCGAGTGCAGCTTCGCGGACCGTTTGTTCGGGCAATCTGCACTCGTTTCACAACCGGGCGAGAAGCGTGCCGATGATCGAGTTCGAGAAGGTCAGCAAGGTCTATCAAACAGCCAACGGCCCGGTGCACGCCTTGCGCGAAGCCAGTTTCCACGTAGCTCCGGGGGAGTTCGTCTCGGTCCAGGGGCCGAGCGGCTGCGGCAAGTCCACGTTGCTGATGCTCGCCGGCGGACTGGCTCGGCCCACGTGCGGGCGCGTGGTGGTGGCCGGGCTGGAGCTGGGAGCCGCGGCCGCGGCCGAACTCTCGCGATTCCGTGCGCGCAGCGTCGGCTTTGTCTTCCAGATGTTCCATCTGCTGCCTTATCTGACGGTGCTCGACAATGTGGCGGCCGGGGCCCTGCCGGGCCAGAGCGCTTCTGCGCGGCGCCGTGCCCAGGACTTGCTCGAACGATTCCAGCTTGCCCATCGGCTCAAGCACCGCCCCGCCGAGCTCAGCGCCGGCGAACGGCAGCGCGTGGCCGTTGCCCGGGCGATGATCAACCAGCCGAAGATCATCCTGGCCGACGAACCGACCGGCAACCTGGACCCGCGCAGCAGCCGGAACGTGCTGGAGCTGCTCGCGGAGTTCCACCGCCAGGGCGGCACGGTGTTGCTGGTTACTCATGACGCGGAAGCGGCCGGGTTCGGCCAGCGGATCATCCTGCTGGAGGAGGGCAGCCTGGTGGAAGCGGAGGTGGCCGAGTCGAGGGCGAATGCGCGTCAAATGTAGCAACGCGGTGAACACGACAGTGTGGCGAGCCGGGAGCGTGAGCTCCCGGTTCGGGTGGCGCCACCAACCACGCGGCGTTGAACCGCACGCCGGTCGTTCCGGCAGCGGCCGAACCAGTGTGACGCAACGCTCCTCGGCGCTGCTGCGTGAACCGCCGGCTCACGGTGAGCGGCTCGCCGGATCAACGTTTTCCGATCGTTCACGACATTACCAGGGGGGGAAACCATGCGCAACACGACGCGCCTGTTGGCTCTTACTGTCGGACTCTGCGCGCTGGTGGGCTTTTCGGCCCGCCGCGCAGTGGCGGCCGAGGATTGGGTCCAGTTAAAGTTTGACCCCCGCCATTCCGGCGACGTGCCCGACCGCGCGCTCGACGTGCCGCTCGGGCTGATCGCGGCCGTGCCGTTGACCGACGCCGTGTTCACCGCCCCGGTGGTGGCCGACGGGCGCGCGTTTGTGGTCGATGGCTCCGGCGTGGCCTTTTGCCTCGACGCGCAAACCGGCGAAGTAATCTGGAAACTGGCTACTGCGGGCGGGCCTTTGAACTGCAATAATGTCTCTTCGCCGGCCATATGCCGGGGCTATCTGCACTTCGGCACCACCGCGGGGACGTACTACGTGGTGGATGCCGAGGACGGCCGCGTCGTGCGCCGGATCGACTGCGGCGAGCCGATCTTCAGCTCCCCGGTGGTCGGCCGGGACCGGGTCTATTTCGCCACGCTCGGCGCACGCGTTTACGCGGTGGAGCCGGACGGACAGGTCTGCTGGACTTGGGACTACGTGCGCGAGCGCCTGGGCTTTGAGGGCGACCGCTTCAGCGGCGCCGACTGGCTGGAGCACAAGGGCGGGCGCGCCACCTGGCGCGACCAGTTCTGTTGCTCGCGCAATATCGCCCTGTGGCAGCGCACGCTGGTGGTGCCCGCCGGCGGAGAGACCGTCTGGCTGGAAGACACCGGCGACGGGCCCGAACTGCGCGGCGTCGGCCTGGTGCCGCCCTATGCAGGCCGTGAGCTGCCGGCCACGTTCGGGCTCAGTATCGGCCCGGACGGCACGGCCTATCGCCAGTGGCACCGGCGCGACAACACCGGGCGCGTGGAAACCCTGCGTCTGAAGGACGACGGCACGTTTGAGGTCGGCTCGGTGCCCGGCACCCTGACGCGCAACGACATGCCGGGCCTGTTGAGCTTCTCTTCCGTGAGCCTGCGCGGGGCGGACGTGTTCCGCTGCCGGCCCGAGCAGGGATTGGGCTTGTGCCTGCACCGGCCGGAGGTGGAAGAGCCCCAGGTGCTTTGCCCCGCGGCCTCGATCGCCGCGCCGATCGTGCTTCGCCACCAGGTGGTCTACGGCGGGCTCGACGGCAGGCTCTATGTGGTCTCGCTCTCAGGCACCGGCGAGCTTCCCGACGCGGGCGGCGTTTCAAGCACTAGCGAACCGTCCGGCGCCGGCCCGAGGGTCTGGTCGTTTGCCACCGCCTTTGGACGCGCGATCACGGCGCCGGTGTGCGTGTGTGACGGGCGCGTCTATTTCGGCTGCGACGACGGTTATCTTTACATCCTCGGCCCCGAAGGCCAGGCCCCGCTGCCGAAGCGCGATTTGGAACTGTGGCGTATCCGCACGCCGCTCGAGGGCGACAAGGCCGGCGCGGAGTACGACTGGTTCACCAATTTCGGCGATTTTCGCAATACCAACGCCAACGACCAGGGAATCAAACCCCCGCTGCACATCCAGTGGATTCGCCGCTATCAGGGAACGTTCAAACACCTGCCGGTCTGCGGCGGCGGGCGCATGTACACCCATACGGCCGAGGGCCAGGTGTTTGCCGTGGAGCAACAAACCGGGCGACTGCTCTGGCGCTGGTATGCACCGGGCGTACACCTGAGCTTCACTTCGCCGCTGTATTGGAACGGGCGCCTGCTCGTGCCGCAGGCCGGACTGAAGCGGTCGCTCATGCGCTGTTTCGACGCGGCCACCGGACGCCTGCTCTGGGAAGCCCCTTTCAGCGGTTCGCCCAGTTGGAGCCGCCAGCAACCGCCGGTCGTCTGGCGCAATCTGGCCATCTACCAGTTCAGCACCGGGGGCTATGTGCCGCGGGGCACGGGCATCTACGTGATGCGCCAGAACAAGGCCAATCCCTTGCCCGAGACCACCGAAGGGGAGGTAAGCTGGCTCTACAGCCACGACAATCCCTTCTATCCCGACTCGCAGCGGCCGCTGGTGCGCGCCTGGGACATCGACACGGGACGCGAGGTATGGACCGTGGACTTCTCGGACTACGGCTCCGGCGGCGACGACGCCGGGCTGTGCCTGATGGACGAGAAGCTCTACTACTCGTGTTTCTTCGGCTATGCGGCGCGCCGCCGCGGCCAGCCGGGGCCCACGGGCATCACCGCGGCTATGGACCCGGCCACCGGGCGCGTGCTGTGGGCCAACACGAAACACAGTGTGACCGCGGGCTGCACGCTCTCGGCCGAAGCGGGCCGGCTCTACCTGGGCGGCTACAACCCGCCGGATGCCGAGACCGACGAGCGCTTTGTGTGGTGCCTCGATGCACGCGACGGCAGCCTCGTCTGGCAGTCGGAACCGATCACCAAGGCGATCAACGTGGTGACCGTGGGCGGGGATTTCCTGTTCGCGTTTGCCTACGGCGGCAAGGCCTTCCTGCTCGACAAACAGTCCGGGCGCGTCCGCTCGCGCTTCAACCACGGCTACGCCTGCACGCGCTTCAGCTACAGCCGGCCGTATCTGCTGGGCACCAACGCCGACCTGGTGGACCTCTCCCAGGGGGCGAAACTGGCCTGGAGCGGCCCCTGCGTGGACGGGCGCGAGTGCGTGGGCGGCGTGGTGTCCAACGGACGCATCTTCTACACGGCCCAGGCCAGCGGATTGCAGCTTTCGCTGGTGGGCAGCGAAAAGTAGCCCGTAGGGTGCGTGCTTTGCACGCACGCGCCGTCCGCCCAACGATCAACCCGCACGGTGCG
>CAYXPN010000211.1:0-10382 GCA_964467075.1 uncultured Planctomycetaceae bacterium
ATCGGCTTGCCGTGTTCAAAGGCTGGACTGGTTACCTGAATGGACATGACTTCATCTCCTGTATGCGAACGGGCTTCGGGCTGCTCCGACCCTCCTGTGGGCGTACCGGGCGGCGTGGTCCGGCGGCAACCCAACATCGCCACACAGACGGCCAAACCGCCGGCCAACGCAACCGCGGAGCAATGCCACCGAGCGACAATGGGGTTCATGGTTTCATCGCCTCCTGTGGGCGCTACGAGTGCGCCAAGCTTCGGGACTAAGAACTTGCAAGGACAGTACTTCCCGGGGCTTCGCTTCGCTCCAGCCCCGGCCACCCGGGCCCGGGCACCGGACTGGGGAAACGATTCGTTTACAAGTTCTAACCCTTGACCACGGCCACGGGGCGCAGGCGCACAACTTTCTTTGCAAGCCCCGCCCGATGGACCACTTCCACCACCTGGCTGACGTCTTTATACGCTTCGGGTTGTTCTTCGGCCAGTCCCTTGCGGCTTCGGGCCCGGGCCACAATGCCCAGCTCGGCCAGCTCCTGGTCGATTCGGCGCCCTTGCGCGCGTTGGACGGCCGCGGTGCGGCTGAGCAATCGACCGGCTCCGTGGCAGGTGGTGCCGAAGCTCAGTTCCATGCTCTGCGGCTGGCCCACCAGCACCCAACTCGCCCGCCCCATGTCGCCGGGGATGATTACCGGCTGGCCGATTTCCCGGTAGCGCGACGGCACGTCGGGATGTCCGGCGGGGAAGGCGCGCGTCGCCCCCTTGCGGTGCACACACACCAGCTTTCGCTTGCCGCCGATACTGTGCTCCTCCAGCTTGGCGATGTTGTGGGCCACGTCGTAGACCAGCTCGATGCCCAGCTCCTCCCAGCTTTGCCCGAAAAACTCTGCCAGTGCCTCGCGCGTCTGCCACATGAGCAACTGGCGGTTTGCCCAGGCATAGTTGGCCGCGCAGCGCATGGCGCCGAGATACTGCTGTCCTTCAGGGCTTTCGACCGGCGCGCAGGCCAGTTGGCGGTCGGGCAGTTCGATGCCATATCGGGCCGGCGCGCCGCGCAGGTCCTTAAGCGCATCGTCGCACACCTGGTAGCCCAGCCCGCGCGACCCCGAGTGGATCATCACGCAAACCGCATCCGGCTCCAGGCCCATCACCTTTGCAGCCTGTTCGTCGAAGACCTCGTCGACCACTTGGATTTCGAGGAAGTGGTTGCCCGAGCCCAGCGTGCCGCACTGGTCACCTCCGCGCTCCAAGGCGCGAGGACTGGCATACTCGGGCCGGGCGTCGGGCAGGCAGCCCCGGGCCTCGGTGTGTTCGATGTCGTCGGGCGTGGCCAGGCCGCGAGAGGCCAGGTAACCAACGCCTTCACTGAGCAGTTGCTTCAGCTCCTTGCCGTCGAACAGATACGGCCCGCCGGTGCCCACGCCGGCCGGGATGCGGCGAAAGAGCGTCTCGGCCAGCGACTGGAGGCGGGGGCGCAGTTCGCTGGTGGGCAGCTTGGTGCGCAGCAGGCGCACGCCGCAGTTGATGTCGTAGCCCACCCCGCCGGGCGAAATCACACCGCCCTCGGCCGGATCGGTGGCACACACGCCGCCGATGCAGAAGCCATAGCCCCAGTGGATGTCGGGCATGGCCAGGCTGGCCTCTTGGATGCCCGGCAGGAAGGCCGCGTTGGCCACTTGTTCCGGGGCCTGATCGGTGCGCACCTGCTCGATGAGCCGCTCGTCGGCAAAGATCACCCCGTCGACGCGCATGCCGGCCTTGTACTCGCGCGGAATGCGCCAGCGGCACTCGTCGATCGGTTCGAGCGGACCGGCATAGCCGGGCTTGGGGCCCCCGCCGGTCCCTTTCTTTTTGCCCGTCCGTCGTCGTGCTGAGTGGCGATGTTTTCTGGACATGGCTGCACACTGCGATTGCGTCGATTCGCGGCTGCAGGCGCTGCCCGGTTTCCCACGCCCCGCCAGCGTTCCTTCCCAGCCGCGCCCACGGCCTTCGAGGCCGCTCATCCCCAATCATACGCAAATCGCGGCCGCTGGGGAATCGCCCCGAACCGCAGCTTGTAGGGTCGAGCGGCAGTGAGACCCACCCACATTCCTCCCGTGGGGATCAACCCCACGGCTCGCAGGTTCTGCCACATGGAACGGTTTTCGCTCGCGCGGAGCCAGCCGCCGGCTCACGGTAAGCGGCTCGCCGAACGTTTCCGCTTTCGAACTCCATTCCCGGTGGGTCTGCACCTTCGGCTTGACCCACCCTCCATGTCTGCCCCAGGGCGCGCTGTCTCAACGCCCCTGGCCTGCGGATTTCGCCGGAGGCCGGCGACGGCTGGGCACGGCGAATTCGATCGACTCGTTCTCCGGGTGCTGGCCCGCGGTGACCTGGTAACGTCCCGGGCCGTCATTGTCGCCTTTCGCTCCGCGAAAGCGGCGCTGCTTTCGCGGAGCGAAAGGCGACTATCCACGCGAAATGGCCCGAAAACGGGCAGCGGCCCGTGAACGGTTACGGAAAAACAAATCGCCCGCGGCCATCCCTCACAGCCCGTGAGGCCGGCCCGGCCGTCGGCGGCTCCTGCCGCGCCGGCATTTGGCGCAAATGCCGCTGATGAACATGCGGTGTTCGATCACCTGGAAGTCATATTCCCGGCCCACGGCCTCGCGAATGCGTTCCAGCTCGTCGCTGCGGAACTCGATCAGCCGATTGCAGATCTGGCAGTGGAGGTGATCGTGGCTGGGATAGCCGTACTGGTGCTCGTAGACGGCGCGTCCGTAGAGGGTCATCTTGCGCAACATGCCGGCTTCGACCAGCTCGTAGAGGGTGCGGTAGACGGTCGGCCGGCTGACTTTGCGCTGGCTGATGAGCCGTTTGAGATGGTCGAGCAGCTCTTCGACGTCGAAGTGGTCGTGATGGCTGAAGACCTGTTCGACGATCAGGCGCCGCTGAGCGGTCAGACGTTTGCCCTGGGACTGGAGAAACCCGGCGAACTGTTCGACCGGTGTGCGCCCCACGCGCACCGAGCCCAGGGCGAAGCTTCGCGACATCTCGGCACCGGGTCCCTTGCCTCAGCCGATCTCGTCCAGCAGACGATCAAGCGCGATCTCCAGCTTCTCGGCCGTCTCGTAGGTGCCCCGCGCCAACTCGGCCCGGATCGCCTCCACCCGATCCCAGCGGATGTCGGCGGCCCCTTGGGCCTGCTCAGCCAGGCGTGCCGCCTCGGAGATTTGCAGCTCGTCGCGAATCTGCCCCGGCTGGGTTCCCTGAGCGGGTTGCGCCGGCCGCGACGTGTGCGGCGGACCGATCGGTTGAGGACCGTGCAGGTGTGCAGGACCGTAAATGTGCATCCTCGTGCTCCATCTGCGTTGACCAAAGGGCTTCCCTGCAAAGTATAGCTCGACGCATCCTCCACAACCGACCTTGGCTTGCTCAGGCGGTGCTCTTCTGCCGCGCTGGTCTCATCGGCCGATCGGTTGCCGAGGAATCACTCGAACTGTAAACGCCCCTTTCGTATCGAAACGCGCTCCGGAAGCGCTTGCAACAGCTTTGACGATCAGCTCCGCTCCGCCGCGAGGCCGCAACCCAACGGGCGCGCTGCCTTATCGAATCACTTGCAGCTTTCCTGCAACACCGCTCGCTCCGAACGTGTCGCCGCCGGCGCTCGTGATGAGTTGGCCGATCACTCCTATTTTGACCGAACTTCCCGCTGGTGCCAAGGCCGCGCCGCATCGGGCCTGGGGAACAGCGCCACCACGGCCGGCTCTGCTGGCCGTGCCTCCTCATCTACGGGTCGTGGCGGCCGGCAGTTCACGGTGACCCGCTCTGGGCCTGGGGCGGGGCCCCAAACAAGCGCTTTCAGCGCCGGGCCGCGGATTGTAGGGAACCGTGGCTGAGTCCGCAAGATCGGCAGACCGGGGGAACATCCGCCGGGTGCAGAAGGACCGGAAGCTGTGCCCCGATGGTCGCCGTGCGGACTTTGATCCTCGCGTACATGCGCGAAACTAGGCAAAATAGAAAAAGTCCAGGGGCGTAGAACACCACCGGGAGGGCGAAGCAAGCCACCGGGAGGGCGAGGCTCCTGCCGAGCCGCATTCGGGAGGGCGAAGCAAACTACCGGGAGGACGAGGCAAACCAACTGGGAGGGCGAAGCTCCCGCTGAGCCGAGGATGCTCGTTATATTGCTCGCGGCTAAGAATGTCCCGTTCTCTCGTTTAACGGCGAGCCGGAGGCGACTGCGTACTGGCTTTACCGACGCCTTCGGCTTGCCGTTAAACGAGTCATTTCTGGGCGCAAACAGTATGAACGCGGCGCCTTTCCCGGCTCGGCGGGAGCCTCGCCCTCCCGATTCAAATACGCGCTCTTAATGTAGCGGGGCCAAGGCCTCTTCGGCCGCGGGCGCTGGCTGCCCGGGCTGCTCTTCGGGCGGCTCTCCCCGCGGTCCGCGGAAGCTCAAGATCGCCTCGACGATCAGCCAGAACGACAGCCCCAGCACCAACAGCGAGACGATTGTCAGCACCCAGCGCCAGTCCTGGTCGGGCCTGGTCCAAAAGCCGTACAGCGTCACACACATGGCCCACACGGAGAAAACGAGCATCAAGACCATGGGCACGAGCGTGTAGACCACCGGCCGACGAAGCTTGTAGAGAAACACGCTCACGGTCAGCAATGTGAGCCCGGCCAGCAATTGATTGGTGGTGCCGAAGAGCGTCCACAGGGCCATTCCGGCCGGCACCAGCCCGAAAAACGCAATGCCGCCCACCGCCACCAGCGAACCGAAATAGCGGTTGGCCAAAGGCTTGAGCCGTACGGAGCGACAGATTTCCTCCACGTTGAATCGCAGCAGGCGCGTGGCCGAATCGAGCGTGGTCAGCGCAAAGGAGACGATCGTCACCGCCAGCAGGGCCCGCCCATACTCGACCGGGATGCCCAGGTGTTTGGCGAAGTTGGCCCCGCCGTGGACCACGGCGCTGAGCTTCGAGGCCAGCCCACCGGAAATCCCGCTCCACGTGGCATACACGCCGCTTTCGCCCCAGGCCTCGGCGCCCAATCCAGCCACGCAGGCCATGATCACCAGGACGGCCAGCACGCCTTCGACCAGCATGCCGCCGTAGCCGATCGGCCAGGCATCGGTCTCGCGGTTGAGCTGCTTGACCGTGGTGCCGCTGGAGACCAGGGCGTGGAATCCGCTCACTGCCCCGCAGGCGATGGTCACAAACAGAATCGGCAGCCACGGCGGGGCCTTGGGCACCTCGGCCGGCGATACACTGTCGGTCGCAGATACACCTTCGGCCACGGGCTTGAGCGGGATGTCCGGCCGGAAGCGCGCCGCGTCGATGTGTCCTTCCGGCGCACCGATGGCCACCGCCACGATCAGCCCGATCAACAGCGTGGCCAACGCAAAATAGAGCTGGAAGCTGTTGATGTAGTCGCGCGGTTGCAGTAAAAGCCAGACGGGCAACACCGAGGCGACAAACGCATAGGCCAGCAACACGCCGATCCAGGTGTATTTCGCCCAATCGATCGAAGCATCGACCTCCTTGATCGCTGCGATGTCGCCGGTGGCCTTCACTACCTCCTGCGCGTCGCTGGCCCCGTACGGCGGCAGAAAGGCGGGCGTGGTTGCAGCCACCGCGGTCTCAGTAGAGGGCTGCTCCGGGTCGGCGGGCTCGTCCGACGTTTGGCCGCCGGCTTTCGCCTGGTTCGTGCTCTCGTTGCCCTGGCGTGCGGCCGCGTGCAGGGTAGCCCGGGTCTCGGGCGAGAGGAACCACTGATAGGTGGGCACCGGCTGCCACACTCCCGAGGCAATGAGCCCGGCAAACACCGCCAGCGCCACCACGGTAGCCACGGCCAGCGGTACGCGCAGTTTGTAGACCGCCAGCCCCATACACACCGCCACCACAATCAGCCCCAGCGAGGGGATGACCGCATCCGGCCGGAAGAGCACGAACAAGGCGGAAATGGCGTTGACAAACGCCCCCATGGCCAGGGCCATCAGGAAGAAGATGATCACCAGCGCCAGCAGCCTGGCCCGCTGGCCCATCAGATGGCCGCACACGTCGCCCACCGAGCGACCCTGGTAGCGCAGGCTTACGACCAGGGCCCCCAGATCGTGCACCGCGCCGATGAAGATGCAGCCGAAGACCACCCACAACACCGCGGGCACCCAGCCCCAGATCACCGCCAGCGCCGGCCCCAGGATGGGCCCCAATCCGGCGATCGAGGCGAAGTGGTGGCCGAAGAGGATCGGCCGCTGGGTGGGCACGTAGTCGATTCCGTCGCGCAGCTCGTGCGCAGGCGTGATGCGCTGCGGGTCGAGCTTGAAAATCCGTCGGGCCATGAACCGCCCGTAGGTGAAAAACGCCAGACCCAACAGGGCCAGTGCTACCACCGTGACCAAGGCTGCATTGTCGACCATCGATGGACTCCCACGGCTCAATCCATCAGGAGCTGTCTGAAGACCACGCAGAGGGGCTGCTGAAGCAGCTTTCACCATATCGCCAGCGGCCGATTCGGGCAAGCGCACCGCGAGTTATCCCGGGCTCTGGACAGGATGACAAGATCACGGGATGAGGGCGAAAGCGGAAAGCCGAAAGCGCGGGCGTGACGGGTGGCCGGGGCTCTCAACGAAGTGAAGCCCCGGCGGGCAGAAGCCGAAAGCGCGGGCGTGACGGGTGGCCGGGGCTCTCAACAAAGTGAAGCCCCGGCAGGCAGAAGCCGAAAGCGAAAAGCCGAACCGCTCACCTTGCGGCTGCGGTTCGCCAGCGGGACGCGCGACGGCCCGGAATGCCCGAAAGTACGGCCGGCAAGGGAATATCCGGGCGCAAGAAAGGATCATCATGGTAGGTGTCTATCATTTTGCACTTCCTGGCCATGCCGCTTTGCATTTCGCCCGGCGGTCAACTCGTTTGCAGGAGCCGACCCATGCGTTTTCTGCCCTCGTGGTTCTGGATCGTTCTGCTGGCCCTGATCACCGCGGGCTGCGGCATGGACGCGCGTTCGCCGTCTGCCGAGGACTGGTCGAGTGCCAAGTCGGGCTCGGAAGGTGAAGGTTGGGCCGCGGGGCTGGCAACCGCTGAGGAGGCCCCGCTGCCCGAAGCCGCCACGCCGGGAGCCGCCATGCCGCCGGGCGACAAGATCGAGCGCAAGATCATCTACACGGCTGAGGTGGATTTGGTGGTGGAGAATTTCGACCCGGTACCCGAGCAGGTCAACGCCCTGGTCAAGCAATACGGCGGATACGTGGCCCGCTCGGAAGTGACGGGCAGCGAGGGCTATCAGCGCACCGGGCAGTGGACGCTGCGCGTGCCGGTGGAGAACTATGAGCAGTGCCTGTCGGCCGCGCGGGGGTTGGGCGAAGTGCGCAGCGTGAGTTCGGATTCGAGCGACGTGAGCGAGGAGTTCTACGACATCGAGGCGCGACTGCGCAACAAGCGCGACGAGGAAGCGCGCCTGCGCCGGCACCTGGAGGAATCGACCGGCAAGCTCGAAGACATCCTGGCTGTCGAGCGCGAAATCTCGCGCGTGCGCGAGGAGATCGAGCGCATGGAGGGGCGCCTGCGCGTGCTCAGCGATCTGACGTCGCTGACGACCATTGTGCTCAGGGTGCAGGAAATCCGCGACTACGTGCCCGAAGAGGCGCCGACCTATGCGACGCGCGTGCGCCGGGCCTTCAGCCTGTCAATCTCCTCGCTGGTGTCTACAGCCCAGGCCGTCTCGATCGCCGCGGTGGCCGCGGCCCCGTGGATTCCCGTGGTGGTGGTGGCGTTGGTGCTGGCCGTCTGGTGCTTGAAGCTCTGCTGGCGCCTGGTGTTCCGGCGGTGGGCGTGAGCGGTAGCCACGCTCGCACGTTCGGTAGGGGCGACGCATGCGTCGCCCCTACAGGCCGTCCGCCGTCTGGCTTTCGGCGGCTACGGCGGGCGGCGAGCCCCAGCGGCGTTGGACACCGAAGCCCAGAATCATCGCGATCCAAACCAATTGCCCGCCCTCGCGGAGATGCTCGCCGGAACGGCGCTGCGCTTGTTCCGGCCTACAATGCCTGTCGAGACGCCGGGTCATTGCGTCCTTCTTGCCTTTACTCTTTCCCGCTTTCGCTCTTTCACGCTTTCGCGATCCAAACCAATTGCCCGCCCTCGGGCAGATGCTCGCCGGAACGGCGCTGCGCTTGCTTCGGCCAACAATGCCGCCCACAACTCGACACAGTGACCGGCCGATTCTACACTCAGGGAAATCGTCACTCCGACGAAGAGGGCACCGCCTTGAGAGTCCGCTTTCGAGATGATCCACTTCGACCCCTCCCGACTGCTGGAGGCCTATCAGACGGCCCGCCGCGACCTGCTGGCCCGGCGCAACCCGGCCGGCCACTGGACCGGACGGCTTTGCAGCTCGGCACTGGCCACGGCCACCGCGGTCAGCGCCCTGGCACTGGTCGGCCGCGGGACCGCGGATCCGGATCGGCGCCGGGCCTGTGAGCAGGCGGTTCGAGCAGGCATCGCGCACCTGCGCAGGGCCCAGAACCCGGACGGTGGGTTCGGCGACACGGACCGCAGCTTCTCCAACGTGGCAACCACCATGCTGGTGCGCGCGGCGTTTGATCTGGCCGCGGCTGGGCCGCAAGACGAACAGTCCGGCCGTAGCGAGGAAGAAGACCGTGCCGGTGCCCGGCCCGAAGATCGAGAGTTACTCGCGCGAGCCGACGAGTATCTGGCGAGCCAGGGCGGCCTGGACGCGGTCCGTCGCCGCTACGGCGACGACCAGACGTTTGCCGCGCCGATCCTGACCAATGCGGCCCTGGCCGGCCTGGTCGACTGGCACGAGGTGGCGGCGCTGCCCTTCGAGCTGGCCTGCCTGCCCCACGGGTGGTTGCCGCGGGTGGGACTGCCGGTGGTGAGCTATGCAATCCCGGCCTTGGTGGCCATCGGCCAGGCGCGGTTTTTCCACGGGCCGCCCGCGCGACGGACGTTGCGCATCCTGCGTCGGCTGGCCGTCGGCCGCAGTCTGCGCCGAGTGGAGCGCATGCAACCGGCCTCGGGCGGGTTCCTGGAGGCAGTGCCGCTGACGAGTTTCGTGGTGATGAGCCTGGCAGCCACGGGCCGGGCCGACCACACGGTGGCACGCCGCGGCGCCGGTTTCCTGCTCGGGCTGATGCGCGAGGACGGTTCCTGGCCGGTGGACGCAAATCTGGCCACCTGGAACACCACCCTGGCTATCCAGGCCCTGGCCGCGGCCACCGGCGAGGTTGGGGCCCTGGGATGCCTGGGCTGGTTGCTCTCTTGCCAGCATGACCAAGTGCACCCCTTCACGCGCGCGGCTCCCGGCGGCTGGGGCTGGACCGATCTGCCCGGCGCCGTGCCCGACAGCGACGATACGGCCGGGGCATTGCTCGCACTGCGGATCATGCGCGCGTCGGCCGGCGCAGACAACCGGCCTCGCATCGACCAATCGGCCGCCCGGGGCCTGGGCTGGCTGCTGGGGCTACAGAACGCGGACGGCGGGTGGCCTACTTTCTGCCGCGGCTGGGGCCGGCTGCCGCTGGACCGCAGCGCAGCGGACCTGACGGCCCACGTGCTCCGGGCCCTGCACGCCTGGGCCGAGAGCGGTCTGGTCGCCCGGCACCGGCTGCGCAAGGCCGTTGAGCGGGGATTGCGGTTTCTGGCGCAGACGCAGCGAGAAGACGGAAGCTGGGTGCCCCTGTGGTTCGGCAGTCAGCACCATCCGACCGAGGAGAACCCGGTTTACGGCACGGCGCGCGTGCTGCTAACCTATCGCGACCTGGGGCAGCTCGCCGCGGAGCCTGCCCAGCGTGGACTGGCCTGGCTTTGCGCAAGTGTCAACCCCGACGGAGGCTGGGGCCATGGCGAGCAGCCCTTCTCGCCGCAGCGGGCCGCTGGCCACGTCCCGGGGCCGAACGCCCGATCGAGTGTCGAGGAGACGGCCCTGGCTGTCACAGCACTTTTGGGTGGATTCAACCAGCCCTCATGTCGTGTCCTGTTGAGCTCGGGCCTCGGGTGGCTGGTCGAGGCGGTCCAGTCGGGGCGCCACCTGGAGCCGGCCCCAATCGGTTTCTACTTTGCCCGGCTGTGGTATTATGATGACTTGTATCCGCTGTGCTTTACGGTGGCGGCCCTGGGCGAGGCCGTGGGCCGCCTGTTGCCCCGTACCCCTGCCGCGGGGGCTGCCGCGGATACTGCCGATCCAACCCGCCCCTGACCAACCCAACGTCCCAGCCCGTAGGGTGCGTGCTTTGCACGCACGCGGCTGTAGCCACGCTCGCCAGAGCGTGGACCGATACGCGACGTTTCATCGCAAACAGCCCGTCCACCGTCTGGCGACGGTGGCTACCAGACATCCCAGCCCGTAGGGTGCGTGCTTTGCACGCACGCGGCTGTAGCCACGCTCGCCAGAGCGTGG
>CAYXPN010000212.1:0-10355 GCA_964467075.1 uncultured Planctomycetaceae bacterium
GGCCGCTTACCCCGGGCTTTGGAATCCAACGCCTTCGGCGTTGACTCGGTCGGCGCAACGCTCACCACGCCGCGGGCAGGCGCCTTGGCCGAACACTCCCGAAAGATGTTTACAGCAGTGGTGCAAGTACGCACCCTACGGCTTGACTCAGACCTTCCCCACCCTACGTGTCTCCCGGCTCAGACCTTGCCCACCGGCGCCACGTAGATCGTAAACTCGTCCTCGCCGTCCAGGCGCAAGAGGGCGTCCATCTTCTGCTGGTGATAGGCGGCCACGGCACAAGTGCCCGCCCCGATCGCCTCGCAGGCCAGATAGAGGTTCTGGCACACATGTCCCGCGTCCAGGGCGATGGCCTTGTGGGCGGCCAGGGCGTATCTCCATTCCATGCGATAGGGAATGGTCGTCCAGACGAACGTCACCGCGGCCTGGGCCACGAAGACCTGCCCCAGCGTGGCCGCCGAAAGCCTATCGTCCAGGTCCGGCTCGCTGAGCAGGAAGAGCAACTGATGTTCGAGCGGCAGGTAGCGATAGACCCCCTCTTCCAGACCGGTCACCCGAAACACGCACAAATAGGTCTCCAGCGCATGGCGTGCTCCCGCCGAAGGAACGGTGCGCAACGCGGTAGCCCGATCAAACTTCTGCCGCACTCCCTGGGTGGCCCAAAGCAGAAACGACAGCTCCTCCAGCGTCAGCGCATGTGACGTATACTGCCGGTGGCTTGCGCGCCGGGCAATGGCGGTCTTCAGGTCGATCGGCTCGATTCCCGGCCACTCGCCCGGCTCGACCAGGTCCACGCGCCGGCCCTCCTCCGGGAACGGCTTCTCGATCGGCGGCGGGGGCATGCCGCGCGACTGGTCGGTGCGCGAGAAGTCGATCGTGCGTCGTACGGTGTCCTTGAGGAACTCCCGATATTGCTTCAATTCTTCCTCACGCACCATCCACCTCCTTCGCCCGGGGGCGTCAAATGATCGTCCCGTCGATCGTCCTTGGCGCGAACGACCGCACAGGCAACTATCCTGCGCCTCTTTCCGGCGCGCAGAAGGCGTCGGCTCGTGCGGGGAGTGCCGTGTTCGGCCTCCGCCGTGGAAACCAAGCTTCCCGCACGATTCTCTGTTGCGTTCCGAGTGCTTACAAGTTCAGGTTCGGTTCAGCAAATTGTGATTGCATGGCACGCGCTGAAAAGGCGTGGCTCAGACAAGACGTAGTCGGATTCACTCGCGGCCGGCCACGCCCATCGCTTGGGACTCTGGGCGTGCCACCCACTGTTGAAGGTAAGAACTTGTAAGAGTATTACTTCCCGGGGCTGCGCTTCGCCGTGAGCCCCGGCCACCCGGGGCTGCGCATCGAATTCGGCAAACAATTCCTTTACAAGTCTTAACGCGGCCTGCGGCCGCAACCAAAAACGGAATGCGGCTCGTTTAACGGCGAGCCGTAGGCGACTGCGAAAGGCCAAAGCCGAAGTCGAACGTACTGTACAAACTACTGTACTTGATGCGCGCACGGCGCGCAGAAGCCACAGCCTAAGACTCTAAATGGTGCCTGTCGTCCTTTTTCCGAGCCTCCTCAACGTGCTCCCGGGCGCACAAGCACCTGCCAGGCCGTACGCGCGGCAATGCCCAGGCGCCGCCCGCGCACCAGGCGCACCAACTGGCCGGCCAGGTAACCCGGGCGCAGGTAAAACCGCCGGTAGCCCTGCCGCAGGTATGATTCTAGCGTATCCCAATCCAAATTGGGATGCTGGTACAACTCCCGGGCCGGCCGGTGGAAATTATAGTGGCTCCAGCGGGTCGTGTGGATACGATCCTTCCACATCTCGAAAAGCTGGGTTCCCGGCAGCGGGATCACCAAATTGTATTTCACGTAGTCGATGGGTAGCGAGCAGGCGAAATCGATGGTCTCCCGCAAGGTCTGCTCGGTCTCGCCGGGCAGTCCCATCAGAAAATAGCCCATCACCGTGATCCCCGCCTCGCGGGCCCAGCGCGCGGCCAGGCGTCCCTTTTCCAAGGTGGCGCCCTTGCGCATCGCGGCCAGCAGCTCGGCATTGCCGGTCTCGAATCCGAAGGCCACCAGGTGCAAGCCGGCGCGCCGCGCCAGGCGGAAGAACTCGGGGCTCACGTCGCTCACGCGCAGCCCATTGCGACAACACCAGGGAAACCGCAGCCGCCGGCGCAAAACCTCCTCGCAGATGGCCGCGGCGCGATCCAGGTCCGTGGTAAACGCGTCGTCGACGATCTCGATCTCCCGAAACCCCGCAGCCAGCATCCGCTCCATCTCGTCCACCACGCGCCCCGGGCTCTTGGCCCGCCAGCCGGAACCATACACGCCCTTGGAGCAGAACACGCAGCGGCCGCGGCACCCGCGGCTGGTCTCCAGGAATCCCACCGGCGCCGCGTCGTAGAACAGGCGCGAAACGTGCCCGTAGCGCTCCAGGTCGAACACGCTCCAGTCGGGCATGCCCAGACTGTCCAGATCGACGATCGAGCCTTCGGGACAGATGCGGCCGTTTTCGCTCAGTGAGCCATTGACCACGACCTGCCCGCAGTGTTTGTAAGCGATGCCGGGAATTTCGCTGAGCGGCCGGCCGTCGGCCAGTGCCACCATCGTCTCGTCCCCCTCGCCGATCACCACCACGTCCATCTCGGTCTCGGCCAGGCACTGGCGCGGAAAGCAGCTCGCATGGACCCCGCCGGCCACGATCCTGGCCTGCGGCGCAACTCGGCGCACGAAGCCCGCCAGCCGCACCGCCTCCTCGTAGAGCGGCGTCTTGAAAGTGATGCCCACCATCTGCGGGCGCCAGCGGTCGATCAGCCGGGCGATTGTCTCGTCGCCGTCGGGCTCGACCTGGAGATCGACCGCGCGCACCTCGTGACCTGCGCGCCTGAGGGCCCCGGCCAGCACGGCTACGGTCAGCGGGGGCAGGCACTCCTGGGTCCTTTTAAACTCGAAGCGGGTGCCCTCGTAGACGGACATTTCGCAGGGATAGATGAGCAGTACCTTCACGCGCGGCCTCCGGGGGCCCTCTGTTTGCGGTCCGGAGCGGGCTGAGCAGCCCGGTGGTCCGCCTGACCAAGTATTCTCAAGGGTCTGGGGGCGGTCAATCCCCGGGAAGCCCCAGGGCGATCCGTTAGATGCCGCCAGACTGACACAAACCGCCCGGGCTGACTTGCCGGCCCAGAACGGGCGACCCCTGCGGCTTAACGATCCCAGGCCAAGGCCCCCAGGCCGTCCGCCCCAGAAGTTGGGTGTGCCGCTTGTCAGCCCCGTGCAGGGCGGTTAGAATGACACTATCGAGGGGCGGACCTGTGGGCAGGCAGTGGGGAGGGATTGGCTTCTCGTCGGATTCTGGCAGTTCGTCGGCTTCGGCCGGCCCGCGTCGGGTGCCCGCGAAACGATGCGTCTGAGAATCGACAACTGCTGAGGAGGACTGCCATGGGACGCTCGATGAGAACCACCACTTGGACCATCGCTCTGTCGATGGTCGTCGTCGCGGGGCTGCTCGGCAGCCAAGCCCGGGCCGTGATCATCCGCGGGGGCGACGGCACCGGCAACACCACCGCGCCGGCGGGCGACCCGGGTTGGGCCAACGTCGGAAAAAAGGCCGTCGGCGGCGCGACCGCGGTCTATCTGGGCAACGGCTGGGTGCTCACAGCCAATCACGTGGGGGCCGGCGACGTGATCTTCGGCGGCACGACGTATGCCGAGGTCCCGGGCACCTGGCACCGGTTGCAGACGCCCGGATCGCCGCCGACCAGCGCGGACCTGGGCATGTTTCGGATCGCCAGCGAGCCGGCGGGGCTGGCCGAGTTGCTGCTGAGCGACACCACGCCGCCGGTCGGGGCCGAAGTGGTGGGCATCGGCTATGGCCGGAACCGCGAGCCAAGCGAGACCTGGTGGAACAGCGCCTGGGAGGAACAGACCGGCACGCCGGCCTACTATGGCTTCAATTGGGTCTCTGGCACGACCAAACGCTGGGGAAGCAACCACGTGGACGGCACCGAGACCGTGCTGAACACCGAGACCTTCTATACCTCGTTCACCCGTTTCGGCGGCGCCGGCGGCGATGAGATGCAGGCCGCCCTGGGCGACTCGGGCGGAGCGGTATTCTACAAGCGCGGCGACCAGTGGGAGCTGTCGGGCATCATGCTGGCCATTGCCCAGTACGCTTACCCCAAGCAACCGTTCGAGACCGCGGTCTACGGCAATCGCACGTACGCCGCGGACCTGAGCGTCTACAAAGACCAGATCATGGCCTACTACGCCGTCCCCGAGCCGGGCACGCTGGGCCTGGCGCTCTTGGGGCTGGCCGCGGCCGGTGCAATCTGTGCGGCGCGCGGGCGGCGGCGGTGAGCGCGCTTATCGCTGCGCTTTGAGCATGCCACCTGTTGGGTGGCACTGGTGGCTCGTCCACCAGTGCATTGCAAATGCCGCCAGCCAACTCAGCGAGGAGAGAACAACTCCCCGGGAATCGGATGGATCGTCGGCAGTTCGGCGTCAATCACCTGCCCCTCGGAAGCGTAGAAACGAGCACTGGACCACTTCCAGTCCACTGCCTCTTGGCACAAACCGCGCACCACGGGATTCTGGTGTAGATAGTCCAGCGAAGCCAGAACCGATTGGGCCGTTTGCAGGTTCCGATCGTAGCCCGGTCCCTCTTGCCAGAAGCGAAACACGTGAACTCCAGGGCGCTCGCGAACTGTCAGCTTCTCGAGCAACGGCGAGCCGGCCTGCTGGAGTTGCCGGCGGATTCGGAAGGCAAGAGGCTGTTTGACAGCCTTCAGCAGAGCATCGATGCGCGGTGTGTCGGCCAGCGGGAACACGAGCAAGTGCACGTGCTCGGGCATGAACACGAACCCGGCGAGCCGAAACTCCCAGCGATTCATTGCTCGATCGATGGCTCGGGCCAGCATGCTGCGCCAACGATCGTTGGTCAGCAACGGCATGCCTCGATAGCAACTGAAAGTCAGCTCATGGAAATCGCCGGGCTCGTGGTAGTGTTTCACCCGCTTGTGTTTGGGTCGGGCCTGTGGCATGATGCCATTGTAGGCTGCTGGTGCACTGGTGGACAAGCCACCAGTGCCACCCGACGCGCGCACTGGTGGACAAGCCACCAGTGCCACCGCCGCAGGAGTGGCGCACCCCTTCCTGCTCTCATACCCTGTCGGCCCCAATGGATCGACTCGCTCGCAATCCGGCAGATCGTAGCCGCGGCCTGCTGCGGCCCGGCGTTGGTCTCTACGGGCTGCTGATCCTGGGCGCGGTGGTCTGGAGTGCGGCGCTGCTTAAGGGGCTCGACCAGTGGGGGCGCGGCGACTGGGATCAATTCTCGTTTCGCTACGGCACGGCGCGCAAGGCCTGGCTCGACGACCAGCAGTTGCCCACCTGGAACCCGTACGTCAACGGCGGCAACGTCCTGTTGGCCCATCCCCACTCGCCGGCGCTTTCGCCGTTCTTCCTGCCGGTGCTGGTGCTCGGCGTGCCGCTGGGTCTGCGCGTCCAGGTGGTGGTGTTTGTGATCCTGGGGATGACGGGCATGGCCGTACTGTTGCGGCGATTAGGCATCTCCAGGCCGGGCGCGCTGACGGGCGGCGTGCTGCTGATGCTCAGCGCTCATTTCCTGCTCCACATCACCGAGGGGCACCAGGAATGGTGCGCCCTGGGCCTCATGCCGTGGGTGGCATGGTGCCTGGTACGTGCTGAACAGGACGGGCGCTGGGTGGTGGGCGCGGCGCTGAGCTTCGCCCTGGCGCTGATGCACGGCTCGATCTACGTGGCCGCGGTCTTTGCGCCGCTCGTGGGCGTTTGGGCCGGTCTGGAAAGCCTGCGGCGCCGGCGGTGGCGACCTCTGGTCTGCTCGGTGGGCGCCATGCTGCTGGCCGCCATGTTCGCCGCGGTGGTGCTCTTGCCGCGCATCGAGTTCGTGCGCGCCAATCCCCGCCAGACCGACCGCTACGAGCAAATCGCCTGGCGGGCCCTGCCGCGCATGCTGCTCGATCCGCGCCAGGGGAGCATCTATCGGGCCACGCGCGACGTGCGCAATCCACCCTACGACGAGTTGGCCCGGATGCTGCCCGATCGGGCCGACTTCTTCCGCCACAAGGCGGCCACGCGCGAGTGGCACCGCCTGGAACTGCAACTCTCGACGACCTCGGACTGGACCGACCTGCGTTTCGAGAATTTCCCTTATCTGCTGCGGATCGAAGACCCCGAAAAGCACGAACCCATCCCCTCGCGGCGCCTGGACAGCCTGCCGCTTAGCACCGAGGGGCTGGCGCTGAAGAACCCGGCGCCTGACAGCAAGGAGACCTTCGTCCAGGCGGTGCTCTATGCGCGCGTGCCGCGGCGGGGCGACTTGCGGTTTGTCATCACCCGCGGCAACGTGGGGCGCACGCGCCTGGTGGTGCGCCGCGGCGAAGCGAAGTTGCTCGACGTGGTTCACGAGCAGTTGATCCCCGGCACGGGCGACAATCGGCGCGAGTTTGGGGTCTTCCGCGAGTCGCTGCTGTTTACCGAGCCGCCCCCTGCCCCGCGGGGAGAGCGGCGCTGGTATTGCCTGGAGGCCCTGCTGAGCACCACGGCCGACTGGTGCGCCCTGCGCATCGAGGACCTGCCCTATCTGTTCGCCGTGGAGCCGCCTGAGGTCGAGGCGCGCCAGCCCTGGCCGCTGGCGACGTCGCCACTGGCCATCAGTCGCACGAGCACGTCGAGAGAACCGCTGGCCCGACGCGCCGTGATGTACGTGGCGTGTGCCGATGGTGAGCAACTGCGCGCGGTGATTACCCAGGGCCGACTGGGCACGAGCCGGCTCGAGCTGCGCACGCCGGACGGCCGGCCCCTGGCAGCCCGCTGCGAGGAACGCGAAGAGCTGGACGGCCAGAAGACCTACGAATATCTGCTGCCCGCGGCCGTGATCCAGGACCGCTCGCCGCCCGTGCCCGAGCCCCTGCGCTGGCGCCTGGATGAGCTGGGTATGGTGTACGACTGGCACGAATACGGCTGCTACCTGACCTGGATCGGGCTGGGGCTGGCCTTGGTGGGCGTGGCCGCGGCACGGCGCCGCGCGTGGCCGCTGTGGCTTACGGGGCTGGCGGCGTTGTGGATCGCCATGGGCGCCGGCGTGCCGCTCAGCGCGTGGGGGCTGATGAAGTTCCTGCCGCTTTACGGTTCGCTGCAAGTCTCGGCGCGGTTCTTGATGGGGCTGGTATTCGTGCTGGCGGTGGCGGCTGGTTTCGGGCTCGACGCTTGTGTGCGCATGGCACGGCGCGCAGCCGGAATGCGGGTGGGTGCTGTACTGGGCTGGGTGCTGGCCCTGGCGGTCTATGTTGAGCTGGTGGTGCTGGGATGGAGCCTGTTGGGCGACATCTTCGTCTGCCCGCGGCGCAGCGTGCCCGATCATGAGCAATTCGCCCAGCGCTATGCCACAGACGAGGTGCGCTACGCGGCCATGTACAGCGCACACTATCCCTACTTGCAAGCCAACTCGGGCGTGCTGCGGCAGTACGAAAACATCGCCATCCCCCGGGGCAAGATCAGGCTCGAGGGCACGCCCGATTATCGCGGCGAGGCCTGGCCGGCCAAAGGCCATGGCACGGCCTCTATCCGGCGCTGGACCATGGCGCAGGTCAGCGTCGATCTGGAGCTTGCCGACGACGACCTGGTGGTGCTCAACCAGAACTACTTCCCCGGCTGGAAGGCCGTGGTGCGCACCAGCGACGGCCAACTGAGGAAGCTCCGCGCCCGCCGGGGCCAAGGCAGCGAAGAGGGGCTGGTCACGGTGCCCGTGCGTCCGGGCGACTGCCGGGTGGAAGTCTACTATCTGCCGGACAGTGTGATCTGGGGCGGCCTGATTTCAGGCATCTCGCTCCTGGGTGCGTGCGTGGTGCTGTTTCTGGGCAACCGACGTTTGAAGGCCGGCGCCAAGCGACTAATGGGGTTTCTCATTGCTAGGCAACCTGCGGCCGGCACCAAGCTGGGCCGGCTGGTGCTCTGGGTTGTGGTGCTCAACCTGCCGTTTGTGCTGGCCCATCCGGGCCATGCGCTGCTTGTCTGGCCCCCGGGCCGTGCGCTGGCCATAGGCTGCGTGCTGCTGCTCGTGCCCGGGCTGGCCTGGAGCGGGCTGGTGGCCGGCCGGAGCCAGTCGCCGGCCTGGCGCCTGCCGGGCGTGCTGCTCGGTTCGCTGGGCACGTTCGTGGGAGTGCTGCTGGCCAGACACGCCGCGGGGTTGCCGCTGGCGTCAGCGGGCATGTGGAACGCCACCTGGCTGGTGACCAACGTGGCGCTGCTGGGTGCAGCGGCGCGCGACAGGCTGCCGGGGCTGGTGCCGCTCCTGCGCCAGATGCGCTGGCGTGTGAGCCTGCCGCTGTTTGCCGCGGCTTATGCGTTGTTCTTCGTCGGTGCCACGCGCGTCGTGCCGCCCATGCAGGACCACGACCTGGACATCCAGGGGCCGGGCTACGGGCTGCTGGTGCGCCTGGAGCCGCGGGTGGTCAACGACCGGGGATTGCTCCACTACTTCGCCCATCCGCTGCTGCTCAACGGCTGCCAGGCGGCTTCGTTTCTCTACTGGGGCCAGTTCGACTACCTGGCCCGCTTCGATCAGGCCACGGAGCGAACGATCTGGGCCGAATCGGCCGACCGGGCTGAGCCGCTGTGGCGCGCGTTCCGGCGTTTGCCCGACGGGCGGCTTGTGCGCGTCGATTCACCGCAGCGCGGCGGCACGATCCACCGGATCGCCGGACTGGAGCAAGGGGAATACCTGGTCGCCCCGCCGTTGCCCGACGAGGGCAAGCGCATCGAAGTGCGCGAGCTCGAGGTGCGCCTGCTCTACGACGACTACCACCGCGACCCGCGGCGCCTGGAAAGCCGCACGGTGAACCTGTTCTTCGGGGCCCTGGTCGTTGCGCTGCTGGGCTGGTGGATCAGTGGGCAGGGAGGGCCCGGCTGGCTGGCCTTGCTCGTGCCGCTGGTCTATGCCACCAGCCCCGAGGTCTTCGTGCGTTCGAGCTACGGGGGGTACTTTGCCGCCACGGCCCTCGGGGCCCTGTTGATCCTGCTGGCCGCGGGCCGACACGCGCGCAATCCCGGGCCCGCAACGTGGCGCGCGTGCCTCTGGGCCGGGTTGTTCGCGGGGTTGGTGAACAACAAGCTGCTGCCGCTGGCTGCGGCCGTGGCCGGCTGGGAGTTGCTGCGCGCGGAGCGGCGTACTAGTCCGTCTACTGGCAAACGCCCGGCTGTTGGCAAGCGGCTCGCCCGGGCTGTGGGGCACCCGGCCGTGGTCGGCTTCCTGCTGGCCACCGCGGCGTTTGTGGCCTATGGGGCGATGATCGACTGGCGGGCCTTCTCAGCCGACTACCTGCGCCACCACTTGATCGACCGCGTGGTCCACCACAACCCGTTGGGCTACCAGGGATACCCAACTGTGGCCGGCTTGTGGTGGGAGCTGGTCTGGCACACGGGCTACGTGCTCCTGCCGTTGGGCGCCGCGGCGCTGGGAGTGCTCTGCTGGCGGGACTGGAAGGGCCGGGGCGGATCGTTGCGGCAGCCCGAAGCGCGGGGAACGGGCGGCATGGACGAATCTTCGGCTGTTTCCGCGGCCGAGACGGGTGCCGGTGGGCAGTTGGCGGAGAGCAGCGATTTCGGACGAGCGACTTCCCCATCCACGTTGTGGGTTCTCTGGGCAGTGCTGACCGCGGTGGCCTTCAGCCTGATCGACTGGCGCCAAACCAAGCACTTGATCATCCTCGTGCTGCCGGCGATGCTGGCCCTGGCACTTTGGGCGATCCGGCAGCCCAAGGTGCGCGCGGCCGTCGGCGTGGTGCTGGCCGCGGTGTTGTGCTGGAACCTGGGCAAGCTGTGGCTGCTGGCGGAGGTGTTTTCGGACTTCACGCTCACCCCGGCATGGTAGGAAGCCGCGTGTCGGCGGGGCCCGGCGCTGTTCGTAGCGACCCGATTCATCGGGTCCTGCGAAGACCGTACAAGTACGGTCACTACAAACCACTGGCGAGTCCGTGTGATGGCTGATCCGACCCGCTCGAAACACGTGCGTCAACGTGCACGGGCCCTGGACACCGCAACGGACGCTCTGCGCCGGCACTGGCCGTGGCTGGTCTGGCTGGCCGGCCCGATCTGCTATGGTCTGGGGCTGCTCGGAGCGGCCACGAGCGAGGGCGTGGCCTGGCGCGAAACCGCCTGGTTCGACACCGCCTGGTTTGATGCCGCGCAGTTCGACCATCTCAGGGACGATGAGGTTTGGCACCAACCCACCCGGGCCGATGGCGCAGGTCCCGGTCGTTTTGGCTTAGAGACTATCCGAAAACCGGCGCGCAACCTGGGTGGCCGGGGTTGGAGCGCAGCGAAAC
>CAYXPN010000213.1:0-10334 GCA_964467075.1 uncultured Planctomycetaceae bacterium
TGCCTGTCACCTTTTCCCCGCAATTGCGGAAACAATTCCTTTACAATTTCTTAGAGCCGAATCAGCGGGCGGGCGGGGCAAGGTCGGCCGCCGGTTCCCGCCTCTCTTGTTCAGCAGGCGCAGGGGAATCAGCCCGCGGGGCAACAGCCGGAGGCGATGGAGCCGCAGACGAATCAGCCGGCGGGGAAGCAGCCGGAGCCGGTGGCAGGAGCCCCGCGCGCTCAAGCCGCTCGCGCAGCCGGGCCAGCTCGGCCTGCTGGTCGGCCGGCTCGCACTGGGGGTCCACGCCCAGCGGCTCGCCGAGGCGCGATTCGAGCTGGCGTGCGGCCAATTGCCGGGTCGCGGGGTCGGGCCGTTCGAGCAAAGCCAGCCAGACCTCCACGTCGCCGCTCAGCCAGGCAGCGATCTCCTGCGGCTTGGTGTCGGCCAGCGCTGCCCGCAGCGCAGCCACCGTGCGCCCCAGCCGGAACCGCTGTTCTGCGTCCAGCCCACCCTGGTCCAGACCCTCGAGGTAGCTGAGCACTGCGGGACTGCTGGCGCGCAAGCGGCGTTCGGCGGCCTCGCGCCGGCCGAACTGCGGATCGGCAAGCTGGGCCACCAGCCGATCGATCGTTGCGGTATCGGGCGGGGCCGCGGCTGCGCGCTGGCGAAGTTCGTCTTCGATCGCCTCGAGCAGTGTGGTCAGATTCCAGTCCGGCCGAAGCGTCTCGACAAGCGGCAGCAGGTGCTTCCGGCAGGGCTCAGAGTGGACGATCAACAGGTGCCAAAGGCTTCTGGCGCGATAGACCCGCTGCTCGGTCGCGGTGCGCACACCGAGCGTAAGCGGCTCGTCGGGCTGCTGGCTGAATTCCACGCTGGCCAAAGCGCCGGACGTGACGGGGGACTTGACGATCCGGAACCGGTCGCCCTCGGCGTTGACCGTCAGCTTCTCGGTCGGGCTGGTGCGTTCGTAGTCCAGCGCCGGGCGCCCGTCCGTGTTGCGCACGCTCAGACGTTCCTGCAAACCCGGGCGCGACGAGCTGGTGCTCACGTTGCCCACCGGCAGCCCGACCAGCTCCATTCGGCCGGCCGCCATCTCCAGGCGAATCCAGCCGTTGCGCACCGCCTGCACCAGCGCGGGGGCGCCCGGGTCGTCCGGTGCCTGGCCGGGTGCAGTGGCCGCTGCCTCGTCCGGTGCCTGGCCGGGTGCAGTGGCCGCTGCCTGGTATTGGGCACGAGGCGGCGGCTGGGCCCGGGCCGGTTGAGTGCCGCACAGGGCCAACAAGGCCGCGGCCGCCAGGGCACTGAGCCACCACCGGCTCCGAGGTAATCTGGCTGCGGCACGACCCGCAGTCGCCCCACTTGCACCCTCTCGGCACTCGCGGCACCGCATCGTGGCAGTCTCCGGTTCGGGCCCCGGCCGGCGGACGCGATCCCCGGACCCGCTCTGGCAGACACGTAGGGTGGGACAGGCCGGAAGCGCGGCACGTAGGGTGGGTCAAGCCGAAGGCGCAGACCCACCAGCCACCTTCGTGTCGTTAGGTCTCGCTTTCTACTCGATCCACCCTACGCGCTCACCGGCCACCTCCTCCGATCATACCACACCCGGTAGCGGGATACACGCGTGCCCGCCTCTCGGGTCAATCACAGCCGATCTTGACTGCCGCGCAACTGAGCGGCGGCAGGACAAACCGCAGCGTCTGCCCTTCCCGTTCGACCGCCGCGGGCTCGGGCCGCACGCGGTTCGGCGCATCGAGCGAATTGCGGGCCGCCAGCTCGCCGGGGGCCACAAGCTGCACCGAGGCCGCGTGGATCGTGCCGCCGGCAAGCCGGAGTGTGACGCGGCACGGCTCGTCCACGGGATTGACGGCCTTCAAGTAGAGTGTTTTGCCGTCGTCGCTGCGCGTGGCCACGGCGTCGAGCGGGCCTGGTTCACCTTCCAGGGCGATGCGCTGCGGGGCATAGTGCTCGCGCCAGAGTTTCATCACCACGTAGTTCGGCGCCGGAAACCAGCCACACTGGTCGAAGTTGATAAACGCGTTGTCCCACGACGTGGCCGACACGTGGCGCAGAAACAGCGCCGGAGCGCCCATTTCGACCACCTCGCCGCGGCGTTCAAACACGTTGAGGATGCCCCCGCAATACAACCCCGTGCGCCAATCGGTGCTCTGCGCGTTCCATTCCGAGTGGAAGACCTTGATCTCAGGGTTGGGCCCCTGGGCGATGATCTCTTGCAGTTCGCGGAAGAACGCCTCGCCCCGGGCCGGCCCGGTGGCGTAGTTATTGGGGTTCTCGTAGCGGTGGGTGGAGATGTAGTCGAAGCTCCTGCCCGCCAGATTGATCACCGTACGATCCCACTCGAGGCGATAGCCGCCGCTGCCGCAGGCCACGAGCTTGATCGACGGGTCCTTTTCCCGCATGGCCGGGGCGAAACGGTTGACCCACTCGGCATAGCGCTCCGCGCCCAGGTGCCAGGTCTCGTTGTCGATCTCCCAATACTTGACGTTATAGGGCTCGGGGTGGCCGTTGGCGGCACGCACTCGGCCCCATTTCGAGTCGGCCGGGCCGTTGCAATACTCCATCCAGTCGAGCACCTCCTGGAGATAGTCGTTCTCGTCCGCGTCACGATTCCAGTTGGGTGTGCCGATGTTGACCACGATCAGCGGCTCGGCCCCCACCCGGCGGCAAAGGGCAATAAACTCGTCGGTGCCGAAGCAGTACACGTCGAGGTCGTCCCAGATGGCCCGCGGATGGGGTAGGCGTTTGTGTTGCGCCCCGATGCCCTGCTTCCAGCGATACGACGAAGCAAAGCACCCGCCCGGCCAGCGGATCACCGGCGGGCCCAGCCCGGCAATGGCCTCCACCAGGTCGGGCCGAAAGCCGCCGGCGGTGCGCCACGACTCGGGCATCAGGCTCACCTGGTCCAGCCAAACCGTGCCCGGCCCCCGAACGCCGATCCGCAGCGAGGCTGTCTTGCACGAGGCCGCGGGGCGCAGGTCCAGCGGCATTTCCTGCCACTCGGCCCCAGGTGGCGGTAAGGTCTGCTCGGCGAGCACCTGCTCGCCCGCCACCAGGCGCACCACCAGGCCCTCGGGCGCCTGCCCGCGCACCCAGAGCGAACCCTGATAGCGCTCGCCCGCGCGCATGCAAAGCGGCTGTTGGGCCAGTCCGCCGAGCGGGCCAGTCGTTTCGAGCTTTCGACACTGGTCGGCGTTGAGCGGGTTGTCGGTGGCCACCGAGACCTTTACCGCGCCGAAGGGGAACCACCGCGGTGCTGCGCGCGGGTCTGGTTCGGGCAGCGGGGGCAGTCCTGCGAACAGCGTGCGCCCGTCGAGCGAGGTGACCTTGAAGTTGCGAAACTGGGCTTGGGTGTTCCAGGTGCCCACGCCGGCCCGGCCTTCGGCCGGCCCGCGCCCGTCGTCCGTGTAGTCGAGGACCAGCTCGTCGTCGAGCCACACCTGGATGCGGCGGCCTTTGCAGCGGGCGCGGATGCGATACCAGCGATCGGCCTCGATGCGTCCCGCGCGGCGCGGCGTGACCGGTCCCCAGCGGTCCTGGCCCTTGATCCCGCGCTCCAGGGCGTGGCCCGCATTGCGCCAGCCGCCCAGGTTGGCCCAGTAGAACTCCTTGTCGCTCCGGGCGCGCAAGATGATCAGAAATCCTTCGTCGCCGCCGGTCTTGCGCGCTTCGAGGGTGAATTCGTAGTCGGACCAGTCGGGCTGGCCGAAGACGAGGCGCACGTCGGCGCCTGTGCCTTGCTGTGCGAGCACACCGTCTTGCACGAGCCAGTGGACCCCGCCGCCGCCTGCGCCCTCGAAGCTGCGATCCCAGACCAGCTCGCCCCACAGTCCGCCGTTGCAGGAGTTGTAGATGTGTTCCAGGAAGTGGCCATAGACCTTCTCGTCGATCCGATGGAGCACACGGTCGGGGTGCAGGGTGAGCGAGACATCCGCTGCGCTGGCCGCGGTGCCGATCAGGCCGGCAGCCAACAGGCAGGCGGTCGCAAGAACTCGTAAACGAGCTGCATGCCCAATCCCGTGCCCAGGTCCGGGTGGCCGGGGCCGGAGCGAGGCGAAGCCCCGGGAAGTAATACCTTTAGAAGTGCTAAGGCTTCGGGACATGGCTGGGTCTCCGCTGATTCGTGTCCGTTTGGGCAATCACCGTCCAGGGATGTGCATTGTCGTCTGCCTGGCGACGGTTTGTCAAATCGACACGGACAGGCCGGCCACGGATCGAGGACCGCGCACGGCCCCGGGGGCCACGTGCGCAGTGACCCGATTGGTGGTTCGTAGTGACCCGATTCATCGGGCCTTGCAAGGACCGTACAAGTACGGTCACTACAAACCGTTCGTAGTGACCCGATTCATCGGGGCTTGCAAGGACCGTACAAGTACGGTCACTACAAGCCGTTCGTAGTGACCCGATTCATCGGGCCTCGTACCGCACTGCCGGACGAGCCACCCGGCAGGGGCACACGGAGCCGGCCGGTGAGCCAGTACGTTTACCCGCCGGGGCGACCGCCGCTTGACCGGAAGTGCGGACTCGACCAGACTGGAAGAAGGTGGAACGCAGAGGATGCCGATCGCCCAAAACGTACCGGGCGGCGCCACGCAAGGGACTGCATCCGCCGCGCGAGGGCCGCTTCCAGGACCGCCCGCGGCGAGAGGCTCTTGTTGGCGCGGATCAGCCACAGTGGGCCGGGCCCATGAAGATTCATTTCCAGTGCCCTTCGGGACACCCTTTAAGCGTCGACCCCAAGACGGCCGGCCGCCGCGTGCGCTGTGCGCAGTGCGGCCGGTCCGTGGAGGTGCCCGAGCTTTTGCCGCCCGTAAACCCGGACGATCGGCCGGAACCGGTAGCCGAGCCAAGCCCTTGGGCCGACGCCGTGCCGGTTCTCTCCCCGGTTTCCGGTGATTCGGAGACGGTCAGCGAACCGCTTTCCGAGCGTCCGAAATCCGACGTGCCGGTGCTGCCGCCGGTCGCCTCGGCGGGCAAGGACGAGACGCCGCCCGCTGCTGGCGCGAAGGCCAAGGCCCCCAGCGCGGTCGAAGACGGGGCAGCTTCTCAGTCGGTGGGCGCAGAGAAACCCAGCGATGCCAAGCCGGCCCATCAGCCTGCGCCCACTCGTCCCCGACCCGGCGCGCCGCCGGTTCGCAAACACCAGGCAGTTGCCCGGCCGGTGTCGCAAGGCCCGAACAAGAACGAACAAGGGACAAAGAGCAAACCGGCGGCCGGCACGCCGGCGACTGCCTCTGGCGAGAAACCCGCGCCTGCTGCTGCCGACAAGGGCACGGCCGCTGAGGCCCCCGGGCTGTCCGGCAGACCGGTCAACACGCCAGCCCCGGCGCCGCGGGCCGCGCGCGTAGACAAGAACCGTGCTCCGGCGGATGCCTCCGGCGCCGTTGTCGGGGAAGCGATCCCGGTCGAGCCCTCAGCGCCACCGACGTCCCGGCTGGGCCTGCTGCGGCGCAGCCGGCGCCCCCGGCGCGAAGAGACAGCCGAAGGCAACGGACAGCAGCCCGATGAGCCTGCGGACCGCGTGGGTGAGCGCCGGGCGCAGGGCCCCCGCGGCCCGCGCCTGGTGCCGGCGAACGTCTATCGGCCGGATGCCGACCACGTGCGCACGGTCAAGTGGCTGGCCGTGTTCCTGGGGCTCACGGTGTTGTTCAGCCTCGCGCCGGTGGTCCGCTTCCTGCATTTGAACCCGGAGACCGCGCCCGGCTGGGCCCGCTTTGTGCTGCTGGCGGCCGCGGTCGAAGCGGTGTTCATCCTGTGGATGCTGGCGGCGCCGGACTGGGCCAGCGTGTGGGTGGTGATGCTGGTCTTTGCGGTGGTGGCGGCCTTGTACGGCATGGGGACGGCCATTGCCGCGGCCACCCCGCCCCACCAGCCGCTGCCCCTGGGACTGGCCGAGGTGCGCACCACCGCGGCCAGTTGGTGCGGGGCGGTGATGCTGGTGATGGCACTGGCCACGTACGTTTGCGGGCGCATAAGCGCCCAGTGGCGGCGGGTGTATGAGCTGACGCACGGCCGGCGCACGAGGCCCAGCACACGATAGTTGCCGCCCCACGGCTTCGGTTGCCGTAACGCCAGGAGGATCTTGGCTCAGGGAATGCCATAGAGCCGTTTGAACCAGCGCACGAAACGGATGGCTACCTCGTGGTCGTGCATGAAGTACGCTGCGCGCATACCTGTTCCATAAGGCAAGCCGGGCTTCTCCTGCCACGCCAGCCACGCGTGGACAACGGCTTTCAGACGGTCGGCTGGAGCGAACTGGGCGCCCAGTTTTGTGGCGTGGTCGGTGGCTGATTCGGCGTGCTCAATCAAGGGGTCTTGGTCACTGATCAACGCCCGCAAGAACGTCTCCAGGGTCCCGTCGTGCTGATTGTCGGGCATCAACCAAACGCCGACTCTCGACTTGTATTTGCGGGATTCTCCAACAAAGCCTTCCCGCGGGCATTCGTCTGGGACGTCAACATCGACGAGTTGGAGCTGGCGCCGAACGGCTGCCCAGCGGTTCGGCAAGGGAGAGTCTGCGTCGAGTACGAATCCTACAGCACGTCCGGTGCTCAGTCGCACGTCCCTCGGCACGGCTTTGAGCAGCGCAGCCACACCACCGACTTGCGACTTTTCAGCCGCCATCTTGAATTCCGGAAACTCAGGCGGCCAAGGCTTCGAATCGTAGTCGATACCATGACGGATGAGGAGATGAATCAGCGAATGCTGATCGTCACGCCCTTCGACGTGGAGCGTTGACGGTTCCAGTGCGCCGGGCATCAGCGGACCTCCATGTCCTCGTTTACCGCGAGCACGAGCTGCTCAGCATCCAACGCAACCGCCTCCTCCAGGCTGCTGTGGATCTTCTGGAGCGAGACGTGCTCTCGCAACTGGGGGTGATTCTCGCAGAGCCAGGCCAAGCCGCGCACGCAGTCGGAACTGTGCGTGGTAGCGAAGACCTGTACATCAGTGCGTCGGGCCGCCTCCACCACGAGGTGCCACATCTGGCCGAGAACGGTATAGTGCAGGCCGGTGTCGATCTCGTCCACCAGCAGAACACCGCCTTCGCTTTGGATCAACGCCAGAGAGAGGGCCAGAAGCCGACGCATTCCGTCTCCGTGGCTGCCCAGCGGGTCCCGGCGCCGAGTTCCTTCAAACGCTGCGAGAATACCAGCCCGAGTGCCGTACCGATAGGGAACCTCGCCGCTCAGGAACACGATGTCCGTCAGCGTGGGGGCGATGATCCTCACCGCATCCACGACTTCGGATTCGCGGCCCTCCGTGATCACCTTGTTCCACATCTCGGTCATGGACCGGGGCTGGAACGAATCGGGAGAGATGAACTGCACAGGTGTCACCTGCTGGCGTTCCATGTGCGCTGTTCTGCGGTAGCGAGAGAGCACTGGAAGAGCAGCACCTTCTTCTGTCAAAAACAATGCCGGGCCTTCTGTTGCATCGGGATGCGTTGCGCCTTCAATCTGAACACCCAAAGCGGGCCGGATGGCAGAGCCCTTCTCCCAAAGGGCCAATTGCCGGTCGATCTGGAAGCCGTGTTCTGCGAGTTGGTTAAGTTCGAAAACCCGTAGGGTGATTTCACCCATTCCATCACCAGAACGCAGCCGGAAAGACGCGCCCGGCTCGAAAAGGTGGCCGTGGAAGAAATGGGAGATCACAGGATACGCGTCGCGCCGATGCCGGTCGTCAGCGCCGGCAAAGGCCAACTCGCCCCGCTGCCTCGCGGTATCGATCAGTACCGAAGGATCGCCACCCGATGCCAGCAGATGGACCGCCTCCAAGAGAGAAGTCTTGCCGCAGTTGTTCTTTCCGACCAGCAGGTTAACCCGGGACAGACCTCGTACGGCGTATCGCTCAAACCCGCGATAGTTCTCAAGTTCGATGGAAGTTAACATGAACATACCCTCCCGGGGGGTCGCAAGCGCGCTTGTGGCACCAAGCGGACTCGGTTCACTTTCCGCCAAGAACAGTGTACGTCTTGGCGGTACATGCGACAAGATGGGTCGAGATCGAGGCGCAATCCCACCCCGCGGACCGAGCGCCCCCGGCGCCGCTCCCCAGTCTCGAACGCGAGACGACCCTGGCCCCCAAGGGCTGTCTTCTCAATGGCCCCGGCTGCGAATCGTCACCGTCGGAGTTGGGTGAGCTACTTGCTCATCTGCCAGGCCTGGGGCGTGACCCGCTCCACGTTGGGCGTCACGTCGGCGTCCACGTTGCCCATCACCCAGGCGATCCCGCCGAGCATGATCTGCTGCACCGTGGGGTTGGTCCAGATGTCGTCGCGATGGCCGAAGGACGTGTAGAACACGCGCCCCTTCTGGTGCATGCGGGCCCAGGTGGCCGGGAACGGCGGGCGCTGGTAGCAGTCGCCTCGCATGCCCTCGGTCTCTTGCACGAGGATCACGTGCAGGTCCTTGGCAAACTTGGATAGCGCGTACCACTCTTCGAGTAGCTTCAGCGCCTTGTCGTCGCCTACGCCGGGGAACTTGGGCGAGGTTACGGTGACGGTGGCCTCCTGCTGGGGGCCGTGGCGCACGAACTCGCCGCCGATCATGGCAATGTAGGGATCGATCCCGCCGCTGCGGAACGAATCCGTGGCCGCGTGGAACCCCACGAAGCCCTTGCCCGCGGCCACCGCGTCCAGCAGGCGCTGCTTGCCCTTCTCCGACATGGGCGGGGTCTGGTTCTTGTTGGGCTTGGTCAGATCGCCCGAGGTGTAGAAGGCGATGCAGTCCCACTGGTCGAGGTCTTGGTCAAACACACCGCCGTCCTTGCTGCAGACCACCTCGAACCCGGCACGCTGGCCCATCTCCGTGAGCACTTTCTCGGAGAAGGCCAGCTCATCGCCCTGGCGCTTGACCGCCCCGTGCTCGAACCCGGCGCTGCGCGTGAAGTAGAGCAGGCGCTGCTTGCGCGGCTCGCCCGCGCGCACCCAGCCGAACGGAAACGACGAAAGCCCCACGATTGCGGCACCCGTGGCCGCCAGCATCTCGCGACGTCGCATGGCAGGTTCTCCTCGTGGATCAAGTGGTGGTCGGCCTCGCAGAACACCCGGCGCGGCAAGGCCGATGCCAGTATAGCCCGCCCCGGTGGCCCGTGCCAGCAATTGCCGAAAACCGGGCCGGGCGCCGGCTCCCGTCGGCAGAGAAACGCGAGGCCGTAGGGGCGACGCATGCGTCGCCCCTACCCAAACGTCCGGCGAGATTCGCGACGCGAGCGCCGGGCGTTACCGATACTGCCAACAGAAGCGGCAGCTCGGCTCGCTCCCTCGGGCCCACGCGCCCGGCTGCTGCCTACTCTGAGCCGCTCGGCAGGCTCAGCGCGCGCTCGGCAGGTAGCTCCGCGGCCTTCCAGACCTTGTCCATGGCCTCGCCCGCCCGGCGCACGATCCGCTCCCGGCGCCGCGTGGTAAACGCCGCACGCGAGGGCTTGGGTGTGACCGGGCCCTCGTAGCCCATCGCGGCCAGCGCCCGCAAGAACGCCGACACGTCCACGCGCCCGTTCTCGGCATCCGGCAGCAGACGCGACTTCTCGTCCAACTCCGCGGGCGCGACGTCGGCGGGCACCTCGGCCACCTGGACGGCCACGATCTGCTCGACCGGCAGCTTGCCCAGCGCGTCCAGATCGCCGCCGGCCACGACGAAGTCCCACGCGTCGAGCAGCAGCCCCGCGTTGGGCCGGCCCACCATGTTCAACAGCAATAAGAGGGCGTCCAGATCGTGGACGAACTGAAACGCCTTGCCCTTGCGCAGCGATTCCGCGGCCTGGAAGCCCACGCCCAGGCGCACTCCCGCCGGCTCCAGGGCCGTGCAGATCTCCTCGAACCGGCGACGATGGAACTCGAAGTTCTCGTGATACGGGCGCTCGTCGCCTGCGGGCTGAAGCGTGACCACACAGCGCGGGCAGCCCACGTCCGCGGCCACCTGGGCCATCTCGGGCAGCTTTTCCAGCTCCGCGGCAAACAGCTCGTCTTCGGCCTCCAGCGCGATCGGCAGGGCAAAGTTGCTCAGGCGGATCTTCGCGCTGTCGATCAACCGCCGGGCATGCTCCATACCCTTGCGGCGCACCCGACCGGTGAAATCCCTCACGTCCAGGTCGATGCCCTCGAACCCGTAGGTGAGCGCCAGTTCGATGACCTCGCTCTGGTGGCCGGTGACCGCCACAGCGGAGGGGCTGAGATTCTTGAACATGGACATCCGCGGCCTCCTTTGCTTTTCTTGTCCTCTGTCAGCCGCCCGACCGCGCAGGCCGGAGGCTGGGAAACCGCTATTCTGGCAGCTTGGGCCGGCCAGTTGAAGGGGGGCGGCCGCTCGCTTTCCCAGCCCGCCACACCCGGCCCCGGC
>CAYXPN010000214.1:0-10327 GCA_964467075.1 uncultured Planctomycetaceae bacterium
CCGGCCATTGGCTGGATCGCTTGTCCGCCGTCTGGCTTTCGGCGGCTACTGGTAGGTTGCGGTCCGTGGGAAGCGCACGATTACTGACAGGAGCCGGGTATCGTGTCCCCGCCGCCAACTCCGCCCAAATCGTCCCGGCGCGCGCGAGTGCAGTTCTCGCTGGCCTCGATTCTCTTCGTCACCGTGCTGGCCAGTGTGCTCTGCGGTGTGCTGGCGGGCATGCTCCGCGGCTCGGCCGGCCCGGTGAGGCTGGATGCGCGGTTCTTCGTGCTCGTGGCGGCCGCGCTGCCGGTGGCGCTGGTGATCCTGATCTCAGCCATGCGCTGGTTGATGGATCGCTGGGGAGGGAAACGCTGAGAGGGCCACCAGCTCACAGAGCCCGTGCCCGCTGGAGTCGGCCGGTGCCGGCCGCAGCGCCGAATCAATCGCTCAACAGCAGATTCCTGCGGGGAGCATCCCCGGCAGACACGGGCGGTTGGACCGGAAACACGGGGCCGGGGCAGCTCAGTCCTCTTCGTCGTCGAACTCTTCCTCTTCGTCGTCCTCTTCCTCGTCGAAATCCTCTTCGTCAAACTCCTCGTCCTCCTCGTCCTCTTCGTCCTCCTCATCTTCCTCATCCCAGTCTTCGTCTTCTACTTCTTCCCACTCCTCGTCTTCCACCTCTTCCCACTCATCGCCCCAGTCTTCGTCCTCGTCCTCCTCGTCCTCTTCTTCTTCTTCCTCCTCATCATCATCGAGGTCGTCGTCATACTCCTCTTCGTCTTCCTCGGGCCCCGCATCGTCGAGGTATGCTTCCTCGTTGTCCAGGGAGGAGAAGACGTCGTCGGGTTGCTCGGCGCTGGGAGGAGCAACTGTCGGGCTGCCGGACGGCATGTCCGATGACGGGGCGGCGAGCGACAGCTCGCCCACATGCGGGTTCAGACTGGTGCTCACGGGATCCTCCTCTTGCTTGGGGAGTTGGTTGGTCGCGTCCACTTGCGCAGCTTGCGTGGTACTGCCGGTTGCCGATTCGTCCACGGCAGCCGGCCAGGAGTCGGGGCGAGGCAATTCGTCGAGGTGCCGTAATCCAAACACCTGCAGGAACCGCTTGCTGGTGCCGTACAAAAAGGGGCGTCCCAGTTGTTCCGACCGACCGACCACCCGAACCAGGTCGCGTTCGATCAGTTGGCGGAGGATTTCGTCGCACTGCACGCCGCGCACCGACTCGATCTCCGCGCGCAAAACCGGCTGGCGATAGGCCACCACCGCCAGTGTCTCCAAGGCCGGAGGCGAAAGCCGCACTTCCACGGGCGCCGGCTGCAAACGCCGAAGCCACGGGGCGAACTTCGGCCGGGACATCAACTGGAATCCGCCCGCCACCTCTTCCACACAAAACGCCCACCCCCCAACATCATACAGGCGATTCAGCCTCCGCACCAAGGTCCGGGCCTGGGTCCCGTCGGCCAGTCCGGCCAGGCGGGCAAGCTTGCGGCTGCTCAGCGGCTCCTGGGCCAGGAACAACACGGCCTCCAATCGGCCCAGCAGTTCGCCACGCGCCAACGGGCCGGTCGCCATGCGCAGGCCCTCGCCAACCTCCAGTCCCTGGGGGCCTGTGGAGGCCGGCCCGTAGCGCCCGCCCCCGGTGGTCAGGGCGTGGTGGAATCGGACCGCCACGCTGCGGTCGGGCCAACCTGTCGACCAACCGCGATTCCAGGCTCCGTACCGGTTCATAGTCCCAACCTACGTTGCACACGCGCCCTTTGACAAGACCGCCGAGCGGGCGCAGCCGCTCAATCCACCAACTCGCCGGCCGCGAACTGCACGCTTTTTGCAGGCGCTGGACTCTTGCGCTGTGACTTCTTCACACCGCGGGCGGAGCTTTGTCGGGCGCAATGCCGCTGCGTCCTACCTGGTTGCGGCCTGCGGCTGCGTTTGGGCCTGTCTCGCGCCAAGCCTGCCTTTTCGGCTTAGCCTCATCCGCGGCGTCCACCCCGGACGCTCGTTGTGGCCGGTCTCCCGACCGAGCCACTGGCCTCGACCGAAGGTCTCCCGACGGGTTTGGGGATAGTGCTCTGTCAACCTTGCCCCCGATGTCAGCGCAAGATAACAAAATGAGGCGTGCCCCCTGCCCGTGCCCGCGGAAACCTGGGCATCAGGGAACCGCAGTCCGCCAGGCCTCGACCTGCTCCACCACCCGGCTCATCGCCTGCAGGGGGTCTGTGTCGAGCTGTTCGAAGTCTTGCGTCAGCCGCGGACTGCCGGCGACGGCCATGCGGCAGTAGAAGCGGTATTGGCCGTTGCCCCAATGCTCGAGCAGGTAATAGGTTGCGCCAAGTTGCTGCAAGCGCTGGCCCAGGCGACCAAAGCGGTCCTGGCCGGGTGTTTCCAGAGGTGGGCCCGACTGGACCGGGCCGCGGAGCGGCCCCGGCAAGACCGCCTCGCTGAGCTGGCCCGCTGAATCGCTGCCGGGCGCCCGCGCGGCCACCGCTTGGCCGGCACCCGACCCGACTGGAGGAGGACAGAGCAGGGCAGATCGTCCGGCGCGGTGATATGGCGAAGCGGCCTGTGGATCGCTGCTGAGAGCCGATGCTGCGGCCGAAGAACGGTCCGGCGCTCCTGGTGCGGCGCCTGTTCCCCCCAGCCGACACATCCCGTCGCGGCAGACCACCGGCGCATCCCAACCCGCGGGCACCACGGCCGAGTTGGCCGAAGTCGCCGCGGCCGAGGCAGGCTGGGCGGGCTGGGCCACTCCGGCCCCGGTCACGTTTGGCCCCCGCACCTGGGTGCCGGGCGCGTTTGCCGAGCCCCGGGAGCGATCGGACCAGGCAACGCCGGCAATCTGGGCTCCCGCAGGGCGTGCCACGCGGGCCGGCGCGCGCAGGTTGGCGGGCCAGACAGCCTCGTCCGGCGGCATCAGCTCGAATTGCGGATCGGCCTGGCTCCCGGTGACAGGGCGGTCGGCCCAAGGCCATTTGCCCGTCAGGGCCGTATCTACCCACTGGGTGAGCGAAGAGCCGCTGACGGCCGCCAGGGGAATGATGACCAGACATCCCAGCATCACCAGGGCCCGGCAGGCAATGGTCGCCGACGCTCGCATCTCCGGGCGTACCTCCTTCCCTGGTGTCACACATCCCGGATGGGCCAAAAGACGAAGACCGCTCGCCAAGCCCCCGGAGGGCGGCGAATCATAAACAGGAAGGCCCGCGGGAGGCAACGGCAATCCGCGTGAGCGAGGGGGTGGAGGGGGTGGGTAAGCTGGCCAGTCGCCCGAGTTGCCGGCTGGCCCGGGTTGGGTGCGTCAGGATTGCCGGTCAGATGGCTACGCGGGGTGGCAGGTGCAAAACCCGACCGGGCTTTGCAGGCCCCCCGGGCGCGCCAACGAGGGGGGCGTAGAGCCATCAGTGGAAACGCACGTCCCCTTTTTGGAGGATTCTGGCAAGTGCCAAAATGGCAGACTCCGCCGGACACCCAGGCCGAGACAAGTTGGAGTATCATGAGGGAATCGACGCAACTCTTTTATTTACAGTGACTTACGTACACCCGCCCTACCGCTGCCGGCAAGCGGCACGGGCTTTGCAACGCAGGCAGGTTCAGAGACCATGTGCCGCGATGGCTGCTGGGGGGACAGACGTCGGAGGGCATGGTCCGCGGGGTGCTGCTGCTGTGTGGCCGCCTTCGTCCACGTCGAGACTGAGGTCGGCCACGCCCCGATCGTGCTGCCGCCCGATGGGAGGCTGCCGGCCCCCGGTGGCTGGTTGCCGGGCTGAGCGGCGAGCGCATTGGAGAACATCCGCAGAAGGAGAGCGACTGATGGCCCAAGGAGAAAAAATCATCGGGATCGACCTGGGCACCACCAACTCGGTCGTGGCCGTGATGGAGGGCAAGGAAGTCAAGGTGATTCCCAACGCCGAGGGAAACCGGCTCACGTCCAGTGTGGTGGCCTTTACCGATAAGGGCGAGGTGCTGGTCGGCGAGCCGGCGCGGCGCCAGGCGGTGACCAACCCGCGGCGCACCGTCTACTCGATCAAGCGCTTCATGGGCCGGCGCCATAGCGAGGTAGCCGTCGAGGAGAAGATGGTGCCCTACGAGGTGGTCGGCGGCCCGGAAGACTACGTCAAGGTCCGCATCGGCGAGAAGGAATATACCCCGCCGGAGATCTCGGCCTACGTGCTGCGCAAGCTGAAAGAGGCGGCCGAGGCCTATCTCGGCCACCGCGTGAACAAGGCCGTGATCACCGTGCCCGCCTACTTCAACGACTCCCAGCGCCAGGCCACCAAGGACGCCGGCCAGATCGCCGGGCTGGAAGTGGCCCGGATCATCAACGAGCCGACCGCGGCTTCGCTGGCCTATGGGCTGGACAAGAAGAAGGCCGAGAAGATCGCCGTGTTCGATTTCGGTGGCGGCACGTTCGATATTTCGATCCTGGAGGTGGCCGAGGGCGTCTTCCGCGTGATCAGCACCAGCGGCGATACGCACCTGGGCGGCGACGACATCGACGAGGTGCTGATCAACTACGTGGCCGATGAGTTCAAGCGTGAACAGGGTATCGACCTGCGCAAGGACACCATGGCCCTCCAGCGGCTGCAAGAGGCCTGCGAGAAGGCCAAACGGGAGCTCAGCTCGGCCCAGTCCACCGACATCAACCTGCCGTTTATCACCGCGGACGCCAGCGGCCCGAAGCACCTCCTGGTGAACCTCACCCGGGCCAAGTTCGAGCAACTGGCCGACCCGGTTTTCGCGCGGCTGCGCGGTCCGGTGCAGCGGGCCCTGGAGGACGCCAAGCTGCGCCCGGCGGACATCGACGAGGTGGTGCTGGTAGGCGGCTCGACGCGCATCCCGCGCGTGCAACAGATCGTGCGCGACCTGTTCGGCAAGGAACCGCACAAAGGGGTCAACCCGGATGAGGTCGTGGCCGTGGGCGCGGCCATCCAGGGGGCGGTGCTGGCCGGCGAGGTGAAGGACGTGCTGCTGCTCGACGTGACGCCCTTGTCGCTGGGCATCGAGACGCTGGGCGGGGTGTTCACCAAGCTGGTCGAACGCAACACCACCATCCCCACCGAACGCAAACAGGTCTTCAGCACCGCGGACGACAACCAGCCCGCAGTGACCATCAAGGTCTATCAGGGCGAGCGTCCCATGGCGGCCGACAACCGCCTGCTGGGCCAGTTCAACCTGGAGGGCATCCCGCCCGCACCGCGCGGAGTGCCCCAGATCGAGGTGAAGTTCGACATCGACGCCAACGGCATCCTCAACGTGTCGGCCAAGGACCTGGGCACGGGCAGGGAGCAGACGGTGCGCATCGAGCAATCGAGCGGCCTGACCGAGGAAGAGATCGAACGCATGCGCTCGGATGCCCAGGCCCACGCCGAGGAGGACAAGCGCAAGCAGGCCCTGGCCGAGCTGCGCAACAAGGCCGACACCATGTGCTGGCAGCTCGAGAAACTGCTCAAAGAGCACGACGCCAAGCTCAGCGCCGCGGACAAGCAGGCGGTCCAGAAGGCCATGGAAGCCACGCGCGAGGCAGCCAAGGACGAGGATGCCGAGCGGCTCAAGTCCGCCCTGCACGAGCTTGAACAGGCCTCTCACGCCCTGAGCAAGACCCTCTACGAAGCCTCGGCCGCAGCCGGCGCCGCGGGCGCAGGCGCCGCGACCGGCCCCGATGCCACCGAAGGTCCCGCCGGCGCAGCAAACGGCGGCGCAGGCCCGGGCGACGACGACGCCATCGACGCCGAGTTCGAGGTGAAGGACTGAGCGGCAGAGAAAAAGGGTCACTACGGAATGCTGCTGTCGCGGCCGTTGGAACGGGCATTCCTGCCGAAAAGCGGGCAGGCTGGGGATGATGCGGCGAACGAGTCGCGCGGCCTGACGACTGTCTGGTCCTCGCGCCGGGGAGGGGAGAGACGGTGGAATGGTCGACTACCAGTTTTCCAAACACGCTTCGGAAATGCTCAGAGAGCGAAACCTTCGCGAAGAATGGGTTAGCCACGTCATAGAGCAGCCGGAAGCCGCGCAGGCGCGCGAAGACGGAACCGTCCATTACGTTCGCGCTATCGAGGAAGCTGGCGAGCGATACTTGCGTGTTGTGGTCAACCCGAACGTCAGCCCGCAGAGAATCGTGACCGTTTTCTTCGACCGCAGCCTAAGGAAATTGTGATGAGACTAAAGGTGGACCATAACAATGATGCGCTGTATTTCCGGCTCGACGAGTCGGCTGTTGTCGGTTCTGAGGAGGTCAGGCCGGGGGTGATCCTCGACTTCGATGCGCAGGACAACGTAGTGGGGATCGAAATCCTGGGCCTAAGCAAGCGGGTACCCGCGCAAATGCTCAAGAGTCTCCAGTTCGAGACCGTATGAGCCGCGGCCCGATCTGTCCAACGCGGACTCTCCCCAAGGGAGAGGGGAGTTGTGGCGCTTCAACCCGAATATGCCCATGGCTTTTCGGCTCGACAAACTGACGATCAAGGCCCAAGAGGCCCTGGCCGCGGCCCAGTCGCTGGCCGCGGATCGGGGCCACGCGGAGATCGACCCCTTGCACCTCTTGGCCGCCCTGCTGGCCGACTCCGAGGGCGTGGCCAGCGCGGTGCTCGAGCGCATCGGCGCCAACCGCGCGCAGCTCGAACGCATCGCTGAGGCCGAGCTGGGCCATTTCGCCCGCGTCTCCGGCGGCGCGCCCCCGCAAATCGGGCGCGCGCTCGGCCAGGTGCTCGAAGCAGCCGCGCGCGAGGCCGAGCAGATGAAGGACGAGTTCGTCTCCATCGAACACCTGCTGCTGGCCCTGGCCGCGGTGGACTCGAAGGCCCAGGAGGTGCTCAAGCTCAACGCCATCGGCCGGCAGGAAATCCTCCAGGCCCTGCGACCCATCCGCGGCAGCGCGCGCGTGACCGACCAGAATCCCGAGGCCAAGTACCAGGCGCTCGAGCGCTACGGCATCGACCTGGTCCAGCGCGCGCAGCAGGGAAAGGTCGACCCGGTGATCGGGCGCGACCAGGAAATCCGCCGCGTGGTCCAGGTGCTCTCGCGCCGCACCAAGAACAATCCCGTGCTGATCGGCGAGCCGGGCGTGGGCAAAACGGCCATTGCCGAAGGGCTGGCCCTGCGCATCGCCGGGGGCGACGTGCCCGAGAGCCTCAAGAGCCGCCGCGTGGTGGCCCTGGACATGGGGGCCCTGGTGGCCGGAACGAAGTACCGCGGCGAATTCGAGGATCGCCTCAAAGCCGTCCTGCGCGAGGTGGCCGACGCGGGCAACGTGATCCTGTTTATCGACGAGCTGCACACCGTGGTGGGCGCCGGCCGGGCCGAGGGCGGCAGCGACGCGGCCAACCTGCTCAAGCCCGCCCTGGCCCGCGGGGAGCTGCGCTGCATCGGGGCGACCACGCTCGACGAATATCGCAAGTATGTGGAGAAAGACGCCGCCCTGGAGCGGCGCTTCCAGCCGGTCTATGTAGGCGAGCCCAGCGTGGAGGACACGATTGCGATCTTGCGCGGGCTCAAGCCCCGCTACGAGGCCCACCACAAGGGCGTGAAGATCAAGGACTCGGCCCTGGTCGCTGCCGCGCAGCTTTCGCACCGCTACATCGCCGACCGGTTCCTGCCCGACAAGGCCATCGACCTGATGGACGAGGCAGCCAGCCGCATCGCCATGGAGCTGGAGAGCGTGCCGGCCGAGATCGACCAGTTGCAGCGTCGCCTGGTGCAGCTCGAGCTGGCCGAGCGCCAGCTTGCCGAAGAGACCGAGGAACACGCGCAGCGGCGTCGCGAGGAAATCCATCAGGAAACGGAGCAGTTGCGCCGCACGCTCGCCGATCTTAGACGCCAGTGGGAGCTGGAAAAAGGCGGCCTGGGCAACATTCAACAAGTGCGCCGCCGCCTGATGGACGTGGAAACCCAATACGAGCAGCTCGCCGCGGCCATCAAGGAGAAACAATCCGCCGGCGTCCTCGTCTCCGAAGCAGACTATCAGAAGCTCTACGAATACGACGTTGAGCGGCGCGAGCTGGAAAAGCAGCTTGCGACCATGGAGAAAAACGGCGACGGGCCCGCGGCCGGCAACCGGCGCCTGCTGCGCCAAGAGGTCGGCCCCGAGGAGATCGCCGAGGTCGTAAGCGCCTGGACCGGCATTCCGGTGGCGCGCATGCTGGAAGGCGAGCGCGCCAAGCTGCTCGTGCTCGAAGAGCGCATCCACCAGCGGCTCGTGGGCCAGGACGAGGCGGTCGAGGCCGTGGCCGATGCCGTGCGCCGCAACCGCAGCGGATTGCAGGACCCCCACCGGCCCATCGGCTCGTTCATGTTCCTGGGGCCCACGGGCGTGGGCAAGACCGAGCTGTGCAAGGCCCTGGCCGAGGTGCTCTTCGACGACGAGAACGCCATGGTGCGCCTGGACATGAGCGAGTTCATGGAGCGCCACACCGTGAGCCGGCTGATCGGGGCCCCGCCGGGCTACGTGGGCTACGAGGAAGGCGGCGCGCTGACCGAGGCCGTGCGCCGCAGGCCCTATGCGGTGATCCTGCTCGACGAGATCGAAAAGGCCCACCGCGACGTGTTCAATATCCTCCTCCAGGTGCTCGACGACGGGCGCCTGACGGACAACCAGGGCCATACGGTGGACTTCACCAACACGATCGTGGTGATGACCAGCAACATCGGCAGCCAGTTGATCCAGGAGATTTCCCGCCAGGGCGGCAGCGAGGACGAAATGCGCGAGGCCGTGATGCAGTCCCTGCACGCCCGCTTCCTGCCCGAGTTTCTCAACCGCGTGGACGAAATCCTCATCTTCCGCCCGCTCGACCAGCAGCAATTGCGCCAGATCGTGGGCCTGCAGATCAAGCGCCTGGGGGCCCAGCTTCAGGAGAAGGGCATCGAGCTGGAAGTGACCGACCGGGCCGTCGAGGGCATTGCCGCGGAGGGCTACGACCCGACTTACGGGGCGCGCCCCTTGAAGCGCGTAATCCAACAGCGCATCCAGAACCCGCTGGCCGTGGAGCTGCTCAGAGAGCGCCTGCCCGAGGGCTCGCGGGTGAAGATCGACTACGCGGACGGGGAGTTTACCTTCGAGCGGGAGGGGTGAGCGGCATACAGCCCGTAGGGTGCGTGCTTGCACGCACGCTCGGTCGCTTTGTCGATCCGCTGCGTGACTCGAGCGAGAGGAGAATCGCCTCTTCCCGGCTGCGCCGGCCCGGGTTGACGAGCAACCTGGGCCGCCCGCCACCCACCCGCACGACTCCCGCACATGATGCGGCAAGCCCGGCCATGCGCTCCATGGGCAGTATTCCGGCCGCGATTGAGGCCATGCGGGCAGCGGGGTATACTTAGGTTGTGACGGACGAAGGGAACATATTGAGCCGGCTGCCTGCGGCGTTCGCCCGAGGGGGTTGTCAGGCAGGGGACTGCCTGACCTACGACCTATTTGCTCACTAGGAAGGAGACAGTCGCGTGCATGTCGACGAGAGTGAGACCATTGACAAGGCTCTGGACCTAAAACAGCTCGAAAGGCATGGAATGCCCTCAAGTCCGCGGGTCGTGAAGGTCCCGTGGGGCTCGTATCTGGACTCTTCCGGCGAGCAATCCCTGGAGATTCATGTCGTTCTCGACGATAGGACCACCGACCGGGAAATCGAGCAGGCTCCCATCCATGCCATCAAGGGGGCAATCATGGACAGTCTCGCGGAACACGGCGTCCCGTGGTTTCCCTACTTTTTCTTTGAGCGGGAAAGCGAGCACGAAACGCCGATCCGCGAGGAATAGCGATGCCGGAGCCGCTCTACCGCCAGTTGCTGACCCAGGCCGCTGTTTGTCAAGGCTGGACTCCAGGCGCCCGAAGCAGGGCAATTTGCGGCGTGCCATGTCAACGGCCTATTATGCCCTGTTTCACTTCCTCGTCGATCGCGTCTGCCGGTCGATGTTGGGAGCCTCAAACGACCGCCGCCCCTTTCGCCACGTTTTGACGCGTGCGTTTCAACATGAAGCGATGGCCAGCGCGTGCAAGTCGTTTGCGGGAGGAACGTTGCCGGCTCCAATCAAGAGAGGGCTTCCTGCCAACTTCGGGGTTCCTGTGGAGTTGAGGAGGGTCGCTCATACGTTTCGGCAGGCCCAGGAAGAGCGACACCTCGCAGATTACGACCTGACAAAGAGCTTCGTTCGATCTGACGTGCTGGCGCTGATTCGCGATGTCGAGCAGGCCATAACTGTGTTCGATGGCATTCGCAGCCGCCCGGACGCGAAGTTCTTCCTGGCCTGCCTGCTCACGTGGAAGTCGCTCACGAGCCATAGATGACTTTCGCTGACTGGGCAATCCTACGCCAAGCTCGGTCGACCGGCTGCGCGAATCGAGCGAGAAGAAAACCGCTTTCTG
>CAYXPN010000215.1:0-3648 GCA_964467075.1 uncultured Planctomycetaceae bacterium
GCCCGTGCCGCGGGCGATGCATCTGCCTCAGAAGTCGCGCCGCCTTACCCTGCGGTCACGCCGTAGCGGGTCGCGGGGGCGCTTGCGGGGCGCGTCGGGCAGCGCCCTCGGCCGGAAAACAGGTGCACCCTTTAATGGCACCCACGAAAAGGCCGTTGCCCCAAGTCTCGGCCCGCCAAGGGGTTGCGGAAGCAAGGCAGCGGACTTCTAATCCGCAGGTTGCAGGTTCGACTCCTGCCGGGCGTGCTTGGGCTCTCCTCCGATGGCGCTGTGGGCCCGCCTTCCGGCCCCGGTGCGAATTGATGCAAATCGGTGCAAACTCTACACCGGCCGGGCCTTGACTCTCGCCCCGGGTGGCAGTTGCGGCCCACCTGCTGACTACCAGTCCGCTGCGTTCTCTACGCCTTCGGTGCAAATCGATCGAGATCGATGCAAATCCCGGCGAGGAGCATAGCACCAAATCACCGACCTCGGCTCCGCCGCCAGAGCACCACAGAGAGCACCTCTTGGTGTCGCTGGTGGTTTTCCTGTCGAGCTTGCTGGCCAAAGCACCATGATCCCACAAAGCCAGCGCGGTCCGCCTGCGGTGCGAGTCCCGCGATCGGTTCAACGGCTACGCACTGGTGGGCCCCACGATCGTAAAGGTCGGCTGGCTCGATCCGAGCGACAACTATGATGAGAAGACCTACGGCACCGACCCCGAGGTCGTCCGAGTGTGTTGGTTCACCGGGAATTGGAATTCTTGCGGCTCGGCGTTAGCGAGTTTCGAGCGGCGCCCTGCCGGGGACGTCGCGGCATCCTGCCGCGAAGGTTTACCGCTTTGATACCAATCCCGAAGGGAGGAAGGTCGGGCGGCCGCAGCCGCGAGGTTGCCAACCGCCCGCCCTTCGGTCTTGACCCCTGGGTCGGCGCTCGGGTTGCTCCTTGAGCAGAGCCCTATCCTCCGCCCAGGCCGTTTCTGGTTTTAGCAGGGTACGGACCATCAGGCAACCTCTCGCAGCGCCTGCCGGACCTGCTGGCGGCGCTGGCGGGCCTCCTCCAGCTTGCGATCCCGCTCGGCGAAGATCACTGTTTCCAGCCCGTTCAGTTTGTCCGCGGGCGTAATGTACCCCAAGGCACTGTGAAGCCGCACGTGGCAGTAGAAGCGGAAGTAGCCGGCGGGTTGCGGACACGGGCGGCTTGGCACAGAATCAACGGCAAGTCGCGCGCAAAAAAATGGGCGGATCCTCTCACATGGAGAACCATTCTCAGCTTCAGCGGCCGCGCGAGACCCTTGGTATGGGGCTGGCGGGCCGCTACACCTTAACCAACCCCAATTGCTGTCCAACGATTGGGGTCCACCTCCGTGATCGCCCGAGCCGTCCAGCTTGGGCACGCGGATCATGTTGCCGGCGTGGTCGTGGGCCACGTCCTCGCTGGAGGAGTCGATCTGCTCAATCTCGTTGGCGTCGTTGTGTTCGCGCGTCTGGCTGGTGCCGTCGTCGTGGAACTCGGCCCAGTTGCCAAGCCCGTCGAGGGTCCAGTCCTGGGCGAAGACCTGGTCGGTGATCTGCGGGTTGTCGGCCGGTTCCAGGTGCCCCATCGCCACCATCGCCCGGTAGAAGTTCTTCAGGATCGTCACCTGACGCGAAACGAGGTGATGCGCGAGGCCGCGTAGAGGAGGATCGTGATCAGCAACCACGCGGTGCATTTGGGTCCGTGGTCCGGAAGCTGGATGTGGTCCTGGACGATGCGGGCCGTACGGTGATGGACTTCCCCGGCCGTGATGATATACTTCCTGCGTGTAACCGTTCATGGGCCGCTGCCCGTTTTCGGGCCATTTCGCGTGGATAGTCGCCTTTCGCTCCGCGAAAGCAGCGCCACTTTCGCGGAGCGAAAGGCGACGATGACGGCCCGTGAACGGTTACTCCTGCGTGAACGCACAGGTCCCTCCGTGATAAAGACTGTTTTGACACAAGTCGTTTACCACAAGGGCCTTGCGTTCACCTATAGCACTTTTGGCCGAAAATCCCCCAACTTGGAACTACTGAAACTCCTTTCCGGGAAATGTGCCAGGCGGCCCCCAGCCGCTTGCCGAAATGAAAGAAGCACATTCAGCACATAAGTGTTTGTCGCATCAAGACTTATTTCACGAGTTCTCCCCCGTGGGGTTACCGGCGCAGGGTGGCACGGCTGGCTTGCCTAGCAGTGCAACATCCCGTAGGGGCCACGCTTGGCGGCGCCCCTGCCGACGCCAAGCGTTCGATTCACTCAAGCGCAAGGTCCATCGTGCCATGTCGGGCAACATGCGTCTGAGTCGCCGGGGGTTTCTTTGCTGTGCCTCTGGAGTATTCTTTTCCGTGTGGGCCGCGCCTTGGATTGTGCGTGCTTCGGCCCTGGGTGCGGGCGGCCGGCCGCCGGCCAGCGAGCGCGTGGTCACGGCATATCTCGGCGTGGGGCCGCGCGGCATGCTGAACCTGCGCGAGCAGCTCAGTTGTCCCGAGGCCCAGGTGGTGGCCGTCTGCGACGTGTGGCAGAACCGGCGCCAGGCTGCAAAGCAGGTGGTCGATGCCCATTACGGCAACCAGGATTGCCGGGCCTACGCCGATTTCCGCGAAGTGCTCGGCCGCCCGGACATCGACGCGGTGGGCATCGCCACAGCCGACCACTGGCACGTGCCCATGACCATCATGGCGGCCCGGGCGGGCAAGGACGTGTGCGTGGAAAAGCCGCTGGGCGTGAGCATCGAGCAAGACCTGCGCTGCCGCGAGATGATCCGCTGCTACGACCGCGTGTTCCAGTACGGCACCGAGGCCCGCGCCATGCTGGCCTGCCGGTTCGGCGCCGAGCTGGTGCGCAATGGGCGTATCGGTGAGCTGCGCGAAATCCGCGTCAAAGCGCCCAACAGCGTGCGCGCCGGCCGGCGCCCGCCGAGGCCGGTGCCGCCCGGGCTGGAATACGAGCTGTGGCTTGGCCCCGCCCCGTGGCGCCCGTATGCGGGCTGTCCGGATGGAGGGGCAAATTGGTTCCACGTTTACGACTACGCGCTGGGGTTCATCGCCGGCTGGGGGGCGCATCCGCTGGATTTGCTGGTTTGGGCGTATGACGTGCACCTGGCCGGGCCGTGGGAGGTGGAAGGCACGGGCGTGGTCCCCGAGAGCGGCGCCAACGATGCGGTGATGGACTGGAACGTGCGCCTGCGCCTGGCCAACGGCGTGAAGGTGACGTACTTTGCCGCAGGCGTGCAGAGCGAGGAGCATCCGCGCCTGGCCTCGCGCGGCGATTATGCGCAGTTGATCGGCACTGAAGGCTGGGTGGCGTTGTATTACGGTGGCATGGAATGCGAGCCGGAGTCGCTGCGCACGGTGCAGCTCGGGCCCGACGAGACCCGTCTGCCCGAGAGCCGCGGCCAGGAACGCAACTTCATCGAGTGTGTGCGCACGCGCGCCCGGTGCGTAAGCCATATCGACGACGCGGTGCGCTCGGACATGATCAGCCACGTGTCGGATATTGCGGTGCGCCTGGGACGCAAGCTCGTTTGGGACCCGCAGGCCGAGCGCTTCCTGGGCGACGAAGAGGCGCAGCGGCTCTGCCGCCGGGCGGTGCGCGAGCCGTGGACGGTTTGAACACCGTGGGGCGCGTGCTTGCACGCACGCGTGTGGGCTACAA
>CAYXPN010000215.1:3748-10257 GCA_964467075.1 uncultured Planctomycetaceae bacterium
TGCGGGAGAGGGTGGCCGCGCAAGCGGCCGGGTGAGGGCAGTCGGGTGCCACTGCTGGCTTGCCCAGCAGTGCATTAACTGCACGTGGAAAAGCACGGGTGGACAAGCCACCCGTGCCACCCGGCCGACCCCTCTCCCGCCGTGCGGGAGAGGGGAGGCTCGCGTGGCTGCAAGCAGCCGCCCCGCGGCCTGATCCCAAGAGCGGTCGAATGACAAGGGAGATTGACCATGGGACGTGTAATTCGGAAGGGCTATTCGCGCCGGGCGTTTCTCGGCCGAGGGGGCGCGCCCGCAGAGCCGCCCGCATTGAGCCGCCGCCGTTTCTTGCACTCGGCCGCGGCCCTGGCGGCTGCCCCTTATGTGATCACCTCCACGGCCCTGGGCGGCGAAGGCCGACCCCCGGCCAGCGAGCGCATCACCTTGGGATTCATCGGCCTGGGCGGCCAGGGTATCGGGCGCAACTTGCAGATGTTCCTCGGCCTGCCCGGCGCCGAGCCCGCGGCCCTGTGCGACGTGGACCCGCGGCGCGTGGACCAGGCACTCGAGGTCGTGCGGCGCCGGCGCGGCGCAGGTTTCGATTGCCAGCACACGGGCGACTGGCGCGAGGTGATCGCCCGGCCGGACATCGACGCGGTGGCCATCTCCACGCCCGACCATTGGCACGTGCCCATGTCGGTGGCCGCGGTGCGGTCGGGCAAGGACGTGATCTGCGAGAAGCCCACGCTGACGATCGCCGAGGGACGCGTGCTGGCCGACACGGTGGCACGCTACGGCGCGGTGTTTCAGACCGCCACCGAGGACCGTGCTTTGCCGATCTACCACCGCGTGGCCGAGCTGGTGCGCAACGGGCGCATCGGGCGGCTGGAGCGCATCTTCGTGCAGCTTCCGGCCGGGCCGGGAAACCCCGGCGACGCCCGCCCCAAGCCCGTGCCCGAGGGGCTCGACTGGGAGTTGTGGCTCGGGCCCGCGCCGTGGAAGCCCTATCGTGCAGGGCTGCACATGTTCCACTGGCGCTGGAACAGCGACTACTCGGGCGGACAACTGACCGACTGGGGCGCGCACTTGATCGACACCGCCCAACTGGCCAACGACACCGAGCGCAGCGGACCGATCGAAGTCGAGGGCACGGGCCGGCGCCACGAGACCGGGCTGTACGACACGTTCTACGACTATCACCTAGTCTATCGCTACGCCAACGGCGTGGTGATGCACGTGGACAGCGGGGGGACGGGCATTCGTTTCGAGGGCACGGACGGCTGGGTGGGCAACGCCGGCTGGACGCGACCGCTGGAGGCCAGCTCGCCCGAGATTCTGCAGAGCCAGATCGGGCCCGACGAGATTCACCTGGAAACCGCCCCCAGCGAGCAGCACAACTTTCTCGATTGTGTCAAGAGCCGGCGCGATCCCTACTTCCCCGCGGACGTGGGCCACTGCTGCTCGGCGGTCTCGCACATCGGCAATATCGCCATGGAGCTGGGGCGCAAGCTGCGCTGGGACCCGGACAAGGAGCAGTTCCCCGACGACGAGACCGCCAACCGGATGCGGGCCCGGGCGGGCCGCGAGCCGTGGGGGTTGTAGGCAATCTCGGTCCGTCACGGAAGCCCTTCATTCCAGTCGAGTTTGAGCGTGCCCGTAGGCGCCCTTTCGGCCTTCTTCGCGCCGCCTAAGGGCGGCAAGGTTGCCTCCCTCGCCGGAATCTGGTATCGTCTAGGAGTCCGTACTGGACCCGCGCGCCGCGGAGGTCGCGGGTGATGCCCGGTCCTGTTTCTCTGGGGGGTATGGCCATTCCGGTGTCACCACTACTGACTTCTCGGCAAGTCGAGCCGTATCTGCGAGAGTGTGGATACTCAGCGAACTTGTTGCGCCGCGACTTCCGTTTCGGCAGCGACAAGCACGTGGGCCTGGCCGCATTTGCGCATCTTCCTCTCGATATCCGCACTGCGTGTATCGCAGTAGTCGACGTAAGGGAAAAGCCCGATGAAGCGGTCGCCGCTTGCCGGGAGCTCGGCGCGCCGATAGTCTTTGCGTGCCACAAGAACGAGTTGCAGTGGTGGCGGCAAGGCCCCAAGGGAGCAATACGGGTCGAGAGCGTTCCTGCGGCTGGCGTTGGACGTTTCTTCGACACGCACCGAGAGGACTTCGCCCCCGCTAAGGTTTACCGCGCTAAGACGTGCGGTGCGTTCGACAAGCACTACCAGTTGAGTTTCGTTGACGTGGGGCTGATGTCCGTCGTCGAAAGCCAGATCGGCGAGAAGCTTGCGAAGCTCATTGAACGAAGTGTTTCGACTCTGAAGCGCCGGTTAGGGTGGCGTCGTCTTTCAGCGAGCAAGAGCGACTGGCTGCTTAAGTCGGTCTTTTGGCTTCTCGCTGCCAAGATACTACGTGACAAAGGGGTCCCAGGCTTCTCGGCCATCGTGCTCCACGATGTGGACGACACGTTTCGACGTGTAGCCAGGCATTACGGTGCAGCTAGCCGCGTAGCTGTGAATAGCCAGCGTGAGCGAGACGCGCTAGAAGAAGTAGCTCGATCCATAAATCGGTTTGCAGACCTTGGGCATACCACGACCGAATCGCTCGCTTATGTTTACGAGAACGCTCTGGTATCGAAGGCAGCGCGCAAAGAGCTCGCCATTCACAGTACCCCCCCTTACCTGGTCGAATACGTAGTGCGCAGACTGGCATCGTGGATTGAAGAAATCCCGCAAGATGAGCGCAATGTGTTCGAGCCGGCGTGCGGGCACGCAGCCTTCCTTGTGTCTGCGATGCGACTCTTGAGCGAGTTTCTGCCCGAGGACTGGAATCCGCGACAACGCCATAGCTACTTCCATCAACGACTTCATGGCTCCGAAATCGACGCTTTCGCTCTGGAGATAGCCAGGTTGTCGTTGACTCTCGCGGACATACCCAACCCCGACGGTTGGGACTTGATAGACGCCGACATGTTTCAAGGGGAGACACTCACAAGGCATTCCCGATTTGCGACCGTTTTCCTGGCGAATCCACCGTTTGAGAACGTTAAGCCGACCGAGAGGGAAGAATACTCACGGCGAGGTGTACGCTTTCGTTATCCCAACAAGACGGCGGAGATGCTGGGGAGAGTGCTGCCCGTGTTGCCTGCTGGAGCGGTAATTGGCGTCGTTGTGCCGCAGGGACTGCTGCACAGTAGACAGGCCGCGGGGGTGCGCGAAATCCTCGTACACCAGTTCGATATCAGCGAGATTTGCCTTTTTCCAGACAAGATGTTTACCTTTTCAGACATGGAATCCGCAGTTCTGCTCGCGCGCAAAGAGCGTCGCCGTGCGCCAAAACGCTCTCCTATCAGCTATCGGCAGGTCAGAGAGCGCGACGTTGAACGGTTCAAGATGGACTATTACTTCTCATCGATTTTTCCAGTAGATCAGCCTCGGTTCGACGCAAAAGGTACGTTCACCATGCGCGTTCCCGATCTGGCTCACTTATGGTCCTGGTGTTGCGGCATGTCGGCATTGGAGAGCATAGCGAGAATTGGTCAGGGCTTCTTTTTCAAAGGCACGAAGGACCTTCCCAGGGACGCGGTCACCTTCCAGAAGCGCCCGTTCCGCGGTGGGCACGAGGGCTTTGTGCGTTGGCAGCGCGACTTGGGTATTCACGAGCTTCCGAGGGTGGTGTGCGTAAATGTGGACCCCTCCGTGATCGATCGGATGGTCACAGGCGCAGTCGTGGGCCGCCCTCAGGTGCTTCTGAACTATGCCCCCGTCAGCCGCGGTCCGTGGAGGCTGAAAGCGCTGCTCGACCGCCAAGGCCATCCTGTTACCAGTCGCTTCCTGACCATCAGGCCACGCGACCCCCGTTTCTCGCTGGAATTCCTCTGGGCGCTCTGCAATTCGCCTTTCGCGAACGGGTACGCGTATACGCACCTAGGGAAAAGGGACAATCTTGTAGGCGTGCTTCGCCGAATGCCGGTGCCCCGTGCTTCCGACACGGATATGGCCGTCATCACTGACCTGGCAAGAAGCTATTGCGCAGCCGTAACCGGCGGTCTCCCTGAGTCCCAGGGAGACTATGAGCCTGCGCGCAAGCTCCTGTTGCAGCTTGATGCGGAGATCCTGCGCCTTTACGATCTGCCACCGCGCTACGAGCGCGGACTACTCGACCTGTTCTCGGGATGGCAGCGTCAGGGCGTACCGTTTGAGTTCGATCGGTACTATCCTGAAGACTACGAACCGTGCTTCCCGCTTCACGAATACATTTCCGAATCCTATCAGCGGTCCACGGCGGGGTTCTTGCGTACACAACCCCGCGACGAGGTGCCGCAGGAACTGCTCCGTGCGTTGCGTGCTGCGACCGAAGCCTTCGCCGATGAGGAGTAAGGGGCTTTGCGAGGCTATCTGTTGGATACGTGTATCGTGTGCCTTTGGCACGAGACCAATCGTCCGGAGTATCCGCGGATCGGCAGTCGCATACGTGCCCTTCCTTCCGGGGCCCCGCTCCGAATCTCAGTCATTACCTTGGGAGAAATTGAATACGGGCATCGTTGCGTTTCCAGCAGCGACAGCGAACCGCAAGCCCAATTCAAGAAATTCGTGCACGAGAAGTTCCCAGTTGTGCTCGATATCAAACCGAGTACTGTGAAGTATTATGGGGAATTGCGTGCGGAGGTCTTCAAGAAGTTCGCGCCGGCAGAGAGCAGACGAAAAGGCTTGCGTCCCGAGCAGCTTGTGGATCCGGCGAGCAGCCAGGAATTGGGGATTCAGGAGAACGATCTTTGGATCGCTGCACTCGCATATGAACACAACCTTGTGTTGGTCACACATGATAAGATGATCCGAGTCAGGGACGTGGCGTCTGGCATGGTCGACTTTGAGGACTGGGCCGCGTAGAAACCAAGATCGGGCAATACCCCACGCAATCGTCGCGCCGACAAGTATTGGTCTCCGAGCACCCCCGGCTTCACCTATCGGAGCTACCCGCGCATTGACTGACACGTGAGGATTCTCGCTATGAACCCAGGACGGAAGACCGGCCGCCGGCAATTCCTTTTCCGAAGCCTGGCCCTGGGCGCTCCCTGGGTCGTGCCGCGCTGCGTGTTGGGCAGGATGTCGCCGCAGGGTTCCCCCTCGGGCAGCCCAACAAGAATCGCCCCCAGCCAGCGCATCACCCTGGGCTTTATCGGCATCGGCATGATGGGTCGCGGACACCTGCGCTGCTTCCTGGGCTTCGACGACACCCAGGTGCTGGCCGTCTGCGACGTGGACCACTGGCGGCGCGACACCGCCCCGCAGACGGTCGAGGAGCACTACGGTCAAAACCGTCCCTCGGGCACCTACCGCGCCTGCCGAGCCTACACCGACCTGCGCGAGCTGGTGGCCCGGCCGGACATCGACGCGGTGGTCATCGCCACGGGCGACCGCTGGCACGCGCCGGCCACGCTCTTGGCCGCGCAGTCGGGCAAGGACGTTTACTGCGAGAAACCGATCTCGCTCACCATCCGCGAAGCCCGCGCCATGGTCGAGGTCGTGCGCCGCAACGACCGGGTCTTCCAGGCCGGCTTGCAGCAGCGCTCGGCCCCCGAGTTCCAGACCGCCTGCCGCCTGGTCCACCAGGGGGCGATCGGGCCGGTGGAGCGCGTGTACGTCAATTTCCCGGGCACCAGCAGCGACGTGAACCTGCCGGCCGAGCCGGTGCCCGAAGGGCTCGACTGGGACTTGTGGCTGGGCCCCGCGCCGTGGCGCCCGTTCAACAACCGCTATCACCACTACCAGCAGCCGCGCCACGTGGTGCCCTGGCACTTCTGCCGCGATTTCGGCGGCGGCAACCTGACGAGCAACGCGGTCCACGCGTTCGACGTAGTGCAATGGGCACTGAAGATGGACCACAGCGGGCCGGTGGAAATCATCCCGCCCGACCCGCCGCGCATTCCGGCGCTCACCTACAAATATGCCGGCGGCGCGGTGCTCCAGGTGGTCGGCCGGCAGCTCGATCCGAAGCTCCACGAGATACCCGAGGGCTGGCAGCCGGACACGCCGCTGACCAGTTTCGGTGCGGTTTATGTGGGACGCGAGGGCTGGATTCAAGTGGGGCGCCGGGGCTACCTGCGGGCGTATCCGCCGGAAGTGCTGGCCCGGGCAGGGCCGGGGGCGAAGGAGCCGGGCACGGTGATCGGCCATCAGCGCAACTGGCTCGACTGCGTGCGCACCCGGCGGCGTCCGGCCTGCGACGTGGAGACGGGCTGCCGCTCGACCACGGTCTCCCATCTGGGCTGCATCGCCCATTGGACGGGGCGCACGCTGCGCTGGGACCCGGCGAAGGAAGAGTTCCTCGGCGACGAGGAAGCCAACCGCCTGCGCAGCCGCGCGGCGCGTGAGCCGTGGCGGGTTTGAATTCCCGAGGGCTTGCAATTCGTGGGCGGGTCCACCACATTGGTGGTCGGCTGGCCAGCGGGATCGGACAGGATCACAGGATAAGGGGAGGAGTTGACAGGATGACAGGATGGACGGGATGAGGGGATGAGGAGACAGGATGACAGGATG
>CAYXPN010000216.1:0-10243 GCA_964467075.1 uncultured Planctomycetaceae bacterium
GGCCGAACACAAAGGCCACCGGCCGGCCGTCGCCGTTCTCTTCCAGGGCCTCGGCCGACAGGCACAGGGTCTTGGCCGGCGGGCGCACCTGGCGCAGGCGCACCTCGCGCCCGCCGCCGATGCGCAGCACCGGGCTCTTGCGCAGCACCTCCAGCATCCGGTCCACGAATTTGCCTTCTTCGCGTTCCTCCGGGCCGCGCTCAGCGTCTCGCCTCTCCCCTGGGGGGAGAGGGGGCGGGGGTGAGGGGGCCTCATCGCCCTCCCAATCCATGGCCGCGGGGATCATGGCCTCCACGCAAAACGGCCCGGTCACGCGCGTAATCCCGCCGGTCACCTCGGGCCGGTCCACCAGCACTTCCTCTTGGGGCGGCTCGTTGTTGGCGATGGACTTGAGTGTCACGTGCGGCACGATGCCGCCGACCTCTTCGCCCTTGGCGTTCTGCTTGCGTTTGTAAACGAACCCGCCGGCCGGGCCCCGGGCCTCGTCGCGCAGCTCGTACCAGGGGAAGGTGGCCGTGAGCAGGCGCTGCCGCGCAAGGGCCAACGGCACGCGGCTTACGTCAATCGTGATCCAGCGCCGGCCCCACTGCTCGGCCACATAGGCCGTGGTCCCGCTCCCGCACGTGGGGTCCAACACCAGGTCGCCGGGGTCGGTCGTCATGAGAACGCATCGCTCGATAAACTTCGTGGCCGTTTGGACGACATAGTCTCGAACGAATGCTGTTGGTGGATCTGTCCAGGAGTTCTCGATTGGAATCAGATTGAAATCGAGGGCATACCGTTTGAAGTAGATATTGTTGCCGAGACGGAAAACCCGATGCGCATTCGCAAGGCGCTCCATCCCCTCCCTAGTTGTTCGCCAGCTCTTCTGACTGAAAGGTCGAAATGTACGACCTTCGAATTCGAACTCAAACGTGCATGACGCCGTAAAACCAGAAGATGTGAGAGTCGATCGCCGGAAGACGCCGCTTAAGCAGGCCGGAAACGCCTCGTTTGTCGACAACTGCCGATAACCGCGAGGGGAATTCGCATCGTCAATGAAGCGATATTCGGGATCACCTTCGAATGTTTGTTGCCGAAATAGCTGCCTAAACTTCAACCTTCCGACATCGCGCGCATACCAGATCAGGTAATCATAGGTACGTGGAATGGTGGCTTGCCCCAAAGCTCCCATGCTCTTGAAATTTATTTGTGCAACGAAATTCTCCGCCCCAAACACCTCGTCCATGACTTCGTGCACGTGGTGCAGGTTCTCGTCGCTGATCTGCACGAAGATACTGCCGCTGGGTGTGAGCAGTTCGCGGGCCAGGAGGAACATGTCGCGCAGCCACGTCAGATACGAGTGCAGGCCCAGCTCCCAGGTGTCGCGGTATGCCTGGACCATCTCCGGCTCGCGCGTGAGGTGCTCATCGTCGCCGTCTTTCACATCGCGCCTGCGCACAAAGGGCTGGAAGTTGCTGCCAAACTTGATCCCGTAGGGCGGGTCGATATAAACAAGCTGCACCTGCCCGCCCAGGCCCTCGTACTCCAGGAGCGAGTTCATCACCACGCGGCTGTCGCCCAGGATCATGCGGTTGACCCAGCCGTCCCGGTGCTCGTAGGCGCGGAGCACCTGGTCGGCGATGGGGTGCTGCGGATCGCCGAAAAGCTCAAGCTGGCGATCCTGTTGCTTGCGGTGGCTGCGCAGCGTTTCCAGGATGGCCTGGGTCGAGAGGCGGTCGTGGACGAACAAGGGCAGCGTGGGCACCTCGAACGAGAGGCGCTCGGCCTTGCCCGACCAGTTGAGGAAGGGCCGGCTCAGTCGCTTGAGCTGCTCCACGGCATCGCGCAGGCCGGACGCTGTGGCCAGCACCGCGCCGTCGGCGCCGGAGAACTGCCGGGGCTGGGCAAACACGTGGGGCGGGTCGAGCCGGCTGGCCTCTTCGATCTGCGCGAGAAGCCACTCGCCCAGCTCGCGCACGCCGTGCTGCCCGTCCCAGTCCAGGGCCGGCGAAAGCGAGCTGTCGTAGCGGTAGGTCTTCGGCGCCTTGCGCTTGCGGAACTGGGCCTGCACGCCCACCTCGGGGCGCATGGGGCTGGTGCTCTCGGCGTGGCGGTAGCTCTGGGCCTGGGGAGCGGCTTTGCGTGAGCCGCTGCGCTTGCCCGTCCCTCGGGAACCTCGCTTGGCCATGGCGACTACCCCCTTTCGTTTCGTGCAAATCGCGCGTCCTGAAAATCGCGCGGCGAGCCGGGCTCGGGCATACCCCAGCCGGCCGCCGGGGCGAATGCAACCGTGCCTCTGGCAAATCGCGGTGTGAGCCCGACCCCGCCGAACTCCCGCCGACCGCCGGGGCGAATACCACTCTTCCTCTTCCCCGGTGCAAATCGCGGCCTGCCGGCCGGGGCCGCCCGGGCTGAGAACCGACCGTAAATCTAGCGGCGCTCCACCCAGGGGGGCAAGCCCCCCGGATTGCGGCGGGAGATCATCGGCCTGGACCGGAATCACAAGTTGCCCGCCAGCACGCTGACATCGACCTTGAAGTAATCGGCCAGCTTGCGAATGATCTGCCGGCTGAACGGCTTTTTGCCCGCCAGGACTTCGGAAATGGTTGACTTGGCGATGCCGGTATCCCGGTGGAGTTGCACTTGGCTCACGCCTTTCGCTTCCATCAGATGACGAAGCATGTCGGCGTCGGAGGCCGGCTCGATGGCGTGCTGCTGGTCTTCGTAGGCGGCCGCCAAATCGCTCAGGGCATCAAGATAAATCTCCTCGCCGTGGTCAAGCCGGCCGGTGGCAAGCAGCCGATCCATCACCCCTTGAGCCTCTCTGAGATGCTCGTCAGACTTGATCGATGCCAGAGGAAACGCCGACACAAGCTCCAGGTAGGAGTCACGGGCTTTCCCCTTCAGACCGAACTTCGTCTTGGTGGTCATCTTATCACCGTGCTTTTCGTTTTCGCTTGGGAGGCTTCGGTGTGGCCTTGCGCTTGGGTGGAGCAGAGTAGCAGCCGCACTCTTCTTTCCACCGGTCGTCGTCGTGCTGCTGGTGGGTCATCACCTTCAGGACAAAGACCTTCTGGCTGGGATACAGGATACGGGTCACCAACCGGTATTTGTTCCCGCCGACGTTGAAGACGACACAGTTGCCGACCAGGCTTGCGGTGCTGAAATCGGCTTTCACATCGGCCCAGGAGTGCCAGGCCACTGTTCTGCTGCTCACGTGCGTGTACCAGGCACGGAGCGGCCCTTCGGAGTTCCGGCGACCGGGCACCTCCCAGAACTGCTTCAACCGGGCCTTGGAGATCACCCGCATCCGCTGCTACTCCATGTGTATCGGCATCCGGGGCCATTATAGTTCGCAAAATACGAACCGGCAAGGCCGGAGTTCGCAACTGACGAACTCCGAGTCGTAACCGGCGCAGCACGTTGGAGTTGCGCCGATAGACTTTGTCAGTCACCGGCAAAGTGGACCCCTCTGTCGGCGTCCATAGTGGCCCCCTTTAGAGGCTCGGCGCCGAAACGGCGCTGCGCTTGTTCCGGCGTACGATGCTCATCGTAGCCTGGTGTAAGTGAACCACTGCCGTGGCTTTGGCTCACGCCACCTCGCTCGAGCGCACGATCTCCACACCCTGCGAGCGCATCTCCTCGAGCGCACGCTCCACGTCGCCCGGTTTGAGCTCCACCCCGCGGCAGGCGTCTTCGACCACGGTAGTCCGGAAGCCCAGCTCCGCGGCGTCCAAGGCCGTGAACTTCACGCAGTAGTCCGTGGCCAGCCCGCAGATAAAGACCTGCTCCACGCCCTGCGCGCGCAGATACGCCTCCAGCTCCGTGGCCCGGCGATGGCCGTTGTCGAAGAAGCCGCTGTAGCTGTCGATGCGCCGATCGGTGCCCTTGCGCACCACGCCCGCGATGCGCCCAAGGTCGAGGGCCGGGTGGAACTCGGCCCCGGGCGTCTCCTGCACACAGTGGACCGGCCAGAGGATCTGCTCCAGGCCGTCCAGCTCGATGACCTCGCCGGGCGAGCGGCCCGGGTGGTTGGCGGCGAAGCTCAGGTGGTCGGGCGGGTGCCAGTCCTGGGCGGCCACGACCAGCTCGAACGCCTGCATGAGACGGTTGGCCACGGGCACGACCTGGTCGCCTTCGCCCACGGCCAGGGCACCGCCGGGGCAGAAGTCGTTCTGGATGTCAACCAGGATCAGGGCCTTGTTTGGCGTTTCATTGTGGGCCTTGCCCGGACTGCTGCTGTTCACTAGAGGGGCTCCTCAGGCTCTCGACATAGCGGCGCAATTGTTCCAGCTCGCGCCCGAAGCCGCCCGAGAGGATGGGAAAGCGGCACCAGGTCTTCGGATCGAGGTTCTCATCGTCCAGGTGGAAGCTGGGCGCATAGCGTTCGCGCTTCCATTGGTTGCGGCACCAGAGGCGGAAGAATCGCTCGACCCAGAGGTACAATTGCCGCGCGTGGCAGTCGCGGAACCGGGCCCGCAGCAGCCGGAACACCTCGCGCGGCGGTTGCTTGTCGCGGATGGCCGCCCGTTCGATCACGTCCAGGATTTCGTAGGGCATCAGATCGTCTTCGTCGGTCTGACGGGCGTCGGGCGGGCGCAGCTCCGCGGTGGGCGTGAGCTGGTTGACGGCCCTAAGCGCAGGGATCGGGTGCAGGCCGGCCGGTCCTTTGGTCTCGAGCCAGCGCAGCCAGCGGCGCAGGAATGCCTTGTCGATGCCGGCGATCGGGCTCAAGCCCCCGCAGGTGTCGCCGTCCATGGTGGCATAGCCCACGGCCGCCTCGCTGCGGTTGCTGGTGGCCAGCAGCAGCGCGCGTTTCACGTTGGCCAGCAGCCACACGTTGGGTCCGCGCACGCGCGCCTGGATGTTTTGCAGCGCCAGGTCGTCTTGTTCCCAGGTGAGCTTGCGTCCCAGGGTCTGCTCGATGCCCTGCACATAACCCTCGACCAGATCGTCGATCTCCAAACAGCTCATCTGGCCGCCCAGCGCCTCGACCAGCCCGACCGCGGCCTGGCGCGTGGCCCGGCTCGAGTTGCGCGTGGCCTGATACATACAGTGGAGCAAGCGTCCGATGCGCTCGCAGTCTGTTCGGCAGGAGCGCAACTCGGGCATGTAGTCGAGCGCGTCGCAAAATCCCTCGCCACCCAGCTCGGCGCAGGCCATTTCCACCATCAGCGCCACCAGGCAGGCCACGGCCGACGAATCGGCCCCGCCGCTGGTGCTCACCACAAAGCCCCGCGCGCGGCTCTTGCGCAGGTAGTCGAACAGCCCCAGCGCGATGGCGCGGGTGAATTCCTCCTCTTTCACGTGGTCGCCGGTCTCCCAGCCGGCCGACTGGGGAGTGCAAATCTCGGGTTCGATCTCGGGCCAGTCGAAGTCGCAATGGATCTCCACCGCGTCGTTCTCGCCCAGTTGGGGCTCGAACGTGCCCGAGCGCGCGTGGGCCAGGCGCGTGGCCGTGACGTCGATCACCGCCGCGGTCAGTTGCCGCGGCTGGAAGGAGAACCGTGGCCCAACGGCCAGCAAGTGGGGGCCCGAGGCGATCAGGGCCCCGCCGTCGTAGATGATCCGGCCGGCTTCGTTGCCCAGCAGGTTGGCATAGAGGTAGCTCACGCCGAAGGCGCGCGAGCCCGCGATCACCAGGCGTTTGCGCACCTCATGCTTGCCGAAGGCGAAGTGGCTGGCGCTGGAGTTGAGGATCACGTCGACGCCGTGCATCCAGGTATCGCCGGCCGGGCGCTTGGCGGCCCAGGCGTCCTCGCAAATCTCGAACCCGATGCGCACCCCGCCGCAGTCGAACACCAGGTCGCCGATCGGATGGCGGCGTCCGTCGAGCTGGATCGTGTCGCGCGTGCCGCGCGGCCAGGGCTTGAACCAGCGCGGCTCGTAGTGGATGCCCTCCGCGGCCAGGAACCGCTTGGCGGCGAACCCGGCGATCCGCCCGTCCACGGCCAGGCAGGCCACGTCGAACAGCGCCCCCCGGTGAAACAGCGGCAGGCCCAGCGAGACCACCATGCCCTCGGTGGCCGGCAGCAATTCGCGGAGCACCTCCAGGGCGGTCTCTTGCACTCCCAGCCCGTGGAAGGCATCCTCGCACCCGTAGCCCGTGATGCACAGCTCCGGCAGACACAGAATGCGCGCGCCCAAGGCCCGGGCCTCGTCGATCGCCCGCTGGATGTTGCGCTGGTTGCCCGACCAGTCGAGCGGCATCTGGTTGAGCACGGCCGCGGCTGCGCGGATGCGGGTCATGGGTGTTTCCAACTACGGCGTTTTCAAGTACCTGAAGCTGTCCGGGGATTTGGCGTGCCGCTTGTTCGCCATGAGCAGTGGCTTTGCCCATTATCCGGCCCGTGGGGCCGGCTCCGCAAGGACCCGAGACCCACGTAGGGTGGGTCGAGTGATAGCGAGACCCACCGACAAGGGAAAATGGTGGGTCTGCGCCTACGGCTTGACCCACCCTACGCGCCTGGCAGGAAAATGGTGGGTCTGCGCCTACGGCTTGACCCACCCTACGCGCCTGGCAGCGCGGCCACGACAAAGCGTGGCCCTCCATTGGTGCGGTGCTGCCGCCTGGAGGGACGCGGTCCCTCGCGTCCGTTCTTGCCCGCGGAAGGGCTTATTCCAGCCCCTCCACGGACCGATCCGCGAAGCACCGCCCGCTTAGAACTTGTAAACGTATTAGTTCCCCGGGGCTTCACTTCGTTCCAGCCCCGGCCACCCGCCGCGCCGCTTTATGCACCCAGCGGCACTTCGATCAGCTCCGGTCCACGGCTGTCGAGCGACGCGCGCACGGCCTCGGCCAGCTCGTCCGGCTCGGCGATCCGTCGGGCCGGCACACCCAGCGATCGGGCCAGATCCACAAAGTCGATCTCCGGCTCGTCCAAGTCCATGGCCTCGAACCGGCCGCCGGCGGCCTCGGGCAGCTTGAGCACCTCGGCGCAGTCCTTCAAGATCTTGTACTGCCGGTTGTTGCAGATGACAAACGTCACGCCGATGCCGTAATGCGCCGCGGTCCAAAGCCCCTGGAAGGCGTACATGGCCGAGCCGTCGCCGATCAGCGCCAGCACCGGGCGCTCGAGCCAGGCCAGCTTCACGCCGATCGCGCAGTTCAACCCCCAGCCCAGGGCCCAGCCGCGCTGGGCAAAATAGCCGCGCGGGTCGCTGAGCACGCCGGCACGCTCGAAATACGCGCCCATGGTCGTCGTGGGCGCCTCTTCGACCACAGCCACATTGGGTGGCAGGATCCGGGCAAGCGTTTCCATGAAATACAACGGCGCAAGCGGGCGCACGTCCTTTAGCGCCTCGGCCTCGCGGCGCAGGACCTCGCGCTGTTGCTGGTGCTGGTGGGCAAACAGTGCCCAGCGGGCCGCCGCGGCGGAGCGCTGGGGGGGACCCATGGCTGCCCTGAGCGCGCGGGCCAGTGCGGCCAGCGCCGGCTTGGGATGGCCCACCAGTCCCACCTCGACCGGATAATTCTTGTTCAGCTCCCAGGGATCGTCGTCGATCTGCACCAGGCGCACGTGCTCGGGCACAGCCCGGGCCGGCTCGTGGTAGATATAAAGCTGCATCAGCTTCATGCCCGCCACCAGCACCACGTCGTAGGGCTCCAGGCGCGTGCGCACCTCGGGCGACCAGAAGGGCAGGGGCGGGGCGGCCAGCGGATGGTCCGAGGGAAAGCTGCTGCGCCCGTGCGAGGTGGTCGCCTCGTGGATCACCGGCGCGCCGAGCCGTTCGGCCACGGCCACCAGCTCGTCGATCGCCTCGGCCTCGCAAATCCGGCTGCCCACCAGCACGGCCGGGCACCGGGCCGCGGCCAGCAGTGCGGCCGCCTGTTCGATGGCGGCCCAGGGCGGACACACGTGCACATCCGGCAGGCGCGGCAGCGCAAGATCGAGCCCCTCGGCCGCGGCCATCTGCACGTCGAGCGGCAGCGAGAGGAACACCGGGCCTTGGGGCGGCGTGAGCGCGGCCTGCACGGCCCGGCGCACGGCCGACGGCAGGTCTTCGACCCGACCGACCTCCGCGGACCACTTGGTCCAGGGTCGCACCGTCTCGACCATCCGGCCCCAGAGGATCGGCTCCTCGAACATCATGCGCCGGTCCTGCTGGCCCGCGGTCAGCAGCAGGGGCGTGTTGGAGCGGAAGGCGTTGTAGATCATCCCCAGGGCATTGCCCAGGCCGCAGCAGGTGTGCAGGTTGACCACGCCCAATTCGCGCGCAGCCTGGGCATAGCCGTCGGCCATGGCCACCACGGGCACCTCTTGCAGGCCGAGGATGTAGCGGATGCGCTCTTCGCGCACCATGGCGTCGTTGAGCGGCAGCTCGGTGGTGCCCGGATTGCCGAACAGGTAGCGCACCCCGGCGCGGGAGAGCATTTCGAGCATCGCCTGGATTCCGCTCAGCGCCATCTCTTGCGGCCTGTTGCAGACAGAGGACAACTGCCAGCGGTTGGTAGTGACCGTACTTGTACGGTCCCCAATAACAGCCCGATAAATCGGGCCACTACCAGCGGTTTGCAGCGAGCCCCACCGGCAATAAGCTAACCGGGGCAGTGGGTGGGCTCAACCCCGGGCGGTCCGCTCTCCCGGCGTGGCTTCTGGCCCGGGCTGGTGCAGATGGCGTCTCGTCCCCTGGTGGTCTGGCCAACCGGGCCCTATAATAACTGGTTTTCACGGTCCGCCTTGCAGAACGGAAGCCCTACACGGGCCTGGCGGTGGACTGCCACACCACCGGACGGCTTGAGCCCTAATGACCACCCGCGGCCAAGAGCGCGTGCTGGTGCTCGATTTCGGGTCGCAGTATGCGCAGTTGATCGCGCGGCGGATTCGACAACAAGAGGTCTATTGCGAGATCGTGCGCCACGATCTGCCGGCCGAACGCATCCGGCAGTTGGCGCCCAAGGGACTGGTGCTCTCGGGCGGGCCGTCGAGTGTCTATCAGCCGGGCGCACCGAAGTGCGATCCGGAGATTTTCCGTCTGGGCCTGCCGGCTTTGGGAATCTGCTACGGCATGCAGTTGATCTGCGAGGCCCTGGGCGGCAAGGTGCAAAACGTGCCGGCGCGCGAATACGGCCCGGCCCAATGCCGCCTGACCGCCGAGGATCCGTTGCTTACGGGCCTGCCCGAGAGCATACAGGTCTGGATGAGTCACGGCGACCAGGTGGTCGAGGTCTCGGAGGACTTCGAGTCGCTGGCCGCCACCGAGACCTGCCGCTTTGCCGCGGTGAAGCACCGCGCCTTGCCGCTCTACGGCTTGCAGTTCCATCCCGAGGTGACCCACACGCCCCAGGGCCCCACGATCCTGCGCAATTTCGTGCGCACCATCTGCCGCTGCGCGGGCACGTGGCGCCTGGGCGACTTTGCCGCGCAGACCATCGAGCAGGTGCGCCGGCGCGTGGGAAGCAAGCGCGTGATCTGCGGGCTCTCGGGCGGGGTGGACTCGTCGGTCGTCGCTGCGCTGCTTGCCAAGGCACTGGGGACCCAGCTCTCCTGCATCCTGGTCGACAACGGCCTGCTGCGCCTGGGCGAGGCCGATGCGGTGATCCGCGAGTTTACGGGCCATTTCCGCACCGATCTGCACGTGGTGCGTGCCGAGGACCGGTTCCTCAAGGCCCTGGCCGGGGTGATCGATCCGCAGGAGAAGCGCCGGCGGATCGGCCGGGTGTTCATCGAGTGTTTTGCCGATGAGGCTGCCCGCATCGAGGACGCCCGGTTCCTGGCCCAGGGCACGTTGTACCCCGATGTGATCGAAAGCGGCGGGTCGCGCGACGGTCCGGCCGCCACGATCAAGCTGCACCACAACGTGGGTGGCCTGCCCGAGGACTTGAGCTTCGAGCTGATCGAGCCGCTGCGCGACCTGTTCAAAGACGAGGTGCGCCGGCTGGGCCTGCAACTGGGCCTGCCCGAGGAGATCGTCTGGCGCCATCCGTTCCCTGGGCCGGGACTGGCGGTGCGCTGTCTGGGCGAGGTGACGCGCGAGCGCCTGGAGACCTTGCGCCGGGCCGATGCGATCGTGGTCGAGGAGATCAAGCGGGCCGGGCTCTACCGCCGGACCGCCCAGTCGTTTGCCGTGCTCTTGCCGGTGCAGAGCGTGGGGGTGATGGGAGATGCGCGCACGTATGAGGACGTGGTGGCCGTGCGCTCGATCGACAGCGAGGACTTCATGACCGCGGACTGGAGCCGCCTGCCCTACGACGTTTTGGGGCGCATCTCCACGCGGATCATCAACGAGGTGGCGGGCGTGAACCGCGTGGTGTACGATA
>CAYXPN010000217.1:0-10153 GCA_964467075.1 uncultured Planctomycetaceae bacterium
CTCGACCCACCCTACGAACCTCGACCCACCCTACGAACCTCGACCCACCCTACGAACCCGATCCACCCTGCAAATCCACAAACCGCCGGCCTTCAGGAGACCTTCCACAGCAGTTGTTCCGCTTCCGGGCGTGGCGCGTTCCTGGCGTTGTCCCAGTAGGGCGAGAGTCGCCTGAGGTTGGCCACCACCTGGGGAAACACCTCGATGATCCGTTCGACGTCGGCGTCGGTGTTGTAGCGGCTGAGGCTGAAACGGATCGAGCCGTGGATGGCTGTAAAGGGCACCTTCATGGCCCGCAACACGTGCGACGGCTCCAACGAGCCCGAGGTGCAGGCCGAACCGCTCGAAGCGCAGATGCCGTAGTCGCTCAACTGGTAGAGCATGCCCTCGCCTTCCACGTAGTGGCAGGAAAGGTTCAGGGTGTTGGGCAGGCGCGGGGCCCCCAGCCCGTTGACTTCCACGCTGGGGATGCTCTCCAGCAGGGCGGCCTCCAGCCGGTCGCGCAAGCCGCGGATGCGGGTCTGCTCCTGTTCCGCGTTGGCGGCGGCCAGTTCGATCGCCTTGGCCAGGCCGATGATGTAGGGCACGTTTTCGGTGCCCGCCCGACGTCCGGCTTCCTGATGGCCGCCGATCATGAAGGGCCGGCAGGGCGTGCCCCGCCGGATGAACAAAGCCCCCACACCTTTGGGCGCGTGCAGCTTGTGGCCGGAGAACGACAGCAGGTCCACGTTTCCGAACGCACCTTGAAGATCGAGCGGCAGCTTGCCCACCGCCTGGGTGGCGTCGGTGTGGAAGACAATCGCCGGATCGGTCTCTTTCGTGAGCCGCGCCAGCTCTTCGATCGGAAAGATCACGCCCGTCTCGTTGTTGGCGTGCATCACCGTGACCAGCAGGGTGTCCGGCCTCAGCGCGCGGATGAACTCTTCGATGCTCAGGTTGCCGTGGCGATCGACGGGCAGGAACGTGACTTCGCATCCCTGGCGCTGAAGCTCCTTGCAAACCTCCAGCACGGCCGGGTGCTCCACCGCGGTGCTCACCACGTGGCGACGCCGCGGGTTGGCCCGGGCCACACCCTGAATCGCCGCGTTGTTGCTCTCCGTGGCGCAGGAGGTGAAGACGATCTGTCGGGCGTCGTCGAGGTTAAAAAACCGGGCGATCCGCTCGCGCGCCCGCCCGACGTGCTGGGCCACCACCCGGGCCGGCTCATACATCGAACTGGCGTTGAAATAGTGTTCGGTCAGAAAGGGGATCATGGCCTCGTAGACTTCCGGGGCCACGGCCGTGGTCGCGTTGTTGTCGGCATAGATGATCTTCATGGCGTTGTTCCCACGAGTGGTTCGCTTCCGGACCTCGTATCCATAACAATGCCCTGTACACGAATTGCTTCCCTGAGGGTGGCCGGGGTTGGAGCGTAGCGAAACCCCGGGCAAAACCACGGAAAGCGTTCAGTCGAAGGCCAACTGTTCCCGAAATAACCTGCCAATCCGTACGTTCCGCAAACCGGGGCTTCCGGCTGCCCCTTGGGCTGCCGTCCAGCCCCGGCCACCCGGCCGCCGGCCGTTTCGGTGCAGACGGCGGCGAAAGCCCGGCCTCCTCAGACCGGGATCACCCGGATGCGCTCGTCCACCCTTTCCTTGAGCACCCGTTCGATCATCAGTTTGAGGGTTTGTCCGGCCGCGGCGCAGCCCTGGCAGGCACCTTGCATACGGCAGTAGATCAGGTGGTCCTTGATATCGACGATCTCCACGTCGCCGCCGTCCTGTTGCAGCGAAGGGCGCACATACTGTTCGACGGTCTTCTCGATCTTCTTGGCGAACTGGTAGGGCGAAAGCTCGGAGTCGCCGTCCGACGGGGCCGACGCCGCAGCCATGGGCGTCGCCGCTGCGGGCAGAACGGGCAAGCGGCCCTCGACCGGCTGCACACCCCAGATGTCGTCCAGCAGGTCTTGCAAACCGCCGGGCGCATGGTGGCAGGCCATGCAGGCACCGCCCGCCTTGACCGCATTGGTGATGTCGCTGATGGTGCGCAGGTTCAGCTCCTTGATCTTGCGGCGCAAGTACGGCTCGGTCAGGCCGAAGCACTTGCAGACCAGGCGCCCTTCCTCTTGCTCCTCGGGATGGATGTCGATGCCCAGCTCGCGCAGGTCCACCCCGCGCTTGCGCGCCCAATCGAACACCGCGGCTGCCAGGGCCTCGGCACCCATCACCGAGCAATGGATTTTCTGGGCGGGCAATCCTTCGAGGAATTCCACAATGTCCTGGTTGGTGATCTTCAGTGCGTCGATGGGGGTGTATTGCCCTTGTTCAATGAGCGTGCAGAGCGCCTCGGAAGCGGCAATGGCCGACGTGCAGCCGAAGGTCAGATAGCGGGCCTCGGTGATCACGTCCGCGGTCGGGTCCGCGGGATGGCGGCGCACCCGGAAGGTGAATCGCAAGGCATCGCCGCAGGCGATCGAGCCGTGCTCGCCCACGCCGTCGGGATTCTCGATTTCGCCCAAATGGGTGCCGGGCTTGCCGTGCACCGCGTCCATGAAGAGCTGCTTGGTCTTTTCGCTGTATTCCCAGGCCATGGAAATCGTCCTTCGTTTGCCCGAACCAGCGAGCGGCCCCCGCTGAGCATCCCGGCGCGTCCCAATGGGCCGGGCCCCCGCGGCGGACGGCCCGGCCGGCCGAACCAGCGCGGCGGCGGACAACTCCGTTCAACCGTCTCCCGCGCCACGGCCGCTCGAACGCTCGAAAACGCTATTGTACCACCTTGGCCTCGTAGCCCAAACCGGCCACCGCGGCCACCAGTCGCTCGCGGTCCAGTGCCTCGCCGCGCACCACGGCCCGGCGCGTGGGCAGGTCCACCTCGGCCGCTGCCACTCCCCGGCATTCGGCCAGTGCGCGCCGGACGGCTGCCACGCAATGGTGGCAGGTCATGCCTTCGACGGCCAATTCCACCTGTTGCACATGGGTCTTTCCAGCCGACTCCGTGCCGTTCTGCCGCGGTGTGCCGGCCGGCTCCGGCGCCTCGGCACCGGACGAGCTGCGCGAGCTTCGCAGTGCCCATCGCCCGGACAGAAACGACCAGCCCAGCAGGCCCAGTAGCAGCAAGGCCCAGGCGTGCACCGGCCAGGCCCCGCCCGGCGCGTGTTCGTGGGCTACCCGGGAAAGGCCGGGCACCCCGGCGCCCAGGGCCGCGAACAATCCGTCCAAGGCCAGTCCGCCCAGCACCGCGCTGAGGCCCACCGTGGCCAGGCAAATGACCACGGTCCGGGGCCCCAGCACTTTCCAGATCGTAGTCACCGTGGCCGCGTTGGTGGCCGGCCCGGCGATCAGGAAGGCCAGCGCCGCACCGGGCGACGCCCCCAGGTGGATCATCCCCGCGGCAATGGGCACCGAGGCCGTGGCACACACGTAAAGCGGCACGCCCACGGCCATCATCAGCAGCATCGCCAGGATTCCACCGCCCAAATAGGGAGCCAGGCTGCCCGGCGGCACCAGCGCGCCAATGGCCCCGGCCACCACCGCGCCGATCAGCAGCGGCGCGCCGATGTCCCCGGGCAAAGTCACCAGCCCGTATCTCAGCGCGCGCACCAGCCAGTTGCGCCCGTCTTCTGGGGCGCAGCAGGGTGCGGTACACGCCTGGTCGGCCCCCGGGCTGCGTTCCGCCTCGGCCTGGAAATGGCCCCCGGCGGCGTCGGCCGCAAGGGAACCCGCTGATTCCGAACCAGAACCCGCCTTCGAAGGCTCGGCCAGCCAGCGCACCAACCCCCCGCCCACCACGCCGGTTGCCAAGGCCACCACCGGCCGGACCAGCGCAAAGAGCCAGCCCAACATCCCGTAGGTCACGGCAATGCTGTCCACGCCGGTCTGGGGCGTGGACAGCAAAAAGGAGGTGGTTGCCGCCCGGCTCGCACCATGGCGGCGAATCGAGGCAGCCACCGGAATCACCCCACACGAACACAGCGGCAACGGCACGCCGAACAACGCCGCCTTCCACACCGGCCCCAGCCCCCGGCGACCCAGGTGGCGCTCGACCCACTCGGGCGAGACCCACACCGAGAGCAGCCCGGCCACCACGAAGCCCAGCAGCAAATAGGGCGCCATCTGGCCCAGCACCAGCCAGCTCTCGGCCGCGATCCGCCAGGCAATTTCCGCCGCAGGGACCAAATAGGACATCGGCCTCACGCTTGCTGTCAAATCCAAGGCCGCTTCGACCGCCAAGGGCTACTTGGCGTGGCTGGCCAGGTACTCGGCCACGCCTTCGGGCGTGGGTTTCATGGCGGGCTGGCCCTCGCGCCAGTTGGCCGGGCAGACCTCGCCGTGCTGCTCATGGAATTGTAGGGCCTCGAGCACGCGCAGGGCCTCTTCCACACTGCGGCCCAACGGCAGGTCGTTCACCAGCGCGTGGCGCACGATTCCCTCCTTGTCGATCAGGAACAGCCCGCGCAGGGCCACCTCCTCGTTGAGCAACACGCCGTAGGCCCGCGAGACGGCCTTGCTCAGGTCGGCCACCAGGGGATAGCCGATCCGGCCGATCCCGCCCTGCTCCCGGGGCGTCTCTCGCCACGCCAGATGGGTATAATGGGAATCGACCGACGCGCCGATCACCTCGGCCCCGCGCGACTTGAACTCGTCCAACTGCTTGTCGAAAGCGATGATCTCCGATGGGCAGACGAACGTGAAGTCCAGGGGATAGAAGAACAACACCACGTACTTGCCCCGGTAGTCCGACAGCCTCAGCTCGTCGAACGAGCCGTCGGGCAGCACGGCCTGGGCCGCAAAATCCGGGGCCTCTCTGGTTACCAGACAACAAGACATTGATCGGGCTCCTCGTTTCTCTGCGAAGACGGAACGGACACAAGAACTCCAACACAAAACCAACGACGCATCGGCCGAAGGCGCGGGCCCACTATTCGGCAGCCCCTGCCCCACGCTGGCCTAGTTGGCCGTCGATGGCGAACAGGCCCATGGCGTGGCCGCCGACCAACTGGAGCTTGTCCACGATCAACTGGGCCGTGGACTCCTCCTCCACCTGTTCGTTGACGAACCACTGCAGGAAGGCCGCGGTGGCATGGTCCTTCTCAGCCGCGGCCAGATTGACCAGGCCGTCGATCAGCCCGGTGATCTTGCGCTCGTGCGCCAGGGCGTCCTCAAAGGCCCCCAGCGGCGAATCCCAATTGTCCTTGGGCGCTTCGATGGCCGTGAGTCTCACCCGGCCGTTGCGCTCGTTGATGAAATCGTAGATCTTCAACGCATGGGCCAGCTCTTCCTGGCTCTGCAGGCGCATCCAACGGGCCATCCCCGAAAGGCTCTCGGACTCAAACCAGCCGGCCATCGACAGGTAGAGGTAGGCCGAGGCCAGCTCGGCATTGACCTGCTGGTTCAACGCTTCTTCGATCTTGGGGTTCAACACTCTCAGGCTCCTTTCAATTAGGTCAACGTTGGAAAACAACGACACGCAGTCCGTTACACGCTTCGGGCCGACTGGGCCCGGTTACTGTTCGTTTTCGCCTGCATCGCAGGCGTCTTCCGCGCCGGAGTCACGCGGCTCCCACGGCTCAGCCCCCGAGGCGGCCGTCTCCGAGGCCGCACGTCGTCGGCACTCAGGACACAGACCCACCAGTTCCAGTTTGTGGCCCAGGACCTGATAGCCCAGGCAGTCGGCGAGCTTGCCCTCGGGCAACTCCAACCGCGGGCCGGGCAGGTCGTCCACGCGCCCGCAGGCCAGGCAACGCAGGTGGTCGTGCTCCTCGGTGTTGCCGTCGAAGCGGGCGACCGTGCCGGAGAACTCCAGCTTGCGGATCATACCGGAGCGGGCCATCAGGTCCAGGTTGCGATAGACGGTGCCCAGGCTGATGTTGGGCAAGCGGCGGCGAACCAAGGCGAAGACCCCCGCGGCCGTAGGGTGACTGGACACCTTGCGCAGCTCTTCGAGGATCACCTTGCGTTGCCGTGTCAGTCGCCGAAACCTGGAGCCGGCCATGTCGCACCTCTCAAATGCTAATGAATCTTATTACTGTTAAACGTCCGGACAACCCCACCAATGGGGAGAGCATTTGGGGACTGCTGGAGGGCCACGTTCCATCGTGGCCGCGTGTCGGGCGTTGACGGACGTGACGGAGCACGTCCCTCCAGATGCGCGCGCGGCCGCGGAGAAGCGCTGGATCAGAAACCCCGGCGAGCCGCAGGCATCAGCCTGCGGTCTGTTCTGCGATTTCGGTTCGGCCGTTACCTCGTCGGTCGCCGGCGGTAGAGTCGCCGGAACCGGGCACTTACGTGCCCGGCGCGCCGGCTTCTGAGAGCGTGGCGGCCGAGCCGATCTTCATCGTCCGGCAGGCGGAGGCAACGTTCCACTCACAGCGGCTTGATGCGCACGTTGCGGTAGGTCACCCACGCGCCGTGGTCCTGGAACCCGATGTGGCCTTCGCGCTTGAAGTCCTTCAGCGCCGTGCGGAACTTGTTGCGCGTGCCGTCGGGGTTCTGATTGGGCGTGGTCCACTGGTCCAGGTCCATGTCGATGATCTTTTCACCGTTGAGCACCACGGTGATCCGGCTGCCCTGGGCGGTGATGCGCATTTGGTTCCACTCGTCGGCCTTGACCATGTCCTTGGTCGGGGCCAGCAGATCATAGGCGGCGCCACAGCTATGTTTGCTCGACCGGCCCACCGGACCGAGCACCTGGAACTCGATGCCCGTCTGCACACAGTCGCGGGGATCGTCCGTGCGGATGAAGATGCCGCTGTTGCCGCGGGTCTGGAATTCCAGCTCCAGCACGAAGTCGCCGTATCGTTGTTTGGTCCAGATGTCGCCTGCCCGATCTTTGCGCACCATGGCGCCGTCTTCGATCACCCAGCCGGCTCCCGGCTCGCCGCCGCCGGCACTCATCCAGCCGGAGAGGTCCTTGCCGTCAAAGAGCACCTGCCAATCGTCCTGGGCCGTTGCCGGCGATGCGCAGCAGAGCATCCCGGCCAAGAACACCAGGCCGGCCACACTTTGCGACAGGCCACGACAGACCACCAATGTTCGGTTCATGCGGCTGCTCCTTTCGTAGCGCCTCTGAGTACCTGAAAGACCCCGGGTTCACAACCCGGGGCGACGCCAACACCGATGCCCGGCGGGAGCCCATCAAGGCGTTGCCGCCCGGGGCCGGGGCCCGGCGCTGGATTGCGTCCCAGGACGATCGTAGCGTGGCCGTACGGGAATTGTCAAGCAAAACGGGCGAGCCGGACGGGAATTGTCAAGCAAAACGATCCGCGGCGCCCATGGCTCCACGAGAAGCATACCTGGCGAGGCCGCGGCGTGAGCCGCGGGTTTGCGCGGCGCCACCGACAGACTCGGCGCAGGGTGGCACGCCCTCCGGTCCCGTTCGTAGTGACCGTACTTGTACGGTCTTCGAAGGACCCGATGAATCGGGTCACTACAAACCTGGCGCCGAGCGCCTACTCGTAGAGCGAGTAGAGCACGATATTCAGCGCCAGTCGCGCCGCATCGTCGCGCACGTAGCCGCGGCATTCGAGCGAGTCGTGGCGTTCCAGCGCACAACTGACGTCGTACGCGGAGAAGATCACCGCCCAGCGGTCGCCCAGCCGAACGCCCTCCATCTGCGGCGGCACGCGGCGCACCGCGGCCTGAAGGCCGCCGCCCTGCGGGGCCGCCTGCGGATCGCGCCGTCCGACCTCGGGCAGGTCGAAGCCGCCGTAGGCACTCGTCCAAAGCGGATCGTCCGGTGGGATGGGCTCCAGGCGGTGGTCGGGAAACACCGCGCCCAACTCCTGCCGGAACGAATCGCTGAAGGCCGAGCTGCCGCAGATCGCGTCGGCAAACAGCATGCCGCCGCGCTCCAGATACGTGCGCAACTGCTGGCGCTCCGTGTCGGTCAGCCGGAAACGGTGCCGGCCGTGCATGAAGATCAAGTGGTAGTCGAACAGCGCGGGCGAGCCCAGATCGAGCAGTTCTCCGCGCGTGTCGGCGCGCAGGCCCACCTCGCTGCGCAACACTTCCACCAGATTGGCCAAGGCCCGCGGGGCCGCATTGCAGCCGCCGGGATGACGCAGTTGGGCCAGGTAGACGCGACCGCGAGCAAGCCGGTCGCCGGGCTCCAGGCTTGGGGCGACCCGGAAGCTCTCTTCCTTGCCGCGCAGCTCGCGGTTGGTGGCATAGGCCAGCACGTTGGTGCCCAGGATCAGCGCCGCGTCGATGCGGGCCTGCACCTCTGGCGGATACTTTTCGCCCCGCCCCGGGCGCGACAGCTCCCACAAGCAGCTCAGCGACGGGCGCGGGCGCTCGGGCGGATCGGGTGGTGCATAGACCACGCTGGTGCGGCAGCCGAACTCCACGCCCCAGAGCGGGCGCATGTACTGCGGGTCCACCGGCTCTTCGGCCCGCCAGACGGGGTGCTCCGGCTCGAGCAGGCGCAAGCGGTATTCGGGCTCGGGGAAGATGTCGTCGATCAGCCGGCGGAAACCCGTATCGAAGGCGGCCCCGCCGCAATAGCCCTCGGCAAACAGAAACCCGCCGCGGTCCAGGTAGTCGCGGAGCTTCTGGGCCAGTTGCTGGCGTTGCTGCGGGTCCTGGGGGAGCGGATCGAGGCTGCCGCACAGATAGAGCACGGGCGAGGGCAAAAGGTCTTCGACACCGGCTGCCTGCAGGTCGGTCACTTGCCAGGTCATGTCGAGGCGCCAGCGTGATTCGACGAATCGGGTGAGGTTGTGTACGTCGCTGCGATGCTGGTTCCAGTCGTCGGGCAGTGAATGGCGGAGCTTGGCCAAGAGGATGGGGCGGCGGCCCTTGGAGAGGAACAGCAGGGCCAAGGCGGTGCCCATCACCGGGTCCTTTTCCACGTAGCCCGTTCCCGCCCAGTAGCCCGACAGCCCGTCTTGGCGCGGGATGAGGAACTTCACACCCTCGCGATACCAGTCATAGGAGCCCAACTGGGGGTTGACGATGAATCGCCGGTTGGTCAGCCGGCCTGCGCGTTCGAGGCTGTAGAGGTAATAGAGCAGCCAGAACTCGCCCGGCGCGCCGGGATTGCCGCTCACGGAGAAATTGCGTCCCAGCCAGTCGAGCCCGCGCTCGACGCGGTCGTTGTCCGAGTCGCCGGCCCGGCAGCAGAGGATGCGCCCGTCAGGCGTGACCTGGGCGTCGAGCCGCCGCACCGCGTCGGAGGCGATCACGAGCGAGGCGATGCCCGCGCAGGTCATGCTGCCGGTGCCCGAGAGCCCGGGCTGATAGCCCCAGGAGCCGTCCGGGTTCTGGGTGTCTTCCCAATAGGCCTTGGCCCTGGCCCAGGTTTCGTAGCGGACCTCGACACCAGCGCGTTCGGCCTCGTGCAGGGCCAGCAGCGCGAACTGGGCATTCGAGTTGTCGCCGCCTGCGCCCGGATAGGACCAGGCGCCCTTGCGCCGGCCGCTGGGTATCTGAATGGATTCCAGCCACCGCACGTTGCGGTCGATCTGGGCCAGATATTGCTTGGGATTGGCCCGGCAGAAGACCATCGTACGCAGGGCCACGGCGTAGGTCTTCTCGGGCTTGCTCAGCTTCTCCAGATAGCGCAGAGCCCGCTGGACCACGGGGTCGTCGGGCGGCACGCCCGCATTGAGCAGGGCCAGCGTACACAGCGCGGTCACACCGCCGGGCTGGCCGGGGTATTCGGTCCACGAGCCGTCCTGAGACTGGCGGCCCTTCAGATAGGCCACGCCCTGGTCGATGGCCTTGCGCACCTGTTCCGGGGCGATTTGGGCCCGCAGGTCCGATCCAACCATCCCCACCAGCACAAGCCCGATGATCGCTACGCTCGGGCGGGGTTTCACGAGGCAGTTCTCCCCCTGGTTTGTGGTCCGTTGCGCGTGATGACGGCCACCTCAAGCATCTTAGAATTCAGCAGTCGCTGCGGCAAGCGCCGAAGGGTGGCCGACGCGGACAAGCAAGCAACGCCCGAGCGCAGCCGGCCGGGCTCATGGCCGGGTCCGTGCCCGCCTGCTGTGCGCCGGCCTGGGGCGAGTGAGCGACGGGCGGTAGAATGAAATGGATCGGCCGCCTGGCCCAGGCCGCCTGGCGCGAGAGAAGAGAGGGGGGGCTGCGCGCCGGGTGCCACTGCTGGCTTGTCCAGCAGTGGGGCGGGTGCGGGCACTTCGTAGCCGCCGAAAGCCAGACGGCGGAAGAAATGG
>CAYXPN010000218.1:0-10082 GCA_964467075.1 uncultured Planctomycetaceae bacterium
TCGCTTCGCTCCAGCCCCGGCCACCCGGGCCTGGGTATGGGATTGGGGAAACAATCCGTTTGCAGGTTCTTAGCACTGGATCATCAAGCTTGCGCACGCCGCGCACCCTCCGGGCAGCGCCAGACACCCGCCGGAGCGGGCCGTCGAGGGCATGGTTGGTGTTGCGCGGGCCGACCAGCGGGTCGGCTGCCGCAACGTGGTCCCTTGCCGGGCAAGGGACATCAACCGTGTTCTCCAAAGACTGATATTTGCGGGATTGAAAAGCCATGAACGAACCAAACCCTGAAGCGCCGCAGGCAGAGCCGACCTCGGCAGAACCAACCACGCCGCGGCAAATTGTCGTCTTCGACACCACCCTGCGCGACGGCGAGCAGTCGCCCGGGGCCAGCATGAACCTGGCCGAAAAGCTCGAGCTGGCCCAGGCCCTGGTCGAGCTGGGTGTAGACGTGATCGAGGCGGGCTTTCCCATTGCCTCGCCCGGCGATTTCGAGGCCGTCCACCGGATCGCCGAAACGGTGCGCGGGCCGGTCATCTGCGGGCTGGCCCGCTGCCGGGAAGCGGATATCGACCGCGCCTGGGAGGCGGTCCGGCCGGCCGAGCGTGCGCGCATCCACGTGTTTCTGGCCACCAGTGCCATCCACCGCGAGTTCAAGCTCCGCCTGGACAAGGAGCAGATCGTCGCGCGCGCGGTGGAAGGGGTGCGCCGGGCCAAGGGCTATTGCCCCGACGTGGAGTTCTCGCCCGAGGACGCGGTGCGCACCGAGATCGACTTCCTCTGCCGCGTGGTCGAGGCGGCCATCGCCGCCGGCGCCACCACGGTCAACATCCCGGATACGGTGGGCTATGCCACGCCGGCCCAGATGCACCACGTGATCGCCACCCTGCGCCGCCGCGTGCCCAATATCGACCAGGCGGTGATCAGCGTCCATTGCCACGACGACCTGGGCATGGCCGTGGCCAACAGCCTGGCCGCGGTGGAGGCCGGCGCCGGGCAGGTGGAATGCACGATCAACGGCATCGGCGAGCGCGCGGGCAACTGCTCGCTCGAAGAGATCGTCATGGCCCTGCGCGTGCGCCAGGACTACTACCGTGCCGACACCGGCGTGAACAGCCGACGGATCGTGCCCGCCAGCCGGCTGGTGGCCGGGATCACCGGCATCCAGGTGCAGCGCAACAAGGCCATCGTGGGCCAGAACGCCTTTGCCCACGAGGCGGGAATCCACCAGGACGGCATCCTCAAGGAACGTCGCACCTACGAGATCATGCGCCCCGAGGACGTGGGCCTGGCCACCTCGGACCTGGTGCTGGGCAAACACAGCGGCCGGGCCGCGCTGGCCGATCGGGCCGAGGCCCTGGGCTATCGGCTCAGCCGGACCCAGCTCGACGCGATCTTCGAGGAGTTCAAGCTGCTGGCCGACAAGAAAAAGGAGGTCTACGACGCCGACCTGGCCGCCCTGATCGAACAGGAAATCCATGCCGTGCCCGAGGTCTGGTCCATCGTCTCCTACCAGGTCGCGTGCGGCACCGGCGCCATCCCCGAGGTGGCCATCAAGCTGCGCCACGGCAGCCGCAACGTGGAAGCCCGCATTGCCGCGGGCGACGGGCCGATCGACGCGGTGTTCCTGGCCATCGAGCGGCTGACCGGCGTGTCGGTCGTGTGCCGCGATTTCAGCGTACACAGCGTGACCGTGGGCAAGGACGCCCAGGGCGAAGTCATGGTGCAGGTCGAATACCAGGGCCGGCTCTATCGCGGGCGCGGCGTGTCGACCGACAGCGTGGAGGCCAGTGCCAAGGCGTTTCTGAACGCCATCAACCGCATCCTGGCCGTCAACCACGGCCGGCAAGCGCAGCGGTAACACACTTCAGCCGAATGGAGAGACGCATCACCGGGGATGCGGCTGTGGGCTGCGTTTCAGCGAGTGGCGTGCGTGCAGGCCGAGTGGCGAAACCGGCAGACGCTCGGGACTTAAAATCCCGTGGGGAGCTTTCCCCGTGCGGGTTCGAACCCCGCCTCGGCCATTGAGTTACGCGAGGGCGTGCGGGAACTCAGTGTGCCACTGCTTCGCCAGAAGCAGTGCCTCGGCGCTGCCGGCACTGCTTGCCCGGCGGGCAAGCAGTCGCACACAGTCGTTTTGTACCGAAATCCGGGGGCAATTCCCGGACATCCTCAGTTCCGTCGATTCGTCCCAGCCGATTCGAGGCCGGTGTGGCCGGAAATGTTGCCGCGGCCGGGCTTGCGGCGCGAAGTGCTCGGGGGGGTCGAAGTGCCGGACGGCGCCGCCCGACTGGTCATTCTGCTGGGCGTGGCGGGCCAGGAATCGGCCGAAGATGTGGCCTGGTTCGACGACGTAGGGCTGTTTCGGCTGCCCTGACGCCGGGCAGCTCAGCCCGCCCTGTTTCGCGTACCCTGACGCCGCGGACGGTCGACGTTTGGCCGCGGCAGGAGCGTGAGCCCTGAAAAGCTTGCGGCGCGCTGGGGAGGTTGTTAGCCCCAATGCCCAATCCCTAATCGCTTGAAAAGCTTGCTCCGCGCCGGGGAGGTTGCTAAGCGGAGATCGGCAAAGGTTGCACGGTCGAGGCTGGTAGAAAAAGGTGACAGGCCAACCGGCGCGTGGCCGAATTGTGCCGGAAGCTGCAGATTCCCTGCGGCCACATCTTCGAGGCCTTCCAGTCGGCCGGGCCCGAGAACCGGCGCCAATACCTGGGCGACGACGGCGTTCACTGGCGCGGCGAGGCATGAGGCTGGCCGCGGAGGCCCGGGCCCGCGCGCTGAGCGAAGTGCGCTTTGTCCTGCGCGACCAGCCCTGAGCGGGCACAATGCCCGTCGCGTGCATTTCACCGGCGTGCGACGTATAATCGGAAGAGCCTTTTGGCCGCGCCCCGCCTGTCGGCCACGGCCAGACACAGGAGAGACAGAATGTGAAGGTGCCCCGCGGGCGTCGCATGCCGCCACCGGCGCCTGGGGGCTTGGTTGTCAGCACCAGTGATGCGGCTTGACGCACGCCTGCGCTGCCGATGATCGGCCGATCAGGGCCGAATGCCGGGAAGACCGGTGGCCCGCTGGTCGGGCTGCGCGGATCGGCCGTGCAGAACCCAAAAGGGAGAACGCCATGATCAGTTGCACGCGAGTTCTGTGTCTGTTGGCATTGACGCTGCCGGTCGCACTGGGCGGCTCGGCGCTGCCGGCCCAAGATCCGGCGGCCGACGGCTGGGTCGATCTACTGAAGGGCGACACGCTGGACGGCTGGCGGTTCTACTTCGGCCCGGACCGCACTGAGAACGACGGCACCTTCACGCTCAAAGACGGCGTGCTCGTCTGCACCGGCCGGCCCGGCGGCTACATCTACTCGGACAAGTCCTACAGCAACTACACGCTGCAACTGGAATGGGCCTTCAAACGGCCCGAGGGACTTGAAGACGACGCGCAGTTCCGCGGCAACAGCGGCTATCTGATCCACATCACCGAGCATGGAGCCCTGGGCGTGTGGCCGCGCAGCATCGAGGTGCAGGGGGCCCACAACCATGCCGGGTCGATCCTGCCCATCCCCCGCGACGTGAAGTGCAAGCACACCATGGACCGCGAGGCCCTGGCCCGAGTGCTCAAGCCCGTGGGCCAGTGGAACGCCATCGAGATCGAGGTGAAAGGCGAGGAGATGGTCATCTCGGTCAACGGCACCGAGGTCTCCACCGTAAGCGACTGCGAGCTGACCGAAGGTCCGTTCGGGCTGCAAAGCGAAGGCGCGCAAATCCACTGGCGCAATATCCGCATCCGCCAGCGCGATTGACCGTCGGACAGCCGGTGACGCAAGGCCCGCGCGCCGGGTGCCACGGGTGGCTCGTCCACCCGTGCTCGTTTACTTCCAGTTGGTGCACTGCCGGGGAAGCGGGCAGTGTACCCGGCGCAATCGAAGAGGTGAATGTCACTCGATCAGGCAAGGGATCAGACGATGTTGTGTATCAAAAAACCTGCCGCGTATGCCTGCGTGGCCTTGATCGCGGTCTTGTGCGGCATTGTCCCGAGCGGCGCCGCGCGGGCGAACGAGCCCCGACTCACCGCGGCGGGACATCCGGCCGAAGGCACGCTCGACCCCTTCCTGGGCGAGCCGAAAATGGAGATGCAGCAGGTCTTCCCCGGCGACCGGTTCCCCAACGTGGTCGTGGCCACCGACGGCACCGTGCTGGCCTTCTGGAACGGCGTGAAGCTGCGCCGCAGTGAGGACGGCGGCAAGACCTGGGGCGATGAGATTTTCGTCGGCGAGGGCTTCATGGGCGGTGGAGTGACCGTGGACGAGCAGACCGGCCACATCCTGGCCTTTGTGCAGGACCGGCACCCGCCGGCGCCGATCACCGTCTACCGTAGCAAGAATCACGGCAAGACGTGGTCGGCCGTGGACGTGGAGATCAAGCCCGACTGCAACGGCAACCTCCCCCAGATGCACATGAACGAGCACGGCATTACGCTCCGCCGCGGCGAGCACCAGGGCCGGCTGCTGCGCCCCACGCGCTGGTACGCGGGCAAGAACGAGCGGGCCCGCTGGCCGCAGCACTACACCAACGCCATTTACAGCGACGACCGCGGCAAGACGTGGCAGACCAGCGACCCCTTCCCGGCCAACGGCACCGGCGAGGCCACGCTCGCCGAGCTGTCGGATGGGCGGATTTACTACAACTCGCGCCGGCACTGGGCCCCCGAGGGAGAGAACCCGCGCCGCCGCTGGACCGCCTGGAGCGACGACGGCGGGCACACGTGGCGGGACCTGGCGATCTGCGAGGTCCTGCCGGACGGCGACCAGGTGCGCGACTACGGTTTGATGGCCGGGCTGGTGCGTCTGCCGGTCGAGCGGCGCGACATCCTCATCTTCAGCAACATCGAGAGCCCCCGCGGGCGCCACCACGGCACGGTCTGGGCCAGTTTCGACGGCGGCCGGACCTGGCCGATCAAGCGATTGGTCTACGAAGGCCCGTTCGCCTACTCCTCGCTCAACGCCGGCCGGCCCGGCACAGTGAGCGAAGGTTGGATTTACCTCTTGTTCGAAGGCGGGCCAAAGGGCGGCGCCACCATGGCCCGGTTCAACCTGAGCTGGCTGCTGGCAGGCGAAAAGACGGGCGACGGTGAGTTGCCGCAGGAGTGGTAGGGGTTTCGGTCGCCGGCGAAGAAGCCGACGGGGTCTTCGCTGAGCCGGTGGCACGGGTGGCTGGTCCACTCGTGCGCTCTTGCCGCGATGCCTCTCATCCTTTCGCGTGCGGGCAAGCATACACCGTGCAGGCTGCCATGGAGGGCCACGCTCCGTCGTGGCCGGGAATCAACACGCAGGGCGGGCAACGGACTCCGTCGTGGCCGGGAATCAACACGCAGGGCGGGCAACGGACGTGACGGAGCACGTCTCTCCAGGTTGGCCGCGCGGGCAAGCGCCGACCCAGCGCAACTTACGCACTGCTGGGCAAGCCGGCAGTGGCACCCGGCGTCAGTTCGCGCGCAACGCGCGCCCCATGATCAGCACGCCGCCGTCCGGCTGGTGCTTCTCGTAGACGCAGAGCAGGCCGCCCGCCGCCTCTTCGATGCGATTGCTCTGATCCTCCGCGGCCTGCCGGGCCGGCGGAACTGCGAGAGCAGAGGCGTTGTGTCAATTCCTGCTTTCGCATATCCTCAAGATGCGGAGACAAATTGTCTCGGCGACCGTGGGCTCACACGTGGGGGAGGCCGGAGCTCTCAGCACGGCGAAGGCTCGGGAGACGCGCTTTACGATGTTGTGAGCATCGAGCGGCAGATGCCTCGCGGTGCCAAAGCCGGCTGGAACCAAAGGGAAAGGAGTCTCGAAGATGGCTCGCCAAGACCTGGGACGATCTGGACCAATGGGCGGGAAGCCGCAGTGTGTCGCGCGGACGGTCCTACCAGCGTCAGGGTCGCGTTGAACACCTGGCCGTCTCCGAGGACGGCCGGCTGTTGGCCACCGTCCAGGGCCGTAAGCATTACGTGGTGTCGGTGTGGCTGGTGCGAGGCAGGCGCCACGACGGTCCCTTGCAGTCAACGTGTACGTGTCCGGTCGGCTACGACGGCTGCAAACACGCGGTGGCGGTTGTCGCAGAGTATCTGGGAGCACTGGCCGAGGAGCGATCGGTTCCCCGGGCCGACCCCGACGACCCGCGCTGGGCCAGGCTGCAAGACGACGAAGACGGGCTGGAAACCGAAGACCTCGACGACGAGTGGGGAGCCGACGAAGACTGGGAAGTCGAGGACGGGGAAGAGGAGCATCGGCCGGCAGCCCGGCCCGGCAAGAAAGCGGCCAAGACAGCGAAACCGAAAACGCCCCGCCGAACCCGGGCCCAATGGGACGAAAAGATACGCCAATTCATTCGCGCCAAGGACCGGGAGGAGTTGGCCGAGCTTGTTTGCTCGTTCGTGGAGCGGTTTGCCGAGCTGCGCGAGGAGCTCAAGGAGCGTATCGCCCTGGGCGAAGGAGACGTGGACCGGCTGGTGACCCAGGCCCGCCATGAGCTGCGCGAGCTGACCGCGGAGATCGGCTGGCAGAACCGCTGGCAGGGCGAAGGACACACGCCCGACTACAGCCGGCTCAGACACCGCTTGGAGCGTCTCTTGGAACTCGGCCACGCGGACGCGGTCGTAGAGCTGGGGCGTGACCTCCTGCCCCGTGCCATGGCTCAAGTTGCGGAATCGCACGACGAAGGCGAAACCGCCATGGCCGTTTCCGAATGCATGCCCGTGCTCTTCGACGCGGTGATGAAGTCCGCTCTCTCCGGCCCCGAGAAGATTCTGTTCGCCATCGACGCCTGCTTGAAGGACGACTATGACGTGGTCGGCGATGCTGCGGGAAAGGTTCTCGATGCCAAGTGGTCCCGCGACGACTGGTCCGCGGTGGCCGATCAGTTGCAGGGCCGCCTGCAGCAGATGGCCGCGAAGGCTGATGATCCGTGGTCGCACAACTACCGCCGGGAGCGCATCGGCGACTGGCTGCTGGACGCCTTGGAAAACGCCGGACGCGGCGACGAGCTGCTCAACGTTCTCGAAACGGAGGCCCGGGCGACCAACAGCTACCAGCGTCTGGTCGAGCACCTGATCCAACAGCGGCAATACGACGATGCCGAGCGCTGGGCCCGGGAAGGGATCGAGCGGACCTGCCAGAAGCTGCCGGGAATCGCCTCGGCTCTGGCGGGCCTGTTGTGTGAGCTGGCCCGCCGCCGCCGGCGGTGGGACGTGGTGGCCGCCCATGCCGCCTGCCAGTTCTTCAGCACCCCGGGGAAGTCCACGTTCGCGGAGCTGGTCACCCAGGCCGCCAAAGCCAAGTGTGAGGAGCAGGTGCGCGCCGCAGCACTCCAGTTTCTGGAGACCGGCAAGCCGCCGATCCAGTGTGCCACCGCCGGCAAGACAAAGAAGGGGAAAGCCGCCAAACGCGCCATCCGCGTCGATCCGGCCTGGCCGCTTCCGCTGCCCGATTACCTGGTGCCCCTTTTCGAGCAAAACCAGGCCCGGCACGCGCTGGCCGGCCCCCATTACAACGTCCTGCTCGACATGGCGATCGCCGCCCGGAAGCCCGACGAGGTGCTCCACTGGTACGACCGGATGCAAACCGGCCGAGGGCGCTCGGCCGGCCCGTGGGGCGGGTATTGGCACGGCGACGCGGAGCGCGTGGCCGCGGCGGTCGTCAAGTCCCATCCCCAACGCGCGCTGGAAATCTATCAGCAGCAGCTCGAAGGGCACCTGCCCCACGCCAACATGTCGGCTTACCAGGCCGCGGCAGACTGTCTGAGAAAGATGCGGCCCATCCTCAAATCCCTCGGCCGCGAGGTGGAATGGAGCGCCTTGCTGACGGAAATCCGAAACAAATACGGCAACCGCCCGCGTTTCATGGAGATCCTGGACAGGCTCACCGGCCGGACCATTCTCGAAGAGGGAAAGTCGCGGCGCAAACGCCGGTAGGCTCGACGCCTCTCGTCTTGACTCGCGGCGAAACCGGACGGCGCTTCGAGCGGCGAAAGAGGTGGAAGCTGCCGACCACCGCGGGGGCTCTCTGAGCACCTGCCGCTCGCGGTGGCAGCGAAGCTGTCAGGCGCCGTGTACCTGGCCTGCCCGGTTCCGGGAGAGACCGGCGCAGGAAGCTGTCCTCGCTGCCTAGTTCAGTTTCCGGATCCGCAACTGCTCGACGATGTAGAAAACGGCCGGGCATTGCAGGGCATTGTCCGCGTGGGCGTACATCCGGGAGACGAACCCGGGCTTGTCCGTGTGGGCGTACTCGGCGCAGGAGGCCGGCCGGACCTCGTAGATGGCGCAGCGATTGTCCGTGCCAAGGAACGGGCAGGGCCAGCTCTTGGGCTCCCACAGACCCCAGTCTTCGCTCTTGACCAAATACTCGCTCTTGAAGGCCGGCACACCCATCTCCAGGTGGGCGGCGATCCGAGCGATGTCTCGGCTCGTCAACGTCGGGCTGATCGTCCAGAAGCAGTTGGCGCACTGGAGGCAGTCGATGATCGAGAACGCCTGCTGGTGCAACCTTCGGGCGGCCCGGTCCACGGCCCGTTCGTTCTTCATCTTCAGGCTGCGCAGGCCCGCGGCGGCGGGTGTTATTCCGCACGCAAGGCCTCGATCGGTTCCAGCCCCGCGGCGCGCGCGGCGGGATAGATACCGAACAGCAGCCCCAGGGCCACCGAGAATCCCAGCCCGCCCAGCGCCGTGGGCCAGGGGACAATGGTCTGCCAATATCCCAACCGGGAGACGGCCAGGGCCGCGGCCGTGCCGGCGAACACGCCCACCAACCCACCCGACCCGGCCAGCAGCGCCGACTCGATGAGGAATTGCAGACGGATGTCGCGGCGGGTTGCGCCCAGGGCCCGCCGCAGGCCGATCTCGGGCGTGCGTTCGCGCACCGAGATGAGCATCACGGCAAGGATACCCACCCCGCCCACGACCAGCGAAATGCCGCCCACGCTGCCGACCAGCAGGGTCATTGAGCGGGCCATCTCCCGCTCGGTTGCCAGCAGGGTGGCCTGGTTCTGGATGGTGAAGTCGTCCGGCTTGTCGCGCAGCCGGTGGCGCTGGCGGAGCAGCTCGCGAATCTCCTTTTCTGCCTGCTCGAGCAGCGCGGCGTTTCGGGCCTGGACGTAGATGGTGTCGATGTGGTCGACGTTGAACAAGCGGCGCATGGCCGAGCCGAGCGGGACGAGGATGACGTCGTCCTGATCGACGCCGTTGGCGTCCATGCCTTTCGGCGCGGTCATGCCGATGACCTCGAAGGGCACCCGGCCGATGCGGAACCAAAGGCCCAGGGGGTCGCTGCGGCCGAAAAGGTTGGCGGCCGCGGTGGGGCCGAGGATGGCCACGCGGCGGCGGGCGCGGTCCTCTTCGGCGTCGAACGACCGCCCTGACGCAACTTCGATGTTGCGGATGCCCAAGCCGTCGGGCGTGACGCCCACGACGTTGGTGTTGGCGTTTTCGGTTTCCCAGCGGGTGGAGAGCTTCTTGGTCATGGCCGGGGCCGCCAGGGCCACGGAAGGGCACTGCCGGGCGATCGCTGCGGCATCCTCGATCCGGAGGGTGGTGACCGTAGCGGTCTGCCGCTGACGGCCGGCAATGATTCTCGTCTGCCCGGCACTGACCACGATGAGGTTCGTGCCCATGTCGCGGATGCGGTCGAGGATTTGTTTTTCTGCGCCTCGTCCCGCGGCGACCATCAGCACCACCGTGGCGATGCCCACCACGATGCCGGTGACGCTCAGCAGCGTGCGCAGTTTGTGCGCGGCGAGGATTTCGCAGGACAGGGCGACGTTTCTGGACAGTTTCACCCGGCTCCACCACCAAAAGCGGGAAATGCGAATATCGAAATACGAAACAAATCAGAAATGGCAAATTCCAATGCTCGAAACAGATCATGCGGACTTCTGAAGGATTGCGCCGAAAATCCGCATCAGTTCCGTGCTTTCCTGTATGAGTCTGTCACGTTCCGTGTTGAGCGCCGGGTCATCTTGCGTATCCAACAGTCGCAGCCAATATCGGGTTTCTTTGGATTCTTTCCTGGAAATCCGGATGCGCATCCGAAAGTCCTTCTTGCTCAGGGCCTCATTTGCTTCAA
>CAYXPN010000219.1:0-10054 GCA_964467075.1 uncultured Planctomycetaceae bacterium
GTGCGCACAGCGCACCCTACGGCTCCGGCCCCGCCGGTGGGCCGTTTGGCCGAAGCCATATTCACACGGCTGCCCGAAGTGGCTGGCCTTGCCAGGCGTATGCGCCGGATTGCGCGGTGTTCGGTCCAAAGGCGAGTGAGGATGGCTTTCAGCCAACAGGCGCGCGAGCCGGCAACGAGTACCTGGGGCGAGGTCCCCAGGCTACGGTGACGGATGGCCTTCGGCCAAATATGCGCGGAAATCGTGCCGGAGGGCGTCCAAAACCTTGTGCCACGGTATCGCTCCATTCGGCTGAAGTGTTACCGGCGTTCCGCTTTCCGCTTTTGGCTGCGGCCGTAAGGCCGCGTTAGAGTCTTACGCTGTGGCTTCCTCGCGCCGTGCGCGCATGAAGTACACTGGTTTGTACAGTACGTTCCATTTCCGCTTTCGGCTTTGGCCTTTCGCAGTCGCCTACGGCTCGCCGTTAAACGAGCCGCTTTCCGCTTTTGGCTGCGGCCGTAAGGCCGCGTTAGGGAAGCAAGGAGATCGACCGATGCACACCCTCTTGACCCGCACGCGCGTGGCCGGGCCGGTGGTCCTGGCGATGCTGATTCTGGTGAGCCCGGCGCTTGGCCCCGCGGCCGCAGATTCGCCCAAACGCGCAGCCCAAGGCTCGCCGCGAGCCGTTTCTCGAGAGGATAGCACTGCTGGACAAGCCAGCAGTGGCACCCTGCCTGCCCGCCCAGCCGACGCATTCACGCCGCTCGATCTGTGCCAGGTTCGCGTGGGCGGCGAGATCGGCCGGCGCATCGAGGTGACCATTCACAACAACCTGCTGGTGCTGGATGCGGACGGCGACTTCCTCGAACCATTCCGCCGGCGCAGCCGCAAGGGCGGATACATCGGGCTGGGCAAGCTCATCGACGCTGCCGTGCGCCTGGCTGCCTACAGCCGCGAGCCCGAAGTGGTCGCCCAAAAGAACCACCTGGTAGATACGATCATTCGTCTGCAGGAGCCGGACGGATACCTCGGCATGTTGGCGCCGGAAAGCAGGATGAAGGCCTTGTGGGACATTCACGAGATGTCCTACATCATCTACGGCCTGCTCACGGACTACCAATACTTTGACCGGACCCAGTCGCTGGTGGCTGCGCGCAAGGGCGCCGACTATATCCTGCAACATTGGTCGGAGGTGCCGGACGATTGGGGCCGGCGCACCGGCGTGGCCACTTGGGTGGCCGTGACCAGCCTCGAGCGCACCATGCTCGCGCTGGCCCGGCTGTCCGGAGACCCGCGCTATCGCGAGTTCTGCCTGAACAAACGGGCGTTGGCCGATTGGGACCCGGAGATCATCATCGGGCGCCGGCCGCTGATTGAGGGCCACATCTACGCTTATCTCTGCCGCGGCCTGGCACAATTGGAGCTCTACCGGACCCGGCCGGACGAGAAGCTGCTGGGAGCGACGGATCGGGCGATCCGCTTCATGGCCCGCGGCAACGGGCTGGCCATCACCGGCGGCTGCGGCCAGTGGGAAACCTGGACCGACGACCAGGACGGCCGCGGACAGCTCGGCGAGACATGCGCCACCGCCTACCAGGTCCGGGTTTACGACAACCTGCTGCGCCTGCGCGGCCAGGCGATCTACGGCGACCTGATGGAGCGGACCATCTACAACGCCTTGTTCGCGGCCCAATCGCCCGACGGCCGGCGCATCCGCTACTACTGCCCGCTGGAGGGCCGGCGCGAGTATCATCCCACCGACACCTACTGCTGCCCGTGCAACTACCGGCGGATCGTGGCCGAGCTGCCGGCCATGGTCTATTACCGCGCGGGGTCGGGCGTGGTGGTCAATCTCTACACGGCGTCCGAGGCCGAGATGAAGCTCGCCGGCGGCGGCGCGCTGAAGCTCCGCCAGGAGACCGACTATCCGAGTTCGGGTCGGGTGGTGATCCGCGTGGAGTGCGAGGCACCGGCCCGGTTTGCGTTGCTCTTGAGAATCCCGGCCTGGTGCAATGGGGCGGTGGCAAGGGTCAACGAGCAGCCCGTCGAACAGCCGGCCGTGCCGGGACGTTTCCTCACTATCGAGCGGGAGTGGCACTCCGGCGATCGGTTGGGCCTGGAAATGCCCATGCCGTGGCGCCTGGTGCGCGGGCGCCGGCGCCAGGCCGGGCGCGCGGCCGTGATGCGCGGCCCGGTGGTCTTCTGTCTCAACCCGGCGCAGCACGAGCAGTTGGCCGATTGGGACGGCGCCGACCTGGGGCGCATCGTGCTGGACCCCGAGTCGCTGGGCGATCCGGTTGCGGACGATTCGGTGCGTCCAGGCGGGGTCGCCTGCCGGGTCGAGGCGTGGCATCCCGGCTATCGCGTGGCCCGACCCGGCGACCTGAAGCTTTTGCTTACGGAATTCGCCGATCCCGGCGGGCGGGCGGCATACTTTCGGCTGCAAGACATGAGCGCGGCCGGCAGCGACGAACTGCTGGCTGGAAAAAGGTGACAGGCACGATTCGTGCGAAGCCGGGCACCGACCGAAGGTTGGTCGCAGGCCGCCCAAAGGCAAACGGTGCCGGTCGCCTTTTCCCTCCCAGGAGCGTGCAAGTCCTTTCAGATCGGATCGCGCGGCAGGGACCGGCCGTGCGCGGTTCGACGTTGCGCCCGGGGCTTCTCAGTGGTTGCGGTCCATTGGCGCAGTGCCTCGAACGCCGCCACTCCTACGGTCACCGAGAGATTCAGGCTTCGGGCCTGGGGGCGGATCGGGATGTGCAGCACGCGCTGGCCCACCGCGGCGAGCATCCCCGCGGGCAGCCCCTGCGATTCACTGCCGAAGACCAGCGCGTCGCCGGGCTGAAACGCGGCTTCCGTGTACGGGCGCGGGGCGCGCTTCGAGAAATACCAGAAGCGCTCTTCCGGCAGGTGCTCGCACAAGCTCTGGAAATCGTCGACCGCCTGCCAGTTGAGGAATTGCCAGTAGTCGAGCCCTGCGCGGCGCAGGTGGCGGTCGTCCAGCCGGAACCCCAGCGGGCGAACCAGCCAGAGCCTGGCCCCCAGGGCCACGCACGTGCGCCCCACGTTGCCGGTGTTGGCGGCGATCTCGGGCCGATAGAGCACGATGTGCAGCTCGGGCGAAACGGGCTCGGGTGCAGACATGCGCTGGACTTCCGGAAAGCATCGCGGACAGGTAACCGTTCACGGGCCGTCATAGTCGCCTTTCGCTCCGCGAAAGTGGCGCTGCTTTCGCGGAGCGAAAGGCGACTATCCACGCGAAATGGCCCGAAAACGGGCAGCGGCCCGTGAATGGTTACGTGGGCAGGGTTTCGCGCCGCGCGCGTCTCGACTAGCATAGAATCTGATGAGCTGCGGGGGCAATGTACCCCGTCCGATTTCCGCTACTGGGGAGTTGGCCATGCGCCGAGGCGATCGCGGTTACTGTCTGGTGTCTGCTCTTGTGGCAGCATCCGGGCACCTGCTGCGGCGGTTCGTCGCGCCGTGCGAGGCCGGCCGACGTGGAAGTGCAGATGAGCGTGCCCATCCCGGGTCAGGTTCGCGGCCCATTGTGCGGCGGGCAGGGCTCGTAGCAGTCGTCCTGGCGATGTTGCTTTGCTTCGCGCCCGTTTTCCTGCCGGCCGCAGAAAGGTGCATTTCGGCAGTCTCGGCTGCCGAATCGGAATCCCCGCCCCCCGGCTCGCTGGAAGAGCGTCGTGCGGTGGGCAAGCTGCTCAGCGAGTTTGGTGCCGCCCGGCGCGATCCGGCGCGTCGGGCCGAGCTGGTGGCCGAAGCCCAGCGCCGGGGCGATGCGTTTGTCCAGGCCCTGGACAAGGCCATCGCACGGGAGCTGTATCCGCAGCTTGAGCGCTATCGGGAGATGTTCTACGCACAAGCGACCGCCCTGGCCGGCAAGCGCGTGGCGCAGATCAACCTGGAGGAAGTCGCGCGCTTGCGCCAGACCGTGTTGAGCCTGCAGCACCGGCCGGATTTCAGCAAGGAATTGATTATCCGCCACGGCGATCCGGCCCTTGACCGGTCGAGGGAGATCTTCGTGATCGATCGCGACGAAGTGCTGGCCGCCTCAGAGAAACTCCGGGCCGATCGCCAGCGCCTGGCCGAGCTGGGACGGCTTTGGGAGCAATGCGCCGTGTACTTCTACCAGCAGTTTCCCGACGACGAGAACAAACCGCCCGAGGCGCCCAGCTTCGAAAAGTACCTCCAGGGCGAAGAATCGCTGGCCGCGGGGCTGGCCGCGCCGATGAACCCCAAGACCCGGCAAGTGCTGGCCGCCAACGCCCGACTGGCTGCCCGGCTCGACGCGGAAGAGGCCCGCGCCATCCTGGCCACCAACCTGACCCGCAACCTGCTGGGCCTGCCCGCGCTGATGATCGACCTGCGCCTGTGCGCTGCTGCGCGCGACCACAGCCAGGATATGGAGCGCCTGAAGTTCTTCTCGCACGACTCACCCGTGCCCGGCAAGGCCACCCCCTGGGACCGGGCCAAACGGTTCGGCACCACGGCCTCGGGCGAGAACATCGCGGCCGGCTACCGCGACGGGGCCGCGGCCACCACGGGGTGGTTCCACAGCCCGGGACACCACAAGAACATGCTCGGCGAGCATGCACGCATCGGAGTGGGGCGATCCGGGCGCTATTTCACCCAGGTATTCGGCAAGTGAGCGGCCCACGGTTCGGCGGCCTTTTCCGGGGGGCCAAGGCCGGCTCGGCTTAGGGTGCTGCTGAGGCGTCACGAGTTCGGGGCTGGCTGCACGGTCGCTGGCAGCAGACTGCGCTTGCGGCTACACTGAGAGTGCTGGGGCGCGCGTGTCCAAAATCGGTTGCGGGACACCCACGGCAGCAAAGAAGGTGAGAGGCACCATTTGGGCGAAGCAGCGCACCAACCGACGGCTGGTCGCGGGCCGCTTGGGGCAAATGGTGCCTGTCACCTTTTTCAGTCCCGGCCGGACGAGGATCGGCCATGGCTCCTGAGTGGTTCTGTCAAGTCGAGGGCGAGCAGCTTGGGCCGCTGACGGTCAAACAAGTGCGGGCAATGGCTCGGCAAGGCCGTCTGCGCCCTGAGGACTTGGTGCGCCGCGGGCGTGCAGGCCGTTGGGTGCCTGCGGTGCGGGTGCGGGGCCTGTTCTCTGCGAAGGCGCGGTCCGCGGCCCCGAGGGATTCGGCCTCGACGGCTTCTGCGGGGAGCGAGAGCGCCGCTGCCGATGGTTCCACAACCGAGCCGGCCGCTCCGCAGCCCCCTCGGGCGTCCCCGGCTCGTGCCCCGGCCGGTGGCAAGCGGCCGCCACGGAAGCCCTCACCTGCGGCTCGGTTGACCGCTCAGCCTCCCTCCGCCCCGTCCGGGCCGGCGGGCGCCCTCGGCCTGCCCGTGGCCCAGCCTGCGCCCACCCCCTCGGTGCCGCCCCCGGCAGCCGGACGCCGGGCAGCGCCGGTTGCTGCGCCGGTTGGGCCTGCGGCCGGTCGTCCGATAGGTGTGCATGGTGTATCCGGCGAGTCGACGGCCGCGGCGCGCGCCGCGGGCAGGCCGACACGCCGTCACCAGGACAACACCGCCCTGGTGGTCGCGGCCCTGGTGGTGCTGGTGTTGGGGCTGGCGGCAACGGGCATCGGCGTGTATGTGTGGCGAAGCAGAGCAAGGGGACCTGCCGGAGGGGACGAGACCGCGGCTGCTGCCAGTCCAGGCAGTGGCCTGAGCGCTTTAGAGCAAGGCCTCGAGCAGTCGCCGTCGGGACCGGCGGGTGGTCCGGGCTCAGCGGCCCAACCCGGCGATCCGCCCGAGGGCGACCGCTGGTCCGACGCCTCCGGCGAGCCAGCCCGAGTGGGCGACGTGACCCTTAAGGTGGTCTCGGCGGTGGTCGATCGGCCGCGTGTGCTGCGCAGCTCGGGACGCCCGGCGCGCCCGCAGGACCCCTACCTGGTCCTCCGGCTGCAGCTCGAAAACCTGCGCGATGCTCACAAGCTGGACTACACCACCTGGGCCTCGCCGCAGATGCGGGCCTTGGGTGTGCGGCTGACCGACAACCTGGGCAACACGTATGATCCGAAGACCTTCAGCGGCGGGACGATCGAGGGGCAACTCGGCCCCGACGCCTCGCTCTACCCACACGAGCCGGTAACCGAGGTGCTGGTCTTTGAGCGCCCCGTCGAGAGCCCACAGTTGCGATATCTTCGACTGGAGCTGCCGGCCATGGCTTTTGGCGACTCGGGCAGGTTCCGCATCGAGATTCCGGCCGAGATGATCCAGCGCGCCCCTGAGCCGGCCCCGGAGACCGAGCCGCCGGCGGGCGAACGACCCTCGGAGCCGGAGCCGCCGGAGATGCCGGGCGAGGACCCGGCTGCGGAACCACCTGGGCCGATGCCCGGGGATGACGGGCCCGATATCACCAGAGACTACCCCGAACTGTTTCCCGAACTCCATGACGGCTCGACGCCCCCTGCCGGGGAGGGGTCCCAGGCCGAGACCCCGGAGCAGCCCAACTTGCCGCGGCTGGTGCCCAAGCCGGACCAGCGCCGCGGGCAAGACACAGAACGCCCGGGCGATCCGTTCGACGAGCGGCCGCCGTTGGGCGGCGCGCTGTGAAGGGCCGCACGCAGTGCCGCAAGTTTCGATTCGTACAAGTACGGTCACTACGAGCGGTTGGTAGTGACCCGATTCATCGGGTCCTGTAAAGACCGTACAAGTACTTCGGTTGCTCTTTCGGCTCGGCAGGAGCCTCGCCCTCCCAGAATCACGCAAGGTCATTTAGCTTCGCTGCTGCACCTGGCGGACCACCACGCGATAGCCGCTCATCTCCACGATCTCTACAGGGCGCTGGGCATCGATGAACTCGCCGTCGGTGACCACGTCGGCCAGGCGGTGGCCGAAACGGGCCTTGCCCGCCGGGCGCAGGGGCGAGACGGCCTCTCCCAGGTCGCCTACGGCCAGGGCGGTTTCCTCGACCCCCGATGCCGCGGAGGAGCGATCCACAAGCGCGCCTGATTCGCTGCGCGCGGCACGGCTGAAGTCGGGTGGGACCAGCATCAGCCGTCCCAGCACCGGCAGGGTGCCGAAGCGGCGGTGGAGCACCACCGCCACGGCGACGAACACGCCGCCGGTGAGCACGATGGCCAGCAGGTTGCGAGCCAGGGTGTCGAGCTGGCGCGGGGTGCTGGGGACGATGAAGTCCTGACTGGCCAGCACCACACTGGCGAAGATCAACAGCAGGCCGCTCAATCCGGCGATGCCGAAACCCGGCAGGATGAACAGCTCCACGGCCAGAAAGGCCAGCCCTACGGCGAACAGCACCACCCCCAGCCAGCCCGCGGTCCCCCCCAGGAACCGGCTCCAGAAGAACAGCCCAAAACACAGACAGGCCACCAGCCCGCCCAGGCCGATGCCCGGCGCACTGAATTCCACGTAGAGCGCAATCAGCCCCACGAGCAGCAACAGCGCCGTGACGATTCGCCAGTTGAGCACGTAGACCACCGTGTCCACCGCACTGGGCCGGTAGATGTGCAACGGTTCGTCCAGTGTGAAACGCGACTGCAGCTCGTCGAAGTCGGCTACCGTGGCTTCCGCCAGCCTCAGTTCGACGGCGCGCCGGCCGTTGACTTCCAGGAAATGCCCCGCACGCGATTCGTGGACCGGCTCGAGTTTCTCCCACTGCGCCGGCTGTGCGGCCGAGGCGATCTCCGCATCGGACATGAACCATACGCGTCCGGTCGTGCGGTGGCGCACGCGATGAACCACCAGGTCCATGTCCACCATGGCCTCGGCCAGTGCCGGCGGCCGGCCCTTGGCTTCGGCCAGGTCGCGCACCCGGCGCGCCAGGTCGCTGCGCACCTTCTCCGGCGCGTGGCGGAACAGGAAATCCTCGCCCATGAAGATCGGGCCGGCATCGCCGAGCAACGCCCGGGGGGACATCACGATCTCGTCGCAGCCCAGGGCCATGATCGCCGCGCCGCTCAGTGCCTCGCGCGGGACGTAGGCCACGGTGTGGGCCCACTCCAGGTCGCGCAGCCGGACAGCCAGGTTCAGGCTGGGCTCCAAATGGCCGCCCGGGCTGTCGATCTCGATGATCACCAGGTCCGCACCCGCGGACTGGGCGGCCGAGAGCTTGCGATACACGTAGTGTTCGGAGAGCGGCGTGATCGGGCCGGAGAAGCGGATCACGACGCCCAGACGATAGGCAGCCGGCTCGGCTTCGGCAGCGCGTGGGGCATTGGCAGCCGGCTCGGCCGCGCGCAGGCCAAGCGCAGCGGGCCCGAGGCCCAGGGCAGCCAGCACCAGTCCACAGAGCAAACCCCTGATCGGCAGCGTTTTGGGCCGAAGGGGGGGTGCTGCGGTCTTGTCGCGCCGAAGGTCCATGGCTTGGGCTTCGTGGTCCAAATGGCGCCGGCCGGGTGCTCGCGCCCGGTTTGCGCCATCGAGTGTGATCTTAGACCCTCGTTCGCGGGGCCGTCAATCGGCCGGATCACCGGGAAAGAGCATGGCATCGGCAAAGGTGGACTGGAAATCCGCATCCGACGAAAGGTCCACGTGCTCGACGCGCCGGGCCAGCTCTTCGGCCTCGCGGCGCGCTTCCTGCGACAAGAGCACCCAACGCGCGCCGGCCAGCGAGGTGTTGCCCTGGAACAGGATTCGCTCGTGTTCCACCTCGGGCGGCAGCAAGCCCATGCGCTGGGCGTTGCTGCGGCGCAGGAACGTGCCGAAACCACCGGCCAAGAGCACGGCGCGCAAGTCCCGCGCTTCCAGGCCCGCGCGTCGCAGCAACAGCGCGGTGCCGGCCCGAATGGCCCCCGTGGCAAGCTGGGTCTCGCGCACGTCGCGCTGGGTCAGCGCCAGGTCCTTGCCGTCGGCGGTCTCGTCCGCCGCGGCCAGCAGGAAGCCGGCCTGTCCGTCGCACGCCACCAGGCGCTCGGCCAGGTCGGAAGGCACATCCGCGGGCAGTTCCTCTCGGCGCGCAAGACGTCCTTGGGGCGTGAGCAGCCCGTGGCGCAGCAGCTCCGCGGTCACGTCGATCAGGGCCGAGCCGCAAAGCCCCGCGGGCGCCTGGCCTTCGATCGTGTTGATGCGCAAGCGCCCGTCGACCACCACCTTGTCGATTGCCCCGGGCGCGGCCCTCATGCCGCGCGAGATGCGCGCCCCTTCGAACGCCGGCCCGGCTGCGGTGGAGGCGGCCCACAGCCGGCCCCCGGCCGCCAGCACGATCTCACCGTTGGTGCCGATGTCGATCAGCATCGCCGGGCCCGGCAGTCCGGCAAGCGAAGTGGCCAGGATGCCCGAGGTGGTATCGCCGCCCACGAACCCCCCGATGACCGGCATCACAAAGGCCTTGCCCCGCGGGTGGATGCGCAAGTCCAGCTCGCCGGCCGACAGTTCCAGTCCGCGGCCGACCGCGGGCACAAACGGCACGCGACCGAGCCACTGCGGGTCCAGCCCGCAGCAGAGCTGTTGCATGGTCGTGTTGCCGGAGATGGTGACTTCGTAGATTTCATCGGGCCGCAGGCCGGCCTGATCGCTGAGTCGGACAAACATGTCGTTCAGGGCGCCGACGACCGCCTGCTGCAACTGGCCGAGGGCTTCGGCCTTCTCTGCCACGCGGGCGATGCGCGACAGCACGTCGTCGCCCAGGCGGGTTTGCGGGTTGAGCTGCGCGGCCACGGCCAGCTCGTTTCCTTCGGCCAGGTCCACCAGCGAGGCGGCCAGCGTGGTGGTGCCCAGGTCCACGGCCACACCGTAGCACCTGGGGCGCGTATCGCCGGGCTCGAAATCGATCAGCTCGTCGCCCACCAGCACGGCCGTGCCGCGGAATTCGGCCTCGCGCAGGCGCCCCGGAAGGATGCGCAGCATGTCCAAACCCGCACGGAACGGGCCCAGTTGCCGCTCCAGGCGGAGCATATCCGGGGCATCGTCGCCGCGCCGGGGAGCGGCCGGATCGACGAGCACCTTGCGCACCGCGGGGCCCAAGGCCAGCGGGGCGGTCGGTTCCGCATGGGTCAGAATCCGCTGGACCCCCAGGCGCGAGGTCTCGGGCACCTCGATCGTCATGGGCCCGCGAACCGCGGTCTGACAACCCAGGCGCAACCCGCGCTCAAGC
>CAYXPN010000220.1:0-9989 GCA_964467075.1 uncultured Planctomycetaceae bacterium
ATGTACGACTTTTTTGGCCTGCGTCGCATGTCTCTAATCCCCAATCCCCAATCCCCAATCCCCAATCCCCAATCCCCAATCCCTCGGGTTACGGGCACAGCCCGCGCTGGGACCAGTCTGCTGCGAAACGCTCGCACATCTTGACACGCACCCTACGGCGGGCCGCCGTCAGGCAAGAACAGACAACGGGGAGTTCCGGAGAACGGTTTCCGGGACTCCCCGTTGCGGTCGTCGATCTCCCGGCGGGATGAACCCGCCGCCTCGCCGCGAATTCGGGTCGCGCCCACGCGCGGACGGTCGGGGCGACGCATGGACCGGTAGGGGCGACGCATGCGTCGCCCCTACGGCGTCCCGCATCTCGGCCGGTAGGATAAACCCGCCGCCTCACTCAATAGGGCGAATACACGCCGGGCACGGGGATCGGGTAGTCGCCGTTTTCGTCCTTGACCGCGGGCGGCTGGGTATCCCAGTCCAGATCCACGTCGTAGGGGTAAATCACGTTACCCTTCACGGCATCGTCCCAGGTGACCACCTTGCCCGAGTAGGTAGCCAGCCGGCCGAGCACTGCGGTCATGCTGCTGTTGGCGCCGTAGAAGCCCTCGTTGTAGCGCTTGCCGGCCCGCAGGGTGGCCACCAGGTCGGTCTGCTCCTGCTGGTGTCCGCCGGGGCTCTGGCCGCTGAACTTCCAGGCGTTCTCTCCGGCGATCGTGCCGTTGCAGTTGGAGGCGCCTTTGGTGCCGTGGGCCGCCTCGGAGACCGAGTTGAAGCAGTTGCGCATGTGGCGGCACTGGCTGAACATCTTCGTGCCGTCGGCAAAGGTGAACTCCACGAAGTGCTGATCGAAGATCTGGCCGGTGCCCCGCTGGTCGCCCACGTAGCGGAGCGTGCAGGCGCCCATGCCGTTGGCCTCGACCGGGTGCTGGTCGCCCTTGACCCAGTTGCCGATGTCGATGTTGTGGATGTGCTGCTCGCAGATGTTGTCGCCGCTGAGCCAGGCGAAGTGGTACCAGTTGTGGACCTGGTACTGCATCTCGGTCATGCCCGGCTCGCGGCCCCGGTTCCAGATGCCCCCGCCGTTCCAATAGACGCGCAGCAGCACGACGTCGCCGATCGCGCCGTCCTGAAGGCGCTTGGCGGTCTCGATGTAGCGCGGCTCGTGGCGGCGCTGCAGGCCCACGCCCACCAGCAGCCCCTTCTGGTCGGCCAGCTTGCTGGCTTCCATCAGAATCTGGTAGCCGCGCCCGTCCACGCAGCAGGGCTTCTCCATGAACACGTGCTTGCCGGCCTCGATCGCGGCCTTGTACTGCACGGGCCGGAAACCCGGCGGAGAGGCCGTCACCACCAGGTCGGCGTCGGTGGCCACGGCCGGCTCGTGGCAGTTGATGCCCGTGAACACGCGATCGGGCGGCACATCGACCTGGGCCGGATGCGCACTCTTGATCCGCCCCAGCGAACCGACGGCCCGGCCCTCGAACGCATCGGCCACGGCGATCAGCTTCAGGTTCTTGTCGGCATTCATCAACTGCATCACGGCCCCGGTGCCCCGGCCGCCGGCGCCGATCAGGGCCACCCGGATCACGTCCGACCCGGCGGCATGGGCGCTTCGGGCCACACCCAGCGAGCCGGCCAGCGCCAGCCCGGCTGCCCCGGCCGTGGAAGTCCTCAGAAATTCGCGGCGAGAACGTTTCTGCGGCTTGCTCATTGTTTGCATACTCCTCTTGCGATCATGTAACGGTTCACGGGTCCCAGAACCACTCTGAAACTTCACCTGCGCCAAACGGCACAACTCGTATTCTCGGCAGGGCCGGTGGCGTTGTCAAGCTACTTGGCGTTCGGCGGGCCGGGAGTATTCAGACGGCGAGCCGCCGGTGTGAGCCGGCGGTTTTCTCCACGGGGGGTTCGACGCGTCTGGTGATTCCGGCCGAACCGGGCACTGACGTGCCCGGCTCGCCGGCGCGGGGCGCCACGCCGGAAGCTTCATTGCCCGACCGCGGGCGCTGCCACCTGGACAAACACCGGCTCGCCCGACTCCTTGCGGAATCGGGCCCGGCCGCGGTGTCCGACGGCGTCGGCGTAACCCTTGGCCGCGGTGCGCAAGATCAGGTTGTCGGCGAAATCAAGCAGGCACGGATGGGGCGGCCGGGGAGTCAGCGTGAAGACCACCACGCGCCCCTTGGTGCGCGCGTCGATCAGTTGCGACTGCGCATAGAGATGCGCGAACGCCGCGCCGGCGTTGGTCAGGAAGTTGGTCCGCTCGATGCGCTTCGGCGGGGTGGCCTCGATCAGCACGATGTGCGTGGCCCCCCAGAGCACCGCGGCCTCCACAGGCCGGTTGTGCGTAAACCCGCCGTCAACCAGCTCCACGCGCTCGCCCGGCGCGGGGAAATCCTCGAGCGTGCGCGGCGGAAACAAGGGAAAGATCGAGCCCGACCCCATCACCACATCGAGCAACGTTTCCGGATGCTCTTCCAGCGCCACGCCGCGTGAGCCAAAGGCCGGCTTGGCCTGCCCGCTTGCGCCGGGGGCAAAGAAATACAGGTCGTCCGTCAGCTCCGCGGTGGTTTGCTCCAGACACGAGCCGGTCAGCACCAGATCGCGCCGGAGCAGCCGGCGATCGATCACCTGGCGGCTCACCGCGCGCAGACGCGCGGCATTGTCGGCCTCGGGAGGTATCTCCAACGCGGGTCGGCCCTCGCGCTTCAGATGGGCGTCGATCAAAGGCGGGAACTTCGTCGCCAGCGACGCCTCCACACCGGCGCTGCCCGAGAACGTGCGCTCCCAAAACAGCACGGTCAGCACCTGAAGCAAAGGCAGACCCACCAGTCCCACCACCAGGGCCCAGCGCAGCCAGCCGGGCGTGGCCAGGTGGCGCCCGCGGCGGGCCAGCACCCCCAAGGCGACCAGCCAGGCGAGCGAAAGCACCAGCAGCGTCCAGGCCGACGCCCGAATCCCGAAACCCACCCACAGCCAGGCGTGGTGCCAGAAGTGGTTCTCGCCCAGCCAGCGCCAGGGCGAAAGATGCAGATAGCCCAGCGCGATCTCCACGGCCGTCAGCACGGCCAGGCCCGCAGCCACAAACCACGCGCGCCGCTCGGCGCGCAGGCGCACCAGCCGCGCGAGCACCATCAGCACCGCCAGTTGGAACAAGGCACACCAGAGGCCGATGTTCCCGCGCACGCGCCACGAAGGCCGGATCAGCTCGCGCTGGTCGAGCGTGGCCCACACCGCGCGCAGATCGTCGCGTCCTGCTTTCTCCGCGGTGATCCCCAGGGCCATGGGCACCGCGTTGATGGCCCCGCCCGAGGTGCCCACCACCAGGGCGATGTCCAGGCTGCTCCCAGGATCGCGCCGGCGTGCCTCGGCGAGCTTCTCTTCCAGGGCCGCCACTGCGCCGACCTGGTAGGCACACTTGGCCCCTCCGCCCGAGAGCACCACCGCCAGGCGCACCGGCTGGGCCTGCGACTGCTCGTGATGGCGCAGGATTTCGATGATCTCGTCCAGGGTGACCGATGCGGCGTCGTCGCGCATTTGCTCCCGGCCGATCCTCGACACCCACTGGCCCACCGGCGCGTAGCGCTGGGCCCAGTCGTCCCAGTGTGCAAACGGGCAGCGCGCGGCTGTGTCCCGATAGGCCAGCAGGCGCGCTTGCAACTCGCCGGCCAGCGGGAACCCCTTGCGTGCTACGATTGCCTCGCCGGGAATGGCCAACTCGTCGAGTGCCTCAAGCGGCAACCGGCGCAGCTTCCCGTCCCAGCCCGGCAACGGGCGCAGGGCATCGTCCCACACAAAGGCCACGCGCCGGCGCGCGCCGCCCGGCCGGCAAAGCTCCCGCAGCGACGTGGTGTGGGAGTAGGTGCAGTGGATGCGCTCTTCTGCGGGCGAGAGGCCGAGCCGGCGCAGGGCAAACTCCGGCGCGATCCGGCCGCTGAGCGAGAGGGGATGGACGAACAGATACTCCAGCTCGTCAGCCGCGCCCGCACGGCGCAGGTCGTGCTCGTCTTTGAGCGCCGCATCGGCCGCCACCACGCACACCGCGCGCGTGGCGAAATGGTAGCCCGGCTCGCGGCGCTCCTCTGAGGCCCAGGCAGAAACGGCCGCGGGCACGCCCGCGGTGGCCAGATAGACGCAGTCGGCCGGCTCCGACCCGTCTGGACTGAAGGTCAAGGCGAACACGCCGGGCGTGAGCACGGCCACGTCCACGTGGGCGTCCTCGACCCAATGGAGCACGTCGCCATAGGTACCCACGGCCAAACGGAACTCCAGCCGCGCTTCGCCCGCGCTGCCGATACGGGCGAGGATTTGCTGCCAGTGGTCGAGCCGGGCCTGGAAGTCCTCGTAGGCCACCACGGCCACGCGGATGGGCGTGTCATGGGGCGGCGCTGCAGCGCCGGTGCGCGACGGACCGCATGAGAGAACGCCGCAGGTCACTGCTGCGGCGCAGACCCAGCGGGCAAACGCCGCGCGGCCGCACGGTTGCGAGCGTGCTTCTGGCATGATCCTCGTACCGGAGAACGATTTGCCTCCCGGCTGGGTGGCACGCCCGGAGCTGTGGCAACGGGCGTGGATGTGATTGAGCCCTCGGGTCGTTCAGCCACGTAGGGTGGGTCAAGCCGTAGGCGCAGACCCACCATTCTTGCTTGTCGGTGGGTCTCGCTGTCGCTCGACCCACCCTACAGTCCTCCGCGCCCCGGAAAACCAATTGATCCCATGTGGGTGGCCGGGGGTTGGAGCGTAGCGAAACCCCGGCAACACCGGGGCTTCCGGCCGCCCGTCAGGCGTCCGAGACAGCCCCGGCCACCCTCAGCCACGCGCTTCTGAGGGCCCGTCGTCCGAACGCAGGCTCAGGTAATGAACCGAATGCACAGCGGATAGCGATAGGCCACCCCCTGGTTGGCCTTCACGGCCGCGATGATGGTGACCACCAAGTCGAAGATCAGTGCAGCGGGCAATAGTACGCAGCCAATCACGATGAATATCGAGAGTCCGGCCACCAGGTAGTAGATCGTCATGCTGATCTGAAAGTTCACCGCCTCCTTGCCCTGGTCGTCCACCAGCGGCAGCTTCTCGCGCTGGATCAGCCAGATCACCAATGGTGCAATAACGTGGCCAAAAGGAACCACGTATCCCACGAACGTGCTCAAGTGGCACAGCATGGCCCAGAGCCGCTCGTCGTCGCTGGCCACGTAGCCCGGCTCTCCGGGCCCGAGGGCGGCGCCGGGAGCCTGGGGCGAAGCATACGGGTTTTCGGGCGGCGTGCCCGGTTCGGGCCCGAAGGGTTCGGGCGGGGGCGAGGTGCTCATTTTCCATACCTCCCATGTTGGCTTTGAGGATCCGCAAGAGCCACTGACCGCACAGGACGAACACACACAAGACCACGCCGCGGCCACCTTGCCGGCCGCCATCGGGTCGAGTGACGGGCCCGGCCGGGTGGCACGCCCGGAACTGTGGCCGCAGGCCCGGCGGGCCGCGCAGCATGACTTGCGCAGTGCGCTCAATGTAGCGGCCGGGCAGAGAATTGCCAAGGGCGACCGGCCGTATGCGAGTCGCGATTAGAAGAGCCGTCTTGCACCGGGTGCCACTGCTGGCTTGTCCAGCAGTGCAAAGAAGCGCGCGACGAATCGAGTGGTGCCCGACGGCTCGTAGTGACCGTACTTGTACGGTCTTGAGCAGGCCCGATAAATCGGGCCACTACGAACGGGCGCCGGGTACCACTGCTGGCTTGTCCAGCAGTGCATCAACCGGGCGCGGGTGGGCAAGCCGTCCGTAGCGTCCGGCACGAACCGCCGGCTTACGGTAAGCGGCTCGCCTGGGCCCTACGGGCATATCGCGTTTTCGCCCTTTCGCGCTTTCGCGATCAAAAAACCGGAGGCTTGCGCCTATGGTTCGATGAGCAGAACCTCGTCGTCCACGGCCAGCAACACGGGCTGGTCGAAGACCAGGTATTGCGAGACACTGCGTCCGTGGCGGCGCACCAGCTCGAAATACTCGTCGCTGAACTGCTTGATCCGCCGCGCCGGGGACTGCTGATCGTCGGGGATGCGCGAATCGACCCACTGGCCCTGGCGCAAGTAGAACGTGCGGCTGCCGATCTGTCGCACGGTCTGCTGGGCCTCCTGGAGTTCTTCCCGGGCCCTTCGGGCCTCTTCCACCAGGCTCCGACCACCGCCCCGGCCGGCGATCTGGCCCGCGCCGGGCAGGGCGCCGAGAGCCGGTGCCGCGCCGGAGAGGGCGTCCGCGGCCTCGGCCGCGGGAGCCGCGGGCGCGGGCGTGGCCTGGGCCGCACGCTGCAAGCCGCCCTTGAAGGCCCGCTGGGCAAAGCCCGCCTGACCCTCGGCCAGATTGAGGCTGTAGAGCCGCGCTTCCGCGCGGTCGGCCGCTCGGGCCAGGTCCTCGGGCCGGGCATTCTCGTCGGCAAAGAAGGAGGTGTAGGGTGTGAGGATGCCGTGGCGGCGGGCCAGCTCGACCAGCTCCTGGATCAACTCCTGGTTCTTGCCCTTCAGATCCAGCTCGTCGAGAATCTCGCCCACCCGGCGCATGGCCCAGAGGCGCTCGATAAAGGCGTTGGTCTCGTCCTTGCTCTTGCCGACCAGCTCGGCCGGGAAGCTGAACTTCTGCTCCCGGCCGTCCACCGAGCCGCTCACCGTGACCTTGGCCGGACCGCTCTTCTTGTAGCGTCCGACGATGACCAACTGCTCGCCGGCGAACAGATCGAACGACCCGGCCGGATACACGCGGTTGATCGGCTTGCCCTCTTCGCGCTTCAGCTCGTCGAACTCGAACTCGATCTTCACGTCCGTCAGCACCGGCGCCTCGATGCGGTTGTAGAGCCGCGACACGTGGTCTTCAATGTCCTCATTGGGCTTGACGTATTCGCTCTGGCCGTAGTTGCCGCGCACCAGGCGGTCCAACAGCCGGCTGTTCACGTCGTAGCCCACGCCGAAGGCAAAAATCCTCGCCCGCACCTTGTTCGCCCCCCGGGCGTTGTCGATGATCTTCATCTCGTTGGTCTCGCCCGCGGTGGGCAGCCCGTCGGTGAGAAACACCATGTAGTTGGGCCGGTCGGAATCCTGGAGCATGCCCAGGGCGGCGCCCAGGGCGGCGTCGATGTTGGTGCTGCCGCCGGCATAGATGCCCTCGACAAACCCCAGGGCCGCGCTGCGCGTCTTTTCGTCGTATCGCTGCAGCTCCGGCCGGAAGGTCTCCACCTGGCTGTCGTAGGCCACGATGTTGAACAGGTCGCCCTCGCGCAGGTTGTTGAGCACGTGTTTGAGCGCCTCGCGCACCTGCTCGATCTTCTTGCCGCTCATGCTGCCCGAGCGGTCGATCACAAATACCACGGTCTTCTTGGGCCGCTCGACATCCGGAGCCTTGATCTCCGGGCTGGCCAGGAGCAGGAAGAAACCGTCCTCGCCCTTAACGGGCCGGTAGCTCAGCACGCGCGTGCTGAGCTTGCCCGTGCCCACGTCGAAGAAGAGGCGGAAATCGCTGGTGGGCACCTGCTTCTCCGCGGTAAAGGTCACAAGGGCGTGGTTCTTGTCGGGCCGCTTGATCTCCACGGCGTGGGTGGGACTGTAGACGTTCTTGATCGGCGTCTGGCTTTCGATGGTCGCGCGGATGCTGATCTGTCCGACCGCCTCGGAGGTGTATTTCGCGGTGCTCAGCGGGAAGAGGAAGTCGGTGAGCCCCTGCACCTTGCGGCAAAGCTGCGAATAGCGCAGCGTCACCGTGCGCGATGCCCCCGCGGGAACCGGGAACACACTGGTCTTGAACAGCCCCGTGCCGACCCATTCGAGCAGGGCCGGATCGCGGTTCTTGCGCACGATCTCCTCGTACATCCGTCGGGCCTCTTCCGCGCTGAGAAGCCGCGCGGGAAACTCCTTGCCGTCGACCAGAAGCGTCATCTGCTCGACCGCCCCGTCGTAGGGCAGCGGAAAGACGAACGAGACCTCCATCTGCCGGCTGCCCGTGTTCTTGAACGTCTGCGAAACCTGGACTTGGGCCACCTGCTCGACGAGCCGGGCGTTGACCTCCAGGCTCTCGATCTTGTAGCTCACCGGCGGCGGCACCGGACGCGGAATGGGGCGCGGCGGGTGCGGCGGGTGCGGCGGCCAGATGATCAGGTTCGGCCGTGGCAGGCGCACCTCCACGTTCGGATCAGTCACCACCAGCACGCCCTGGGCCAGCGCCAGCCCGGGCAGGGCGAGCCAACACACAGCAGCCATGAGCACCAGCATGCGACGCATGACCTGTCTCCTTCCACTGGGTCCGGGGGGGACGGACGAAATCGGTTGGTTCCCGTGCCAATTCTGAATTCTATTGGAGCCGACTCGGAATGCACACAAATGCACTTGCCGATTCCTCTTGCGCCGGAGGCTGCGGCAAACCCCGGGCCGGCCGGGTGGCAGGCAGGGGCGCCGGGCACCTCCAGCGGGGCCCGCTCTGTAGTGTAAGACGACGAAACCGGGCCGTAAGTTCCTTGGTCTTTGAAGGATCCGACGGCTCGCCGAGCGGGAAAAACAGGGTGGATTCACCTCGACGCCCAACGAGTCGGCGCTTCCCCTGTTTGTCCCACCCGCCCTTTGTGGCGCAGGCTCTCCAGAGGCGCCCCCCCCCAAAAGGGTTGGTGTGTGGCCCTTGTAGGTCGTCGACATGGGCTTGGTCTGGGAAATCCGCGCGCGGGAAATGCAACCCAGGCGGCCGCTGCCGGGCCAAGGTGTCGCCCCAGCACGCATTCAGTTTGGAGAATCCGTCACAGCCAAGGTAAAATACACAAGATAGCGGGCCTTCGCCTTGCTTCCACCGGCCCACGCGCAGCCGACCGGTTTGACCCCGGCCGGTTCCGCGATAAGATTTTCTTCGGACATCCCCACGTTGTTCCGCTCCTCTTGCGGATGCTCCGGTTTTCTCTCACAGGAAAGGAGTTGGCAATGGAAACGGCCAAGCAGCTTTCCGTCTCTCTGGTCAACAAGCCCGGACGGCTGGCCGACATGCTCGCGGCGTTGCAGAAGCAGAAGGTGGACTTCCGCGCGTTGGTGGTGATGGATTCGGGCGAGCGCGGCAAGGTGCGTTTTGTGCCGAACGACGTAAAAGCGGCCCAGGCCGTGCTGGCCGAGCGCAACCTGAGCTTTGAGACAACGGACGTGCTGCTGGTCCAGGTGCCCAACCAGTCGGGCGCATTTCGGCGGATCTGCGAGAAACTGGCTGCAGAACATCTGAACATCGACTATGCCTATTGCTCCTTTACCGTACAAGGCAACGCCAAAGGCGTGCTGGCCGTGATCAAAGTCAACAACCTGGCCAAGGCCCAGCGCGTGCTCAGCGAGAACGGTAGCTCTCGCAGCCGCGCAGCCAACAAGCGGCCCGGACGCCGGCCTGTATACACGCGCTGATCGCTCGCGGCGCGCGCACGATGTGCTGGTGCACGACGATTGCTTGGGTAACCGTGCTGGACAGACGCCCTGCGGTTGCGTCCGCCAAGCCCCGATCGGCGGCCACGACAAAGCGTGGCCCTCCATGGATGCCGCGGCGAACGCTCCGGTCGTCCCTTGCGGGCCGAGCTTGCCCGCGGCCGGCCGCGGCCCCCCCGGGGCCGCTCGATCAGTCTCGACCGACATAGGCCGTGCGAGATCGCGCCGAGCCCGCGGGCTGAGCCTTGCTATTGGCGCGACCGTAGGGATCAAGCCAATGGTAAGGATTGGCTAGGTGGGGCAAGAGAGCAGGGCGCCCACATGCTTTGCCGATGCCTGTCAGCAAGGCCCGTAGAGAACCGCCAACTGCACGGCCCACCCGCGGCACGTCCCAGGCGAAGGCGACGGCCGCGGCCGGGGAACCGGGCGGGGGGGAGGCTGGACCCACGGCCGGCAGCCACTTGGGCTGTGGCCGGCATCTCGTCGAGCTAACCTTGAGCATGGGGCGAAAAGCGGGTAAACAGAAGGTAAGAAATTGTAAAGGAATTGTTTCCGCAATTGCGGGGAAAAGGTGACAGGCAC
>CAYXPN010000221.1:0-9966 GCA_964467075.1 uncultured Planctomycetaceae bacterium
TGGTCTCTGAAGTGTGACTGTCGCAACGAGCGCCTGTATTGATGCTACACTCTCATTGTGTCCCCGCAATTTCCCCCGGCCACGACCCGATCCGAACCATCGTGGGCGCCCTGGCCACCTACCTCACCACCGGGAAACTACCACCATTGCCTGAAGCGAAAAGCACTTCAGACGGCTGAAGTCTTACAACCCGCCTTATTTCGCTGGCACACACGTGGGTTGGCGCAGCGTGCGACTATCACTGACTCATCACGCCCATCGCCAAAGCTCTGGGCGTGCCGCCCAACGGCAGGCCCTCAACCACCGCCGCGCTGGCGCCGGGCCTCGTAGAACAGCACGGCCGCGGCGGCCGAGACATTCAGGCTGTCGGCCGTCCCCAGCATGGGAAGCCGCACCGCGGTCATGCCCTCGCCGCGCCACGGGCCCGAAACCCCCTCGGCCTCGCTCCCCAGCACCACCGCGGTCGGCCCGCGGAAATCAAACTCCGTGTAAGGCACGCTGCCGTCCACGCGCGCTACGGACACAGAAACCCCACCGGCTCGAAGCCACCCGATCACCTCGCCGGCCCGGGCCGCACAGACCGGCACACAGAAGATCGTGCCCAGGCTGGCCCGAATCGCGCTGGGGTTGTAGAGGTCGGTGGCCGGGTCGGCCAGCACCACGGCCGAGAAGCCCGCCCCATCGGCGCTGCGCACCACGGCGCCGATGTTGCCCGGCTTTTCTACCCCTTCGAGCACAGCTACCAAAGCGTCGGGCCCCAACGTGAGTTCCTCCAGCGTGCGCTCCGGCGGCCGGGCCACACCCACGATTCCTTCGGCACGCTGGCCAAACGCCAGCCGGCCGAAGATCTCCTCGCTGACCTGGAACAAGGCGGCCGGCCCCGCGGACAACTGCTCGATGAGCCGGCGCGTTTCGGCGCTCGAATAAAGCGCCGGGCAGACAAACACCTCTTCCACAGCCACGCCCGCGGCAACGGCCCGACCCAGCTCGCGCACGCCGTCGATCAGGATTCTGCCTTGTTTCTCCCGCTGTCGCCGGTTGCGCAGGTGCACCGCTCGCTTGATGCGCGGGTTGTGGGGGCTGGAGATGGTTCTCATGGGCTGGCAGTTACGGTTTCCCGCGGTGGGTCGGTCTGCTGACACCTTTCTCCCGGCGCGTCCTACCGCGGCTTGATTTCAATCGCCTGGCGGGCCGACCTCCCCGGGGCCGGTGCCGTCGGGCAATCGCCAGGGCACTTTGGCGCAGCGGGCGATGTGTTCGTCCAACGCGGCGCGGAGCTGGCGCATGACGTCGGGCTGCTCCGCGGCCAGGTCGCGGGTCTCGCGCGGGTCTTGGGCGAGGTTGTAGAGGCGCATGGGCTCGTCGGCCGAGTTTTCCAGCAGTTTCCAGTCGCCCCGGCGCACCGCGTAGTAGGGCTTGCCGCCATAGCGCCCGCCTTCGAGCCGCACCCAGAACAAGGTGCGCTCATCGCCCGGCGCTTGCCTGCGCCCCAAGAGCACCGGCAGGAAGCTTTGTCCGTCGATCGGCGAGTCGTGCTCCACACCCGCGGCCTCGCAGAAGGTAGGGAACACGTCCATCGTCAGCGCCAGGTGGTCGGAGGTGCTGCCCGGCTCGATCTGGCCCGGCCAGGCCGCGATCATGGGCACGCGCAGGCCGCCTTCGAGCATGTCCTGTTTGCCGCCGGCCAGGGGTCCGTTGCTCTGGGCGTGGGGCAGCGAGCCGCCGTTGTCGCTGGTGAACACCACCAGCGTGTTCTCGGCCAGGCCGGCCGCTTCCAACGCCTCCAGCACGCGCCCGATGCCCTGGTCCATGTGTTCGACCAGTGCGCAGTTGCGAGCCCGCTTCTCGGGCACCCCGGGATGGGCCGCGCGATAGCGCTGGAGCCAGTCCTCGGGCGGCTGGATGGGGAAGTGCGGGGCGTTGTAGGCCAGGTAGAGGAAGAACGGCCCGCGGCCGGCCTGCCCTTTGAGATACTCGCAGGCCCACTCGCTAAACAGGTCCGTAGCGTGGCCCTCCGGGTCGATCACCTGCTGGTTCAGGCGCATGTAGTTCCGGCCGTGGCGCCGATGGGCATAGTAGTCGTCCATCATGTCGCCCAGGAAGCCGTGGAAGAAATCGAATCCGCGCAGGTTGGGCAGATTGGGCGCGCCCAGGCCCAGGTGCCACTTGCCCACCATGGCCGTGGAGTAGCCCGCCCGGCCCAAGACCGCGGGCAGCAGCTCGACCTGGGTGCTCAGCAGCCCCCAGGAATTGGCGCTGTGGGTGCGGATCACGCCGGGCACACCCACGGCGTCGGGATAGCAGCCGGTAAGCAGCGAGGCGCGCGTGGGCGAGCAGACCGTGCAGTTGGCGTAGAAGCGCGTGAAACGCGTGCCGCGCGCAGCCAGGCGGTCGATGTTCGGCGTGTGCAGGTCTTTGGCGCCGTAGCAGCTCAGGTCGCCGTAGCCCAGGTCGTCGGCCAGGATGAGCAGGAAATTGGGCCCATCGGCGCCGAGGCCGGGACGAACAGCCCCCAGCAACCCCGCCATGAGCAGGAGCATTGCCGAGAGGCCCTTCACAACGCGCCATGCCAACAAATCGCAGCAGTGTAGGTTTAGGCGGGGCATCGGTCGGTTTCCTTCTCTGCGGTAACCGTTCACGGGGACTGTCACCCTCCCGGCCCGTGAACGGTTGCTCTCTGCGGCCGGGCGGCAACGTTTCGACCCGCGCTATGATAGTCGGGCTGGACCGGGCCGGCAACGCAGCGGCCCGGCTGGGCTGACCGGCCTTGCTGCCGCGAAAGCCTCCGTTTGCGGGCAAGTCCAAAGGGACCGCTCCACAACAGGGTCACTGCGCCACAACAGGGGTCGCTCGGGAGACCTGTGGTCGGGTGGGTGGGGCGGTCAGGAGGGACCGTTCCCCAACAGAGGGTGCATTCAATCAGAAAAGGGGCGGCGAGGTGAGCGGCGTGAGCCGCGGGTTTGGTTCGCAGTCCGGTAGTGGTAAGCACACCGCTATAGAACAGGGGCCTGCGGCTGCCGACGGGTCGGCGGGACGGTCTATCGGGGTTTTCGCCGTGGCGACGGGTCTTCGATATCTGTGCGGTCGTGCGTGTGCCAGAGCGGCAGCCCCATCTCCACCCGACGCGCCAGCACGTCCAGTTTTTCCCGCGTTCCCGGCATGGCGTCGGCCGCCTCGAACCGGCTGTGATCGACCTCGGGGGGCTCGAAATCCCACAGCCCCATCTTGATGGCTTCCAGCACAGACTTCGGCACCGTCCTGCTCCTTGCCGCTGGTGTTTCCTCGACAGGGGCGCCCCTGTCGGTGGTAAGGACGTCTTGCTGGACCTGCTGGCCTCACATGCCCGGCAGGCACTGTTGGCCCCATCTGCCCGGCGACTCCGCGCGCTTCCCCCGGACGCCGGCCGGAGAAGCCGGTTGGGCCTGCGCGGCCGGGGCCCGTGGGAACCGCTTCTCCGGCGTGTCTTTCACCGCCCCGGCAGGTGGGGAGCCTCCCACAAAGGAGTTAAGTATCCCCCATGTTGCGAATATGTCAAGAAAACTGTTAGCAAATTATTGCTGCTCAGCGGGTGCCCACCTTGCCGGGACGAGACGTGGGCACCCATTCCAGCCAGCGCGGGCCCGGCGAGTCGTGGGGCGCGGCCGTTGGCTCGTCCCGGTTTGACCGATGGATCATGCCTGTTGATTGGTCCGGGGTGGATCGACGCTGCCAAATTGGCAGACGGCCCGCGATCGGCAGATTGACGATAGGACATAACTCCTTTTGTAGCAATGGGTAATGTCAAGCAGCAGCGGATTCGGCACAGGCTTTGCAAGAATGGGACGTTAGAGTCTTACGGTGTACGATGCGCGCATGGCGCGCGTATGCGCCGGTAGGGGCGACGCATGCGTCGCCCCTACTGCCGCGGGTGGTAGCCGCCGCCACATTTGGTTGCGGCCGCAGGCCGCGTTAGGCGAATTCCCCGGTAGAGCAGGAAAACCGCAGCCCCAGTCTGCCCCACTCAGCGGGCCAGGGGCAGCCTGGGCGGCCGGCGACTGAGGTTCACAGGCAAAGCATACACAGGAGGAAACGCCATGGTATTACACTATCGGATTTCACGCGATCCGCTGCACCAGCTCCGTCACGAGATGGACCGCCTGCTGACGGGCCTGCGCAGCCAGTTGCCCGAGGTGCCGTGGGGATGGACCGGCCGCAGCCAGCCCGCGGTCAATCTCTGGGAAGAGGACGACTGCCTGGTGGCCGAACTCGAGGTGCCCGGAGTGAAGCCCGACGAGGTGGACCTCTCGGTCGTCGGGGGCGAGTTGTCGTTGAAGATCGAGCGCGCCGAACCGCCGTACGAGGAGATCACTTATCATCGGCGTGAACGGCCGGCGGGCAGCTTCACGCGCGTGCTGCGTTTGCCTTGCGAGGTGGATGCCGGGCGCGTGGCCGCGGAAATGCGGGACGGCGTGCTCACCATCCGTTTGCCCAAGGCCGAGGCCGCCAGGCCCCGCAAGATCCGGGTCAGCTCCGCTGACTGAGCGCACGGGCCGGCGCAAAGCCGTTGGAGCGCACCGGCAAGCGCTCGGCGCGGGAGTGCCGAGCAGGAGTTTCAGAAGCAAACCAGCATTTAGAGCCTATCCCAAAAGCTCGTTGTGGCCGGTCTCCCGACCGAGCCCGCTGGCCTCGACCGAAGGTCTCCCGACAGGTTCTGGGGTAGGCTCTTAACGACGAATCCAAACAGAAGGAGTCGCTGCCATGGCAGACGAAAAACAAATGCCGGAAGCCCGTGCTGAGCAGGTCGCCCCTGCGGAGCACACGCGCAGCGGGCGCTATTATCGCCCCGCGGTAGACATCCTGGAAACGGCCGACGAGCTGACCGTGCTGGCCGACGTGCCGGGGGCGAAGCCCGAGTCGATCGACGTTCGCTTCGAAGACGGCGCGCTGACGATCCATGCGCAGGTGCCGCTGCGGCGCGACGAGGACGCGGAATACCTGTTGCACGAGTACGCGGTGGGTGACTTCTGGCGCACGTTTCGCGTCAGTGAGGCGGTCGACGCGGCGAAAATCACCGCGGAATACGCCGAAGGTGTGCTCACCCTCCACTTACCCAAGGCCGAGACGCTCAGGCCCCGCAAGATCAGTGTCCAGGGCTGACCGGCCGACGGCCGAAGAATGAAGGCCGGCGCGCTGGTCCGGCGAGCCGCCGGCGTGAGGTGAGCGGTTTGCCGGGCGCTGCCGGCCAGCGTGCGATTCGCAGGCGCGAGCCGGCCGGTTCATCCCGCCGGGCGGGCGCGAGCCGGCGGGTTTATCCCGCCGGGAAGCAGCGGGGGCCAGAGGGCTTTTCCCAGTTCGAGGTGCTCTATAAACGGGGAGCAAGAGTCATGGGTGCGGTTCCTTGGAGGGCCAAACGTTCGGTCCCTGAGCAGGGCGAAGGCTGGTCGCTCTCGACCTTGCGCAGCGAGTTGAATCACCTGTTCGACACCCTGGTGCGCCAACCGGCGGCCGGGCTGGAGTGGCCCTTTGCGGGCGAGGGCAAGTGGTTGCCCGCGGTGGACGTGGTGGAGACCGAGTCCGAGGTGATCGTGCGTGCCGAGTTGCCCGGTGTGAGTGAGGACGACCTGGAGCTGAGCGTCTCGGGCGATCAGTTGACCCTGAGCGGGCAAAAGGCGGCGCCTTCTGATCCGGACACCTCGGAAGTGCATCGGCGGGAAATCCGCTGCGGGGCTTTCCGCCGCAGCGTGCGCCTGCCCGACGGCGTGGATGCGGAGCGGGCCGAGGCCGCGCTCACGCGCGGGGTGCTGACCCTGCGCCTGCCCAAGACGCGGCCCGAGCCGCTCCGGCGAATCCCGGTGCGCTGCCGAACCTGATTGCTCTGGTGGCCAGGGGTTCTGGGCCGCCGGTGTCTGGGCGCTTTGTTGGGATCGGGCGGCGGGTTGCAGGAGGGCATCCGGGCGGGTAAGCTTCTCAGTGGGCGGGCCAACGGGATCGCGGTGGCGACGGTCTTTTCCAAGCGCAGTTGGCCGGCGACGTCCCGGCGGGACGCGTGGGAGGCGACCGGCCGGAGCCTTCGTCGCAGAGCACCGAGAGCAATCAGCGCGATAGGGGAGCTGTGATGCCGTGTCGGGGAGTGCGCGGGGCCACCACCGCGGATGCCAACACGCCGGAGGAGATTCTCCAGGCCACGCGTCAACTGCTCGCGCTGATGATCCGCCAGAACGACGTCCGCGAAGAGGATGTGGCCAGCGCCATCTTCACGACCACCCCGGATTTGGACGCCGAGTTTCCGGCGATGGCCGCCCGGCAGTTGGGCTGGTTCGACGTGGCGCTGATGTGCCTGCACGAGCTGGATGTACCCGGCTCGCTGCGGCGGTGTATCCGCATCCTGCTGCACTGGAACACCGACAAGCCGCCCGACGAGATCGTCCACGTCTACATCAAGCAGGCGGCCAACCTGCGGCCGGACCGGTCGCAACTGCCCACGGTGGACTGGGAAGACCTGGAGGGCTGGATTCAGGAACATCTGAACGACCAGGCCCGCCCCAGGCGGGGCGATGCCGACAACCCGCGCTGAGCGCTCGCTGCGCGGGATGCCCGCCGCGCGGGGGATTGCAAAGCCGGCCCCGGCGCGTATTCTAAACGGAGCAGCACAACGACCGTTTTGATCCCGGGGGCCCGGCTGGGGGCCAAGGGGGTCTGCTCGCTGCGGATAGGCCGGATCTGATGCGCGACGTTCTGTTCGAATACGACTTGAACCCCACCACCTGGGTCTATCTGTCGTCGCTGCTTTTGATCGGCATCTTCTTCAAGTTCAATCGGCTCTGGTCGGTGCGCAACCTGGACCTGCTGGGGTTGATCGCGTTTGCTCCCGGGCTGTTGCTGGTGACCCATCAGCACGAGCAGTTGGGCTATGCGTGGCTGTTCGCCGTGGGCGGGGTGTTCTTGCTGCGGTTGCTGCTCGATCCGATCATGGTCCGCCGCCCCTTGCTGGAGCCGAATCTTACAGCCGGCGGGCTGACGTTCGCCGCGGTCTGTCTGCTGATCTTCCTGCTCACGAACGTGGCCACCAACCGGCCCACCGAGGACGACCTGCAGGGCGCGCGCCGCCTGGAGCAGATTCTCGCCCGCCAGGAGGCGCCGGCCGGCACCAGCGACCTGGCCCATCACGGCCCCGGCTACCCGCTCTTCTACCTGTTCGCCAGCTTCGCCAACAAGGCCTTCCTCCCCCTGCCCGCCGAAGCCTCCGACACCGAAGCCGCCCGGCGGGCCATGGTCGAAGACGCCACCGCGCGAACCACCGCGATTCTCGGCCATCTGGCGCTGATTGCCGGCATGGTGGTGGTGGGCTTTCGACACTTCGGCAACATCCAGACCGCCATGGCCGCGGCCACCTTGTATCTCCTGCTGCCCTACACTGCGCAGATGACCTCGCGCGTAGACCACGTGATTCCCGCGGCGCTGCTGGTCTGGGCGGTGGCGGCGTATCGGCGCCCGGTGATCTCGGGCATCCTGGTGGGGCTGGCCGCGGGGGTGATTTATTATCCGCTGTTTCTGCTGCCGCTATGGTGCAGTTTTTATTGGCGCCGCGGGTTGTGGCGGTTTGTGGGCGGGGTGGTCGCGGTGCTGGTGCTCTTGGTCTTTTCGCTGGTGTTCACCTCCAGCAGCCTGGAGTCTCTGCTCGGCCAGTTGCAGCAGATGTTCGGCTGGACCACGCTCCTGCCCGAGCGATTGAGCGGCTTCTGGGCGTTTCACGACGAGGCGTTTCGGATTCCCGTGCTGGTGGCCTTCGTCGCCCTGTGCGCCAGCCTGGCGATTTGGCCGGCGCAGAAGAACCTGGGCACGCTGGTGAGTTGTTCGGCCGCGGTGATGCTGGGCACCCAGTTCTGGCACACCCGACACGGCGGCATCTACATGGCGTGGTATCTGCCGCTTTTGATCCTCACCATCTTCCGCCCCAACCTGGAAGACCGCCTGGCCTTAAGCGCCGTGATCGAACGCCGCTGGCGCCGGCGGCGCAAAGCGCCGCCCGAACCGCCGGCTGCCGCGAGCCCGCCGTAAGGGGACAGGCACCTTTTTCGGGCGGCGCCCTTTGGTGCGCGCAGCGTCTTGCGGCCGAAAAATGAGCCAGCCGTAGGGTGAGCCAGACGTAGGGTGGGTCAAGCCGCAGGCGCAGACCCACCAAGACGTAGGGTGGGTCAAGCCGCAGCCAGCCGTAGGGTGGGTCAAGCCGCAGGCGCAGACCCACCAAGACGTAGAAAGCCCTCCCGGTGGGCCTGGCTTTCTGCTCGACCCACCCTACAGGCGCGGCGCAGGGCTCTTGAGCCGCCGCGGTCAGTCGCGGCGGATGTCCACCGCGGCCGGGCGCTTCTGAGAGGCGTACCAGTATTTCCAGGCACGCTCATCGAAATTGAAATTCACTCCGCCGGCCACCTGGACCAGCGCGTCGAGCACGTCCTGGTTGGCCAGATGGCGGGTGACGATCTTCGGGCCTCCGCCCATGGCCAGTCCGCTGCCGCCCATCCCGCCGGTGGGAAACGTGGCCGACATGCTGCCCGGATTGCCCACCACGATCTTGAACTTGTGGGTGGTGACCAGCGCGTCGATCAGCGGCCCGATGGCCGTGGGATCACCGAGCTCGCCCAGGGCCCGGCCCGCCCGATTCACAGTCCGATTGTCCTTGCTGCGGAGCTGCTCGACAAAGTAGGCCACGGCTTCCGGGCTCTTGATCCTCTTCAGTTCGTCCAGGCAGGAGAGTCGCACCTCCTCGACCGATTGTTGGATCGCTCCCTGGGCCAGGGCCTTGACCGCGGGCGAGGTGGCGATGCGGCCGAGGGCCTCGATGTAGAGCAGCTTTCCGGCCGGGGCCGGATCCTCGCGCAGCGCCTGGCTCAAGGCGGATACGGCCAGCGGGTCGTCGATCGCGCGGATGTTCTGGCGTGCCTGGGCGTCTCGCTGGGTGCCGAGCCACTCGCGCCACATCTTCAGCTTGCCGTACCATGCGCGTTGGACCTGTTCGATCTGCTGGCGATTCTCCAAGAGCTCGATTTCCTGCCTGGTGCGCCAGCGGCCCTTGTAGTAGATCAACCCCCGGCGGGTCATGGCCTCGTCGCGGGTCATCCACTGGCCGTCCACCTTGCTGTAGCCCAGGGCCAGGCGGGCCTGCTCGTGGTCAGGAGCCAGCTCGAGAATCCGCTGCAAATGGCGTTCGCGCTGCTCGGCAAGCCGCTGCTCGCCGCACCACTCGGCCAGGGCCCATTGGCCCTCGACCGTATCGGGATAGCTCGCGCGGATGCGCTCGTACTCCTGCTCCTCCGGCCGCACGTAAACGACCTTTTCGACTTGTGCGAAGGTGAGCGTGAGGCGCGCGCCCGGGGCCACTTCCACGAGGTAGTTGCGACGAGGCACCTCGTCGGGGTTGAGCAACACGCCCTCCACCCGGCCGCCGTTGCGCAGCATGAACACCTCGGCGCCGGCCGGCACAGCGCTGGTCGCCACCAAGGCCGCTGCCAACCACACGGTGGCGCAGGCCGCGGCCAACCATTGTGCCGCGGGCACTTGTCGAAGCGACTGAGAACCAGATTGATTTGCCTGCGCCATGGCCAAACCTCCCGCAGTGCCCATGGTTCGTAGTGACCGTACTTGTACGGTCTTCACAGGACCCGATGAATCGGGTCACTACGAGCGCGTTCGTAGTGACCGTACTTGTACGGTCTTCACAGGACCCGATGAATCGGGTCACTACGAGCGCTGGATGCCACTGCCGGCTCGTCCAGCAGTGCTGACTGAACCGCAGGCCGACGGCGAGCGGCTCGCCAGCCCCCAGGATACGGCCAGGATTCCCCGCAGGGCCCCTATTGCTTAGTATACGGGAACGGCTGAAAGTTCCACAACAGAAAACCCCTCTGCCGGGGCATTCGGCCCGAAAAGACGCTGCGGGTTTTGCCGACCCCCGCCGGGTGCCACTGCTGGCTCGTCCAGCAGTGCTGA
>CAYXPN010000222.1:0-9810 GCA_964467075.1 uncultured Planctomycetaceae bacterium
CAAAGCGTGGCCCTCCAAGCGAGCGCACGAAAGACAAGCCGGCGGAGGCGAGAAAGATAAAAAACCCCCTCATCCCCGATCCCCCTCCCTGCCGACAGGGAGGGGGCGGCCGTGCAAGGGTTCGCTGGGAGCGAGTGGTGTTTGCCTGGCACGAACCGGGGGTGAGGGGGTTGGCTGACGACTCTCCGCCGGACAGGAGAACACCTGCTTCAGCGTTCTCCTCCCCGCAGAGCAGAGGTCTCAGTTACCTGCCGTGTGCTCCTTACTTGAGGGAACAAAGGGAAAGGGGGGGCCGTGCGGCCCCGCAAACAGGGCACGGTCGTCATCCACTACTTCACATACGAAGTGCCGATCACCGGCGGCATCGGGGCACTCAGCGTGGTCTGCCCTTCGGCCTCGACCGGCGTAGGCGCGGCCCCGTCCCAGCAGCCCGGATCACCGCAGCCCGGATCACCGCCGACGGGCACGCACTTGTAGACCGGCACCTGGCACTCGATCTCCTTGCGCACCAGGCGCTTCACGGTGCGCTGGTGGCCGCACTTGGGAGGGGTGACAGACTTGGGCAGCCCCTCGCAGGGGTCGCAGCACGACTGGCCGCGACAGCTCGAGCAGCTCACCTCTCCGCAGCCCCCGCACTCACACCCGCGGGGGTCGCCGCGCCCGCAGCGGGGCATGGCCGGGCAGATGGGCACACGCTCGACCACCCACACGTGCCGGGTGACCGTCTTCATCTCGCAGACCAACTGGCAGTCTTTGCAGCCCCGGCCCGGGTCGCAGCAGCCGGGATCGCAGCACCCGGGGTCGCTCACCACCGCCTGCCCGCAGCAGTTCGGCGTGTATCCGTTGTCGCCGGCCGCCGCGGGCAGTGCCATCAGCAGCCCGATGGCCGTGGCAATCACAAGGGTCCTCATCTTCCTGTCTCCTGGTAGCTGACGCATGCCGTCAGGGGCGACATGCTGGGTCGAGTTTCGAAACCGTTGGACACGCAATCCTTTTTCAAACCACGGGACCGATCGGGCCTAGAAGTCGATCTGGGCCCGCATGGCGAACACGTCGAGGAACGTATTGGCCTGCTGGCCGGGGACGCCGAGGTCGCTGTGGATGTAGTTGAACATCAACCGGGTATAGGGGTTCAGGTACCAGTTGACCCCAAACGTGTGGCTGGAATCCCAACCGCCGAAGACCAGGGCACTCGGATGATTCAGGTCCAGGTACGAGTAGCGGTAGGCCACTTCCCAGGCACCCTTGCCGGTGAAGACGTAGCCGTTCTGGTCGCGCACCCGGAAGAAGTTTTCGTAAGGGCGCACGCGCGTGAAGGCGCCGGCCTGCCGGTCATACACGCGGTTCTCGCCGGTCAGGAAGTAGCCGGCCTGCACGTAGATGCCGTCGAAGTAGGCGTCGCCCACGCCGCCGTTGCGCACGTAGGTGGCTCCGATGTACTCGGACTGTACCGAGAACGGGCCATAGACGAAGGCGACTTCGGGGTTGAAGATTTGGATATCGGTCACGTTGCCGAACTCGCCCGTGTCCACCACATAGGGCCCGACCGCGATTTCCTCGCGCTGGCGGACCCGCTGCACGGGATCGTCCACGTTGCGGGCGCTATAGCCCAAGCCCAAGTGCAGCAGTCCGCGGCCCTCGGTGGCCTCGTCGTACCAGGGCAGCCAGGTGCCGCGCAGGGTGACTGCGTCGCCGTGGTCGTCGTCGGCAATGAAAGGCGGCTTGTCGTCGATGGTGCGGAACACACCAATCGAGAGCGTGGCGTTCTGCGAGGCAGTGACCTGCGTGGCCATGATGCCGATGTTCCGGTCCGGAGCGAACACGTTCAGCAGGCTCCGCTCCATGAAGGTGATGAAGCGGCTGCTGGTCAGCTCTTCGAGGCTCAACGGCTCCTTGAAGTGGCCCACCCTCACCGTGCCCAGCCAGGGCAGGTCGCTCACACTGATGTACACATCTTTGAAGCTGTTTACACCCACGCCCGTCAGTGCGTGCGTATGGGCCCCCGGGTCGGCCGGGCCGGTGGTGTAGCTCTTTACCGCGGCGAAGTCGACCTCGATCTTGTAGCCGATGACCCCGAAGCCTTCGCCCTCCAGGAACATGCGCGCCGTACGGACGAACAGCGTGTCCTGGGCGTCTCCCAGCGTGGCCATGCTGCCGGCGTTCTGACCGAAGAACACGTCGTCCACATAAAACCGCCCGCCGGCCTTGACCGACATCTTGCGCGCAGCACTTGCTGCGTCCGCGGCCTCCTTGGCCCTCACCTGGCCCAGCGCCGCCTCCAGCTCGGCCACCCGGCCGGCCAGATCACCGTCCTCAGCGCTCAGTGATGTGTTGGAGACCGCGTAATTGCCCTGCGACGCCGAAGCCATGGGCGCCGCAAAACCCGATTCGGTCGCCAGCGTGTAGCCCGAGTCGGTGGGCGTCGCCGGCAAATAGTCCTGGCCACTGGCCACGCCGCAAGTGGCCCAAATGACCGCCGCGGCCAGCGCGCAGGCCAGCCAAACTTGGGTACGTCCGTGCATTGGCTTTCCCCCCAAAGCAAGGAAATGGTGGATGAACACGCTTCCGCCTGTGCGGAAATGTTCCAGAGACAATGCGGTGCGGGCTCCGAGCCCGCGCCCACGGGCAGTCACAGGATTTCCGGCAGGTTCCCTCCCCCAGAATCCCTTTGATCGCCCTCAAACTTTCCCCAGGCGCCCCCGGCGGAACCGGTACCGCGGGAACTCCTAGAATGATTGTCGGAGTCCGCGCAGGCAGAATCCAGCGAACCGGGTTAGGGTGGCGCTAGCCGGTCGGTCCCCAGTTCGCGCCAGTCCGCACAACCGCTAAACTCCCTGGTTCGCGCGCGCCGGAGTCCCGGCGGTGTGGGGGGCCGGCTGGCTGCAAGAGAGAGTGTACACCATCGCCGGGGCATGACCCGGAGCGGCTGCAAATCGCGCCTGCAACCCTGGCAGATCTGCCAGGCCGCTATGTCAGGCTGCCCTGTCAGGTTGCTCGACCGAAACACCGGCCCCTCGTTGCGGGATCAACCCGAGTGTCAGCCGCGGCAGCGGCCCGCGGAAGCACCATCGAACCAGGGCCGACCCCGGGAGAAAATCCGCCCGAGGGGGCGCAAACCAGTTGCTTGTCCCCGCCCCGCTTCCTCGGACACATGGGGCAGCGGGTGCCGGGCGGGTCTGGCCTAGCCATATTGCGGGGTTCAGGGCCTGGCGCTGTCAAGGAGAACTTATTCAGCACGACCCTTGATATTAGACGCATTCATCGTAACAATGGATTGAGGTATCTTGAGTGTCCCGCGGCTTTGCCCCAGGGAAATCCGCGGCCTTTGCCCGCGCGTGGTCGGCCGTCCGGAACCCGGCGAGCGGCACCGCAGCAGCAGTGCGAGCGCGCACGCTTTCGCGCGGCAACCGCCGGCCAAGGACCCGTAAGCGAATTGTTGCCCCAATCGGAGGGCCGATCCGGGGTGGCCGGGGCTGGAACGAAGTGAAGCCCCGGGAAGTAATACTACAAGCCCCAAGGCTTCGTTGCCCCGCTGGGGCGCAACTCGCTGTGGGCGCCCTGAATGCCTCGGGCCGGAGGACCTCAGGGCCTCCCAGGCCGTTGGGCAGGAGGTCCGCGACTCGGGCAGTCGGCTGGGGCGGTCTGATTGCTGAAGCCCGTTTGGGGGGCAATCCAGGAGCAGTGTGAAAGATGTCCGACGCTTTTCCGCCTCCGCAAGGGCTCTACGACCCGCAGCTCGAGCACGACGCCTGCGGCATCGGTGCGGTGGTGAACATCTCCGGCCGGCGTGATCACGCGATCGTCCAGCTCGGCAAGCAGGTGCTCATGAGCCTGATGCACCGCGGGGCGGCCGGGGCCGACGAATCGACCGGCGACGGGGCGGGCATCCTGGTGCAGATTCCCCACGAGTTCTTCGCCGACCAGACCCGCCGGCTCGTCGGCGAGCTGCCGCCGCCCGGAGCCTACGGCGTGGCCATGCTCTTCCTGCCGCCCGACCATGAGTTGCGCAACCGCTGCGAGTCGATCATCCGCAACGTGGTCGAAGAGGAAGGGCTGGGCGTGCTGGGCTACCGCGCGGTGCCCACCGACAACGCCTGCCTGGGCCAGATCGCCCGGTCGGCCGAGCCCGTGGTCCGGCAGTTGTTCCTCGACGGCGGCCCGCGCCAGGACGAAGCCCTCGAACGCCGGCTGTACGTGGCGCGCAAGCGGCTCGAGCACCAGGTGCGCCAGGCGCTGGGCGAGGAGGCGGCGTGGTTCTACGTCCCCTCGATGTCCTGCCGGACGATCGTCTACAAGGGCATGTTCCTGGCGCCGCAGTTGTTCGCTTATTACCCGGACCTGGCCGACGAGCGGGTGCGCACGGCGCTGGCCGTGGTCCACCAGCGCTACAGCACCAACACGTTTCCGAGCTGGCGCCTGGCCCAGCCGTTCCGCATGATCGCGCACAACGGCGAGATCAACACGCTGCGCGGCAATGCCAACCATCTTCAGGGCCACGAAAAGACCATGACGTGTGGCGAGCTGGCCGAGGAGCTTGCGCCGCTGTTTCCCATCCTGGAGCCGGGCGGCAGCGATTCGGCCTGGTTCGACAACACCATGGAGCTGCTCGTGCGCGCCGGGCGCTCGGCGCCGCACGCGCTGATGATGATGGTTCCCGAAGCGTTCGGCCCCACTTACCACATGTCCTTGGACCGGCGCGCGTTCTACGAGTACCACGCGGCGATCATGGAGCCCTGGGACGGCCCGGCGGCTGTGGTGTTCACCGACGGGCGCCGGGTGGGCGGCACCCTGGACCGCAACGGCCTGCGACCCAGCCGCTACGTGATCACCACCGACGGACTGGTGGTGCTGGCCAGCGAGGTGGGCGTGTGCGAGTTTCCGCCCCAGCGCATCCTGCACAAGGGCCGGCTTCAGCCGGGACGCATGTTCCTGGTCGATACGCAGGAAGGGCGCGTCATCGCCGACAACGAGATCAAGGGCCGCATCGCGCGCCGGCGCCCGTATCGCCGCTGGCTGGAGCAGAACCGCATCGAGCTGCGCGGCCTGTTCCAGGCACCCCAGTCCGTACCGGTGGAGCGCCGCAGCCTGGCACGCCGCCTGCGCACCTTCGGCTATACGCGCGAGGAGATGGAGCTGCTCATCGCGCCGATGGCGCTGAACGGCCAGGAGCCGGTCGGCTCGATGGGCACCGATACGCCGCTGGCCGTGCTCTCCGACGGGCCGAAGCTGCTGTTCAACTATTTCAAGCAGCTTTTCGCCCAGGTGACCAATCCGCCCATCGATCCCTTGCGCGAAGGGCTGGTGATGTCGCTGATGGCGTTCACCGGGCGCAAGCGCAACCTGCTCGAAGAAACGCCCGAGCACTGCCGCCAGCTCAAGCAACCCCACCCGATCTTCACCAACGAAGACATCCAGCGCCTGCGCACTGCGCAGCGCGAGGATTTCCGGGTGGAGGTCATCCCCGCGCTGTTCGACGCCCGAGCGGCCGACCCGGGCCAGGCCCTCAGCCGCGCCCTGGACGAGATGCTGGACCGGGCCGCCGAGGCCGTCCAGCGCGGCGCCGCTTTGCTGATCCTCAGCGACCGCGACGTAAGCCCGCGCAAGGCCGCCATCCCCAGCCTGCTGGCCGCGGCCGGGCTGCACCACGGGCTGTTGCGACGCCGGCTGCGCAGCGAGACGGGCATCGTGGTCGAGAGCGCCGAGCCGCGCGAAGTGATGCACTTCTGTTTGCTCCTGGGTTACGGCGCCGACGCGGTCAATCCCTACCTGGTCTTCGAGCTGATCGGTTGGATGCAACAACAGGATCGCCTGCCCGCAGACGTGGCGCTCGAAGAACTCTGGGACCGCTACATCACGGCCGTCAAGAAGGGCATCCTCAAGACCATGTCCAAGATGGGCATCTCCACCTTGCGCAGCTATCAGGCGGCCCAGCAGTTCGAGGCCGTGGGCCTGAGCCGCGAAGTGGTCGACCGCTGTTTCACGGGCACGGCCTCGCGCATCGAGGGCAGCGGGCTGGGGGTGATCGCGCGCGAGGCCCTGGCGCGCCATCGCCGGGGCTTCGAGCCACCCAAGCCCGGCGAGCTGGAATTGCCGTTCGGCGGCGAATACCACTGCCGGCTCGACGGTGAACGCCACCTGTGGACCTCCACCACGGTCACCTGCCTGCAACACGCGGTGATGCGCGACGACGTCGGGGCATACGAACAGTTCGCCCGGGCCGTCAACGAGCAAAGCCGCCGGCTCTGCACGCTGCGCGGGCTGTTCGAATTTGTGCCGGGCGAGCCGGTGCCGCTCGAAGAGGTCGAGCCGGCCGCAGAGATCGTCAAGCGGTTCTACACCGGGGCGATGTCCCACGGCTCGATCAGCCGCGAGGCCCACGAAACCCTGGCCGAGGGCATGAACGCCCTGGGCGCGATGTCCAACACGGGCGAGGGCGGCGAAGATGCCCGGCGCTATCTGCCCGACCGGCGCGAACGGCTCAACTCAGCGATCAAACAGGTGGCCAGCGGCCGGTTCGGCGTCACCCTGGAATATCTCTCCCAGGCCGCGGTGCTCCAGATCAAGATGGCCCAGGGGGCCAAGCCGGGCGAAGGCGGGCAACTGCCGGGCCACAAGGTGACCGAGGAGATCGCGCGTTTGCGCCATTCCACGCCCGGTGTGTCGCTGATCTCGCCGCCGCCGCACCACGATATTTATTCGATCGAGGACTTGGCCCAGTTGATCTACGACCTGAAGTGCGCCAATCCCGGCGTGCTGGTTTCGGTCAAGCTGGTTTCCGAGGTGGGGGTGGGCACGGTGGCGGCCGGAGTGGCCAAGGGAAACGCCGACGAGGTCTTGATCAGCGGCCACGACGGCGGCACCGGCGCCAGCCCCTGGAGCAGCATCAAACACGCGGGCATCCCCTGGGAGATCGGGCTGGCCGAAACCCAGCAGACCCTGGTGCTCAACGGCCTGCGCGACCGCATCCTGGTGCAGGTCGACGGCCAGTTGCGCACCGGGCGCGATGTGGTCGTCGGCGCGATGCTCGGGGCCGAGCGGTTCGGCTTCGGCACCGCGGCCCTGGTTTCGCTGGGCTGCCTGTTGATGCGCAAGTGCCACCTGGGCACCTGCCCGGTGGGCATCGCCGCCCAGGACCCCGAGCTGCGCAAGCGCTTCCGGGGCAAGCCCGAGTACCTGGTCCGCTATCTGACGTTCGTGGCCGAAGAAGTGCGCCGGATCATGGCCCGGTTGGGATTCCGCAGGTTCGAGGAGCTGGTCGGGCGCGTGGACCGGATTGAGTGCCGCAAGGCGATCGACCACTGGAAGGCCGCGGGGCTTGATCTCGCGCCGCTGTTCTCTCTGCCCGAGAAGACCGCCGAAGCGCCGCTGCGGTGCGTGCGCCCCCAGCCCGACCGCCACGGCGACCACCTGGACTGGACGATCCTGCCGCAAGTGGAACAGGCGATCGCGACGGGCGAACCGGTGGGCCTGGAAATGCCCATCCGCAACATCCATCGCACCGTGGGCGCGATCCTCAGCAACCGCATCGTCCGGCGCCACGGGGCCAAGGGACTGCCCGACGGCACGATCCAGATCACCTCCCAGGGTTCGGCCGGCCAGAGTTTCGGGGCCTTCCTGGCGCCGGGAGTCACACTGAAGCTGGTGGGCGACGCCAACGACTACCTGGGCAAGGGGCTCTCCGGCGGGCGGATCGTGGTGCAGACGCCGCCCGGCTCGCGCTTCGAGCCCGCGGAAAACGTGATCGCCGGCAACACGCTGCTCTACGGCGCCACCTCGGGCGAGGTGTTTATCAACGGCCTGGTGGGCGAGCGGTTCGCCGTGCGCAACAGCGGGGTCGTGGCCGTGGTCGAGGGCACCGGCGACCACGGCTGCGAATATATGACCGGCGGCGTGGTGGTGGTGCTGGGCCGGACGGGACGGAATTTCGCGGCCGGCATGAGCGGCGGGGTGGCCTACGTGTTCGACGAGCACCAGCTCTTCGACACCCTCTGCAATCTGGACATGGTCGAGCTGGAGGCCATCTGGCACGAGGAGGATGACCACCTGCTCCAGGATCTGCTCCGCCGCCACTTCGAGTGGACCGGCAGCCAGCGGGCCGCCCGCTTGCTCAGCAACTGGCGGGAAGTGGTCGGACGGTTCGTCAAGGTCATGCCCATCGACTACCGCCAGGCACTGGAGAAGATGCGCGAGCGCGAGCGCGTGCAGAGCGAGACCACGCCGGCCACCGAGGAGGTCTTCCATGGGTGACCCCCAGGGCTTCATCAAATACCCGCGCGTGGAGGCCGACCACCGGCCCGTGGCCGAGCGCATCCGCGACTGGGAAGAGATCGACCTGGCGCTGGCCGAGCAGGTGCTCACGCAGCAGGCCGCCCGGTGCATGGATTGCGGCATTCCCTTCTGCCACGCTGTGGGCTGCCCGGTGGAAAACCGCATTCCGGAGTTCAACGAGCTGGTCTATCAGGGCCGCTGGCGCGAGGCAGCCGAGAACCTGCACTCGACGAACAACTTCCCCGAGATCACCGGGCGCGTCTGCCCGGCGCCCTGCGAGGCCGCCTGTACCTTGGCCCTGAACGACCGGGCCGTGAACATCAAGCACATCGAGTACCAGATCGTCGAACGGGCGTTTCAGAAAGGCTGGATTGTGCCGCTGCGCCCCGCGGTGCGCACCGCGAAAAAGGTGGCGGTGGTGGGCTCGGGACCGGCGGGGCTGGCCGCGGCCCAGCAGCTTGCGCGCGGCGGCCACCAGGTCGTGGTTTTTGAAAAGGACGACCGCTTCGGCGGCCTGTTGCGCTATGGGATTCCCGACTTCAAGCTGGCCAAGAACGTGATCGACCGTCGGCTGAACCAACTGGTGGCCGAGGGCGCGCGCTTCGAGCCCCGCGTGGAGGTGGGCCGCGACATCGCCGGCGATGAACTCTGCCGGCGCTTCGACGCCGTGGTGCTCTGCATGGGCGCCGGCCAGGCGCGCGAGCTGCGCGTGCCCGGCGCCGATCTGCAAGGCGTGCACTTCGCCCTGGATTTCCTCACCCTGCAAAACCGCCGCACCGCGGGCGATCCGGTGCCCAACGGCCGGCGCGCGGACGTCCACGCGCGCGGGAAGCACGTGGTGGCGATCGGCGGCGGGGATACGGGCAGCGACTGCGTGGGCACTTCGATCCGCCAGGGTGCGGCCTCGGTGACCCAACTGGAAATCCTGCCCCGGCCGCCCGAGGGCTCCAACCCCGAGACCCCCTGGCCCTTCTGGCCCAAGATCATGCGCACCAGCTCCTCACACGAGGAAGGCTGCCGGCGCCGCTGGAGCACCTTGACCAAAAGCCTCTCGGGCGAAGACGGCCGCGTGACGCATCTTCACGGTTGCACGATCAACTGGCAGCGCGGGCCCAAAGGCTGGGAGATGCACGAAGTGCCCGGCACCGAGTTTACGATCCCCGCCGACCTGGTGCTGCTGGCCATGGGCTATGTCCACGTGGTCCACCGCGGCCTGGTCGAACAGTTGGGCCTCAAGCTCGACGGACGGGGCAACCTCGTGGTCAACGACTGGATGACCAGCCGGCCGGGCGTGTTCGCCGCGGGCGATTCGGTGCGCGGGGCCTCGCTGGTGGTCTGGGCCATTCGCGAGGGGCGCCTGGCCGCAGAGGCCGTGGGCCACTGGTTGGAAAACCCGCAGCGTTCGTAGTGACCCGATTTATCGGGTCCTTCAAGGACCGTACAAGTACGGTCACTACAAGCCGTTCGTAGTGACTCGACCTATCGGGTCTGTAATTGATTACCGCCTCACGGCGGCGGTTGAGCGAGAAGTGCGGGAGTGGG
>CAYXPN010000223.1:0-9795 GCA_964467075.1 uncultured Planctomycetaceae bacterium
AGTCGCCTTTCGCTCCGCGAAAGTGGCGCTGCTTTCGCGGAGCGAAAGGCGACAAGGGCGGCCCGTGAACGGTTACCCGAGCGCAATATTGGGTCCCGCCGGACGCGAAACCGCCGTGTCGCGCCTACCAGCCCATGGTCGCCGACAACGGCGCTGAACCGACCCGAACACCAAAACACGAGCGAGCAACCGAAAAGCAGGAAGGATCGGCAACCTGGGGTATTTGCGGCCGCTGCGTACCCTCAATCCGCGCGCAACGTCAACATATATCGGCTCCATCGGTCACAGGACTGGAGCGTCTTGAACCCGGTACGCGCCGGACTGGAATGTGGCCTTGTCGAGCACACCGCCGACGCGACACCTCAGGATCGACCGGGCTGGCGCTGGCGGGCCTCGCGCTTGGGCGCCGACGACTTGCGGGCGCAACCCTTATCGCGTTTGATCGCCGACGACTTGCGCCGGAACGGCCGCTGCAAGGCCGCCACACAGATCTCGCGCCGGTTCAGTGGGAGCTGGCGGGCCGAAACCTGATTGTAGCCCCAGGAGCGGATGCGGGCAAGATACTCGGGCAGCTTGTCGGCCAGTTCCCAATCCGGCAGCTTCAGGGTAAGCAACATGCCGCGCACACTCACCTCGGGATGGGTGACGATGTCTTCGACCGCATCCAGCGTGAAACTCGGCGCGACGTTCATGTCGCTCGTGAGCCAGCGCACCTTGCGAAACTCGCGCCGGCGCACCTGGCGCACGCGCCGGCGCAAGTGGGTGAAGTCGGGATGGGCCAGCACGCGGGGGTGCATTTCGGCCGGATCGATCCCCAGCACCCGATATCCGCGCCCGAGCAGGCACTGGCTCGCCCCGCCCGGCGCACTGCCCAGCTCGGCCACCCGGGCCCCGGCCGGGATGGGCAATTGCGACCAGCGCAGGGCCTGTTCCATCTTGAGCCACGCCCGGGAGACGGCCCCCGCGGGCAGCTCCACGGCCGACATGCCGCCCGGCCAGCGCGACAGCACGTCTCGGGCCCGGTGATAGCCCACCCACCAGTGATCGGGCTCGACCAGGATGCAATCGAGCACGAACTCGCCCCGTTCGGCCGGCTGGTCGAGGTCCGCAGCCTGGGGATGCAGGGCATCGGGACGCGGACAGCTCTGGATCAAAGCGGCGTGGACACCACGCGCCGCGGGGGTGATGCCGGGCTCGAAGTCGAACTCGCCCGGCGCGCGCTGGTCGCGCTGCCAGACGTGAATCCGCCTCAGCGGGCGCGTGCCGAAGAGCCGCCAGAGGCCCTCGATCATTTGCGGCTCGCTGCCTCGCACCGCGCCCAGCGAGAAGCCAGATGCTCGGGCGAATACGGCGCGCAGCTCGAAATCGGCGCGGAGTCCATGATCCTCGGGCAGCTTGAAGGTGAGGAAACCCGGCCGGGAGAAGGCCGGACGCAACTCCGGCCAGCACCGGGCCAGCTCGGCCTTAAGCGCGGTTTCGGCACCGACCTGACAGACGACAAAGATGAAGCCGGGTTTCTCGCCCACGCAGTCGAGTCTCCAGAGAACCAGTCCCCTTGCTTCGGTTCCGATTTCACTTGCCCGCCGGTTGCCCGTCCGGCGGGACGAGTGTGACGACCAGGATGTCTTCCTCGGCGGCCGTGGCGATCCGGCGCGCGGTAGCCTCCAGGGCGGCCTGGTCCGCGGGCGGTGCGGCGGGCGCAGCGTCTTTGTGTGGGCGTGCGTCTGCGGGGCGGTGCGCGTGGGCGTCAGCGGCGCCGTGCGCGTGGGTCGAGTTGTCGCCGCTCTGGGCGTGGGGATGCTCGTCGGGTGCGTCCTGGTCATGGGTGTGCGGGCCCACGGTGCCCAGCCACTGGAGCAACTGCTCGGTGGGCCGCACCTCCGCGGTCACGCCGGTCCGCTTGTTGCGCACCCGGACGACCAGCTCGTCCGATTCCACCCAGCGCAGGTTGCGCTTGCCCAGCGTGGCCCCGGTCGAGACCTGCAAGCCGTCGAGCAGGCAGGAACGCGGCGGCTGGTCCAGCGGTCCCAGGGCTTCGACCTCCAGGTCGAAATACCCGTGCACTCCCGCGGCCCGGCACGCGCCCATGCCCATGCGCAGGCCTGCGGCAGCCCAGGGACCGAGGTGGCCGTGGAACTGCACAGCTTGAAGCAGCCAGGGTGGATCGCTGGGTTGGGCATGGAAATGCGGATTTGGCAATCGGCCCATGGGTTCCTCCGCTGAACAAGTGCGGGCTTGCCCCGAGAATGACAGCAGCACGTATGACAAACACCACGCCGCACACGTTCCGCGCAGCAACCAACGCCGGTGCCCCACTTCGCGCGGCTTGTTTCCGACCCGATTCATGCCTGACATTCCTATTCTCCGTGAAACGGTTTACCGGGCGGGCGAAGTCTCGTAGGCCGGAACAAGCGCAGCGCTGTTCCGGCGAGACCCCATGCCGGAACGGCGTCGCTTGCGCGACTTGTTCCGGCCTACGACTTGTTCCGGCCTACGACTCTATTCTGACTTGCACAGAGGCGTCTGGCCAGTCGGGGCCGGGAACCGCGCCCGCCTCAGGCCCTGGGTGGTGAATCACGCGGTGAGGGGCCGGGCGAGGTTGTCGAGGCACGGAAATTGCAGATGGCCGGCCGGGAGTGTAGCATCAACGGGGACTTGATCGGGCCGCGCCGGGTCCGCGGCACGCGCCTTTTTGGGCAACGCATCGCAAAGGGAGCACCATGAGAGCAGCAAAGACATGCACGAGGCTGGTGGGGCTAATGGGGCTGGTCAGGCTGGGTGTGGCCGGCCTGGCAGCAAGCAGCCTGGCTGTGGCCGGATTCGCTCTGCTCGTGCCCGCGATGTGCGGCGCGCCGGGCCTTGCCGGCGAAGTGACCTATCCGCCGCGCTTGCCCGGCGGCAAGACAGTGCTGACCGGCAGCTCGCCGCTGCTCATCAAAGCTCCGGCGAGCATGAGCCGCGTGCGCGTGGCCAGCACACCGCCCGAGGTGGATTTCATGTACTATCCGGGCCAGACCTACCCGGCCAAGACCTGGTCCAATTGGGGCGACGGGGTGGCCGCGGACGGGAAATACTACTCGGCCATCGGCGACCACAACGCCCCGGAAGGCAACGCCTTTGTCTACGAGTATGACGCGGCCACGAAACGCCTGCGCCTGCTGGTCGATCTGCGCCGCACCCTGCAACTGCCCGCCGGCCACTACACGCCCGGCAAGATCCACGGCCGGCTGGACCTGGGCAACGACGGCTGGCTGTATTTCTCCACCCACCGCGGATCGACGCGCGTGACCACCGACGAGTATCACTACCAGGGCGACTGGATCGTGCGCCATCATCCGGCCGACGGGCGCACGGAGGTTCTCGCCCGCGGACCGGTGGGCAAACACTGCATCCCGGCCAGCGTGCTCGACCCCGAGCGCCTGATCTTCTACGGCGGCACCGTGCCCGGCGCAGGCCCGGCCGAGGAAGGGCTGTTTTTCGCCTTCGACACCAAGGCCCGCAGGCTGCTCTACGCCGGGCGCCCCGGGCCGGCGCGATACATGCTTTTGTCCGCGTCCACGGGGCGCGTGTATTTCGTGCCCGGTCTGGAAGGGCCGCTTTATCGCTACGATCCGACTGAGGGCGGCAAGCCGGTGGAAATCGGGCCGGTCGTGGGGCTGCGGGCTGCGACAACGGAGACGCCCGACGGCTACATTTATGCGGTCTCGGGCAGGGGCAGCGCGGAGCTGTGGCGCCTGGACACGGGCAGGGAGCGGGTTGAGAAGCTCGGGCCGGCCCCGGTGGGCAGCCAGGACTACATCACCTCGCTGGACGTCGACCCCACGGGGCGCTATCTCTACTACGTGCCCGGGGCCCACGGCGGCAGCCATCTCGACGGCACGCCGGTCGTGCAGTTCGACGTGCGCACGCGAACCAAGAAGGTCGTCGCCTATCTCCATCCTTTTCTCTACGAGCAGTGCGGCTATCTGCCGCTGGGCACCTTCGGCAGCGCCGTGGACCCCAAAGGCGACAAGCTGTATATCACCTTCAACGGCTCTCTGAGCCGGGACAGCCGAGGACGGCCCAACTGGGATGCCTGCGCGCTGGTGGTGATCCACATTCCTTCCTCGCAGCGGGAACCCTGAAGATGGTCGGACCAGAGACAGCTTGCCTGGCATTGACAGCCATTGAACAGCCGGCTAGATGGCGTCTCGGCGCGATCGGGCTGGCTTGTGCCCTGGGATTGATCGCCCTGGTGATTAGCGCAGATGCCGCAAGGGCAGGCGACCAAGCTGGTCTTGCCCTGGTCGATCAGGCTGCAACCTGGGGGCTCCGCGCACCGCTCAGCGGGATCATGGCCCATGCCGCGGCCTGCGGCGATATCGACGGCGACGGTGATCTCGACCTCTTTGTGGGCAACTTCTGCGACCGCCCGGCCGAAAGCTATCTCGGTGCCGCGGGTCCGGTGCCCAACATGCTCTTGATCAACCAGGGCGACTCGTTTCGCCCCTCGGGCCAGAGTGTGCTCGCCCTGCGCGCCCGGACCAGCGGGGCGGTGTTTGCCGATCTAAACAACGACGGCGATCTGGACCTGTACGTGGCAAACAACTCCAAGGCTACCGGCCTGCGCGTGCCCAACCAGCTTTATGAAAACACCGGCGGCCGCTTTCGCAACGTATCGCCGGGCAACGGCGCCTGTGTGCTGATGGGCGGCCGGAGCATCGGCGTGCTCGACTTTGACGGCGACGGGCTGTTGGACCTGCTCGTCGCAGGCGACCGCTGGTGCCCGGGACGCACGCGCTTGTTTCGCAATGCCGGCGCCTTGCGCTTCGAAGACGCCACGGTTGCGGCGGGACTGCCGGCCGACCTGCCGGGGTTGGGCGTGGTGGTCTGTGATTTCAATGCCGACGGCTGGCCCGACGTCTTCGTCAGCCAGGCCAACCGCTTGTTGCTTTCGCGGCGCGACGGCACCTACGCGGAAGCCGGCTCGCAGGTCTTCCAGTATCCGCCGGTCAACCGCGAGGCCTCGCCCTGCGGCGCGGCAGCGGGCGACTTCGACCGCGACGGCGATTTCGATCTGGTCGTTGTCGATCACGCCCAGCCCGCGCGCATGCACCTGTATCTGAACGAGCACGCGCAGAGTGGGAGGCCCGTTTTCCGCGATCACACGCGCGCCGCAGGGCTGGACTACGAGTTCCCTTCGTGGACGCCCGAGGGCTTGCACCTGAAACACGGCCACGTGGACGTGGCCGATCTGGACAACGACGGCCGGCCGGACATCCTGCTGGCGGCCACCTGGCGGGCTAGCGGAGCGAGCGTGCCCTTTGTCTGCCGCAATCTGGGTGTCTCGGGCGGGCAGGTGCGCTTCGACGTGCCGCCGGTGGCGAAGGCCGACGCCTATTACTGCGCCGGCCCGGTGGCCGACTTCGACCGCGACGGCCGGCTGGACGTGTTCTTCGCCAGTTGGTTCCCCCAGTGCCCCTCGCCGCTGTTTCTCAACCGCAGCCCCAAGCAGCACTGGCTCCGCGTCGAGGTCGTCGGCACGTCGATCAATCGCATGGGCGTGGGGGCCAGGGTGGCGGTCTATCGCCCGGGCGGGCTGGGCCGGCCGGAGGCGCTGCTGGGTTGCCAGGAGATCACTACCGGCTACGGCTATTGCACGGGCCGGGAGGCGGCGGCACATTTCGGCCTGGGCAGCCTGAGCCGCTGCGACGTGGAGGTGGTCCTGCCCTTCGGCAAGGGCACCATCCGCCGGAGAGAAGTTGCCGCGGACCAGTCGCTGATCATCAGCGAGGAAGACCAGTAGGCGCGGCCGCGGCCGCGCGTGCCCGCGCAGCTCAAGGGCTTCGTGCCGGTGCCGTGCCGGTCAACTCTTGATACAAGCCCACATAGCCGCGCACCATGCGGTAGAGTGGGAACTGGTGGGCCGCACGTTCCCGGGCCGCATGGCCCATGCGCTGGGCCAGCTCACGGTCGTCGAGCAGTCGCTGGATACACCGGGTCAAGGCCGCCCGATCGCCCACCGGCGCCAGCAGCCCCGTGCGCCCGGGGTCTACCAGTTGGCGGACCACCGGCTCGTCCGCGGCCACGACCGGCACGCCCGCGGCCATGGCCTCGAGGACCTCGGGCCCTGCGCCGCCGCACTGGCCGGTGGCCAGGAAGACATCGAAGTGGGGCGCCAGGGCCGCAAGCCGCCATCGCGGCCCCAGGAAATGGACCTTGTCCTGGATGCGCACCTGGTCGCGGAACCAGCGCAAGCGCTCGCGCTGGGGACCAAATCCCAGGATCAGCATGTGTACGTCGCTGCGGATCACCTTCAGCAGGTCGGCCGCCCAGACCGCGTCTTTCAGGCGCTCCCGCCGCCGCAGCGGCGCAGCCACGCCGACCAGGCGCGCGTCCCGCGGCAGAGCCAGTTCGCGGAGCACCTGCTGTCGCGTGGCGGCCGCGGGCGGGGCCGAGGTGCCCTCGGCGATCAGGCGCACGCGCTCCGCAGGCAGACCTTGGCGCACGTAGTGCTCGCGCACCGCGGGGTTACCCGCCACGAAGACGGCACCGCCCCGAGCCAGACGGCGTTTCAGCACGCGTGTGAGCCAGGGCTCATGCAGCTCGATCTCCGGCAGCCCCACTACCAGACCCGCTGCCCGAGCCAGCCTTGCCGCCAAAGAGCCGGGCACAGCCGCGGCGGCGTCCCAGACGTGGACCAGATCGACGGGCCGGCGCGTGGTGCACACCAGGCGGCGCCACGACTGCGGATCGCCCCATCGCCCGCGCCATCCGATCGGTTCGACCGGCACCTCGACCGGCAGGCGCGCCGGGACCGACCGGCGCCGATGCTCCAGCGTGAGCACCTCGGGCGCAAACTGCTCGCGCTCCAAGCCGGCCAGCAGAAGCGCCAGGCGCCGCGCGGTCGCTTCACGCCGGAGAGAGGAGACGACATACAGGATATGAGTTCTCACGATCGGCTCGAGTCCGTTCGGTTTGTGGCGCCCACCTGTTCGTGCGCGTGGAGCAGTCGTTCGAACAAGACCAGGTGACTGTCGACCATCAGGCTGACGGAGAACCGCTCGACAGCGCGGCTCTGGGCCGCAAAGGCCAGGCGCTGGCCCATTTTTTCATCGCTGACCAACTGCCGCAGGGCCTGGGCCCAATCCCGCGGTTGGCCCGGCGCGGCCAGCAGCCCGTCCTTCTCATGTTCGATATACTCGGCCAGTGCTTCGCTGCGCGAGGCCACAATCGGGCGCCCCGCGGCCATGGCCTCCAGCAGGCAGGCACGGCTGTCTGCGCCGGTGCCGGCGATCAGACACACGTCGGCAGCGGCCAGCAGCGTTTCCATGTCGTCGAATGCGCCCACGGCGCTCACACCGCCCGGCACTCCGGCCCCAGGCCCCGGCAGGCCCGCGGAGCCGGGAACCAGACCCACGAGCCACAGCCGGGCCTCGGGCCGACACTCGGCCACCGACCGCCAGGCCGAGGTCAACCAGCCCAGGGATTCGCCCGAGTTGAACTCGCCGATGCCGACCACCAGCGGCGTAACCTCGGGCACCTGCAAGGCGGCATCGGCCTCGGCCAGCGTGCGTCGGGCTGCGCTGCGCGTGGGCCGGGTGCGCTCCGCGGGGCAGGCTGCACCTTCGACCACCCGATCCATGCGCGCCGGCGCCCATCCGGCTGCCTGACACCGGCGCCAAGCCGACTCGCTCGGGACAGCCACCCGATCCGCGGTCGGCGAACCGCCCGGCCGGCGCGCGTGCTCGTCCGCAGCGACCCATTCCGAGTCGGCTTGGCTCCCTGCGCGCAGCACCACCGGCATGCGCCCGCCCGCCACGCGCGCGCCCGCGCGGATCACCTCCAAATCCAGCCCGTCCCAAACATAGGCCGCGTGATAACCCTCGCCCGGGTGGCCGAGCCAGCGGGACAACGCCCGCGCCGAGCGCAAACGCGACCAGCTCTTGCCCGGCGCACTGAGCAGGCGCACCACCAACAACTCGTGGAAACTGACCTCTACCGGCCAGGCCGGGCCCCAGCGCACGGTGACGATGGTCGGCCGGCAGCCCCGCTGGGCCAGGCCCGCCACCAGCCGCGCCAACAGGCGCTGGCTGCCGTTCGACTGGGGCCAGAACCGCGGGGTGAGGATCAGCAGGCGCAACGCATTCACCGGGCGGACCCTTGGGCGGACCGGGCGTTGGGAGGCCGCAAAACCGCAGGAGTCGCTGCCCCCCATTCTAGGCGCCGTTTCAGAAAGGCGGTAGTCGGTCGGGGCCGCGAGGGGAGGAGCGTACACAGGCCCGATGAATCGGGCCACTACGAACGCCCGGCGATCAGTCGCTTGCCCGCTCGTACAACGCGGCGCTTTCCGTTCGGCCCAGCAGCCTCCAGCGCCCGTGCGCGGCCAGATAGCGGTCGAAGGGCGCATTGGCCTCGACCAGCGCATAGCGGAAACCGTATTGCCGCTGCCACTGGTCGATGCGCTCGGGTGCCTGGCGGCGCGCGTGGTCGTAGGCCCTCAGCAATGCTGCCCCGTACAGTGCGCAGCGGTCGTCGATGAATACCCGCAACCGCGGGGCATGAAAGATCAGAAAACCGCCCAGCGGCAGGTCGTTGAACACCGGGGTGGCCGGCGGGTTGTGCTCTTCGACCTCCTTGAGTTGCGGCAGCAGGCCCACGGGCCACTGCTGCGGGTCGTGGCGGGCCCAGCCCACGCCGACCAGGGGGACTCGTGCGCCCAGCGTCTGCAACACCACGACTGCGAACACCACGAGCGCCGGAAGCAGCACGGCGCGGAGCACGCGGGCCGGACCGGACGGGTGCGCTGCGCTGCGAAGGCGGCCGCGATGGTCTCTGACCTCGGGCAGCAGCCAGCCGCGCCCTTCGAGCCGCGCGGCCCAAGGCTGCTGCGAGAGCATCTCGGCCAGGACCACCAGGGCGGTTACGGCGAACAACGGCCCCTGGCGCACCCGCTGGAAGGTCATGAGCAAGAGGAGCAGCGGGATCAACCAGGTCATGCGCCGCTCGGTGCGCCAGGCGCCCACTAGCACCACCACGTAGACCAGCCCCAACGCCCCGGTGGCCCAGCCCAGCGGTTTGCCAAGATCGAGTGGGGCGTGTTCCTGGATCAGTTCGGGCAGCGGGAGCGCGAGCGTGCGCCACCACGCAACGGGCAAGTGGACGCCATAGGGATTGACCAGCACCCCGACCACAGAGCAACCCACCACCAGCGCGACAATGGCGGCCTGGCGCCGGTCGGTGATCGGGGAGTGCCAGCCCACGAGCCAGCAGACTTCCCAGCCCGCCACCACGAAGCCCAGCACTCCCAGCCCGACCAACACGCCTCCGTGCAGATTGGCCCAGAGAATCACCACCGGCACGAGCCACCAGAGCGTTGCCGGCCGGCGCCTGCGCTCTTCCACGTCGACCAGCCAGGCGAACATCGCCGCCAGCAGGCCGATCGACACGACCAGCGGGCGCACGTGGAATTGGTGCGAGCCGGCCGCCAGCGCCAAAGCCAGCAGCACCAGTGCCGGCATGGGGTGCAGTCTTGCCCGGAGCAATCGCCCGGCGAGCCAGGCATAGGTCGCAGCGAGCAGCGTGGCCGTGAGCAACAACAGCCCGTCCCATGCGCTCCAGCGAAACACTGCGGCCAAAAGGCATTCGGCCAGCCATTGATGGGCCACCCAGGGGCGCCCGGCCCGCGTGAAGCTGAACGGGTCGGCGCGGATCACGCACGCCTCGGAGAGCATCTTCTCTCCGGCAGCCACATGCCAGAACGTGCCCGGGTCGCGCAGCAGGCTGCTGCGTCCGAACCCCAGCAAGCCCAGCCAC
>CAYXPN010000224.1:0-9764 GCA_964467075.1 uncultured Planctomycetaceae bacterium
CCTGCATGCCTCCGCATGACGCACTGCTGGGCAAGCCAGCAGTGGCACCCGGCGTGCCACCCGGAATCGCCGGCACTCCAATTGAAAGCACGTGCGTGGGAGCACGCACCCTACGCCACCTGTCCAAGCCCGATTGCACCCGAAATATCGAATGGTCCGTTTTGAGGGGCGTGATCCGGCACGGCAGCGTCCGCCACGAGCCGGCGCGCGGGACAAGGCGGCACAACCCCTCGCAAGCGGGGGTTGGGCAGGGAATTCGGCCCCTGTCCGTGCATGGCCGGCGTCCAATCGCCCCCCCTGGCCCCGCACTCTCGGGCTAATCCCCGTTGACTCAGCAGCCCGCCTGAGCGATACTTCCCGGGCGGCCTTCGGCAACTCCACTCATCTTGCCGATCCTACTTGGTTTCCCACCCGGAACGCGGCAGCCGCGGTTTCCCACCTGGAAGACGGCAGCGATGTCCTCGCCACCATCGAACGACCTGCGTACACGTTGTCTGGAGCTGGCCCAGCGCGCGGCCCGGGCCGCTGCCCGGTTGGCCACGGTCAGCGGGGCCCGGAAAGAGCGGTGGCTGCGCGGCAGCGCCCAGTTGATGCGCAGCCGCCAGGCAGCCATCGAAGAGGCCAACCAGCGCGATCTGGCCCAGGCCGAGCATTTCGGACTGACCGATGCCCAGCTCGATCGGCTGCGCCTTACGCCTGCGCGCATCGAATCCATGGCCGCGGCGCTGGAACACGTGGCCGTGTTGCCCGAGCCGGTGGGCGAGGTGATCTGGTCGTCCATCCGGCCCAACGGGCTCGAGGTGCTCAAGGTGCGGGTGCCGTTGGGCGTGATCTTCTTCATCTACGAGTCGCGGCCCAATGTGACGGCCGACGCCGCGGCGTTGTGTGTCAAGGCCGGCAATGCCGTGATCCTTCGCGGGGGCAAGGAAGCGGCCCATTCGAATGCGGCCATCGCCGGGCTTTTGTCCGAGGCCGGGCGGGAGGCAGGGCTGCCCGAGGGCGCCGTGCAACTGCTGCCCATGGCCGAGCGTGAAGCCGTGGGCCATTTGCTCCAGATGCCCGAATACATCAACCTCGTCATTCCCCGCGGCGGCGAGAGCCTGATCCGTCGCGTGAGCCAGGAAGCCCGGATGCCGGTCATCAAACACTACGCGGGCAACTGCCACGTGTACGTGGACCGCTCGGCCGAGGCGGAGATGGCCGAGCGCGTGGTGGTCAACGCCAAGTGCCAGCGCATGGGGGTGTGCAATGCCGCGGAAACGCTCTTGATCCATGCCGAGGCGGCTGAAACGCTCTTGCCGCGGCTGGGCGAGGCATTGCGAACCCGCGGCATCGAAATCCGCGGAGACGAGCAGACACGGAGACTCCTGCCGGATGCCGTCGAGGCCACCGAAGAGGACTACCGCACCGAGTACCTCGGTCCGGTGATCTCGGTGCGCGTGGTGGGTTCGCTGGACGAGGCGGTCGAGCACATCGGCCGCTACGGTTCACAGCATACCGACGCGATCGTCACGCGCGATTTCGAGGCCGCCCGGCAGTTTGTGGCGCGGGTCGATTCGTCGGCCGTGATGGTCAACGCCAGCACCCGCTTTAACGACGGCGGCCAGCTCGGCCTGGGAGCCGAAGTGGGCATCAGCACCGACAAGTTCCATGCCCGCGGCCCCTGCGGCATCCTGGAACTGACCAGCTACAAGTACGTGGTGTACGGTTCAGGGCAGATCAGGGAGTAGGGTTCACGTAGTCTTCGGGCCGGAAACGGCCGTTCGAGTCCGCAAAGTCCAGGGACGGAACCATGGGTGATGAAGTTCTCAGCCAAGTGGAAGTGGAAAACCTGCTCCACGCCATGGCCGTCGGCGACGATCCCGCGGCCGCGATGGGCGAGAGCAGCGCGAGGCAGGGCGCGTCGGGCGCTTCGGGGGCGACCTCGAAACCGCGGCGCCGCGAGAAGATCACGCCCTACGACTTCAAACGCCCGGAGCGGGTGGGCAAGGACCAGATGCGGGCCTTGCAGACGTTGCACGAGGGCTTCAGCCGCAATTTCGGCGCCGCGCTGTCAGCCATGCTGCGCGCCATCGTCGAGGTCAAGCTCACCAGCGTGGACCAATTGACCTACAGCGAGTTCGTCTTCAGCCTGGAGAACCCCACCTGTTTCAACCTGCTGAAGGCCGAACCGCTCGAGGGCAATCTGATCCTGGACATCAATCCCACGATCCTCTATCCGATCATCGACCGGCTGCTGGGCGGGGGGCGCCAGACGGTCTCCCACGCCAGAAGGCCGCTCACAGAGATCGAGCTGCGACTGGTCTCGCGCATTACCAACCTGTTTCTCGACGAGCTGCAGCGCGCCTGGGAAAACGTGCTCGAGCTGAAGCTGGAAGTCGAGCGCGTGGAGAGCAATCCCCAACTGGTCCAGATCGTGCCGCCCAACGAAGTGGTCGTGTTGATCAGCTTCGAGCTCACGCTCGGCGAGCTGCGCGGCATGTTGAACCTCTGCATCCCCTACAACTCCATCGAGCGCATCAGCGGACGACTGTCGGCCAATAGCTGGTCGGCCTACGGGCGTCGCCAGTCCAGTCCCGAGTCCATGGAGAAGGTGCGCCACGCCGTGTGTACCTCGCTGGTGGAGCTCAGCGTGCACCTGGCGCAGACGCGCATCAGTACGGCCGAGCTGGTGCGCTTGCGCGTGGGAGACATCATCACCACCGAAAAGGACATCCACAGTCCGCTGGTGGTGGCGGTCGAAGGCGTGCCCAAGTTCCGCGCCCGGCCCGGTGCGCTGAAAGGCCACAAGGCCGTCTGCATCGAAGACGCCGTGGACAACCCCACCGAGGCCCTCGGATAGCACGACCTGCGCGCCCGCCAGGCGTTCGGCACGCGGGAGGTGCTGTTCCCGGAAGATGAAGACGTTGTCCCGGCGGGACACCGTTCCAGCGGGGCGCCATTCCAGCGGGGCGCCGTTTCTCTGAACTCCGGTTCCGGCCCAGTGCAGCCCCCGCCGATTCCGCCCGGGCCTCGACCGCGCCGGCGTGCATCTTGGGCTAGAGTTGGGTAGCCCGCCTCTGGGGCCGCCCAGAGCGGCAAGGCGGGCGCTATTGGACCCTCCACGGCCAAATGACCCAGGCCGGCCAAACGGAGGCCGGCGTTCAGAGTGTTTGCACCTGACCCGCCGATCCTTGACGTTGCTGACGTCAACAAGCCCGATCCAAAAAGCCACCATCCAAGAGCTGCCATGGAAACCATCAAGGAAACCATCCGCGAGACCATGAGTCGCCCGGAGCCGATCTTCTCCCCTCTGGCCTGCGACCCGGACCTGGCCGAAATTGTGGCCCTGTTCGTCGATGAGATGCCCGGCCGCATCCACAGGCTGCACCGCCTGCTGGAGTCGGGCGAGTGGGAGGAGTTGCGACGGGCCGCCCATCAGTTGAAAGGCTCGGCCGGCAGCCACGGCTTCGAGCCGGTCAGCCTGGCCGCGGGCGAACTGGAATCAGCTCTCAAGAGCGGTGCCGCAGAGCCGGAAACCCGCCGGTTCGTCGAACGGCTGGCGGACATCTGCCGGTCTGTGCGCGCCGATGCGCCGGATTGACCGCGGTGCACCGAATTGACCGCGGTGCGACCAGAGGGCCACGCTCTGTCGTGGCCGTACTACATCCAGCGCGATCCCGCCGGCGAGCCTTGGGCCACGCACCCCGCCCCCTTCCCGGCCGGCCACGCTGCCGCTAGCATGATTCTGCTGGGGCGGGTCACGGATTTCAGATTTCAGAGGGTAAGGAACCATGGCCAAGAAGACGATCGAAGACGTGGACGTGCAGGGCCGGACCGTGTTGATGCGCGTGGATTTCAACGTGCCGCTGGACAAGAACCAGCAGGTGACCGACGATCGGCGGATTCGCATGGCACTGCCGTCGATCCGCTCGGTGGTCGATCGCGGGGGCAAGCTGATCCTGATGAGCCATCTGGGCCGGCCCAAGGGCAAGGGCCCCGAGCCCGAGTTCAGCCTGCGTCCGGTGGCCGCCCAACTTGAGCAACTGCTGGGCAAGCCGGTGGCTTTCGCCGAAGACACAGTGGGCGACGACGCGCGGGCCAAGGCCGCGGCCCTGGAGCCCGGCGAGGTCCTGCTGCTGGAGAACCTGCGCTTCAATGCGGGCGAGAAGAGCGGCGACGCCCAGTTTGCCCGCGCGCTGGCCGACATGGCCGACATCTATTGCAACGATGCGTTCGGCACGTGCCAGCGGACGCACGCCTCGATGGTCGCGGTGCCGCAGGCCATGGCTGGGAAGCCCAAGGTGGTGGGCTTCCTGGTGACCAAGGAGATCAAATACCTGAGCGACGCGCTGGCCCAGCCCGATCGCCCGTTCGTGGCCATCCTGGGCGGAGTCAAGGTGTCGGACAAGATCGAAGTGATCCGCAACCTGCTGCGCCTCTGCGACCAGGTATTGATCGGCGGGGCCATGGCCTACACCTTCTCGCTGGCCCAAGGCGGCCAGGTGGGCAACAGCCTGGTCGAGGCCGACAAGGTCGATCTGGCCAAGGAGCTGCTGGCCGACGGCAAGGACAAGCTGGTCCTACCGGTCGATACCCATTGCGGCGATGCCATGTCGCCCGACTGCCGCAAACTCGTGGTCGAAGCCGGCCAAATCCCCGACGGCTTCCAGGGGCTGGACATCGGACCGAAGACCGCCGAGAACTACGCCCAACTGGTGCGCCGGGCCAAGACCGTGGTGTGGAACGGGCCGATGGGGGTGTTCGAAATGCCGCCGTTTGACGAGGGCACCAAGGCCGTGGCCCAGGCCATCGCCGACAGCCAGGCGGTGAGCATCATCGGCGGCGGCGACAGTGCCGCGGCCATCAGCCAGCTCGGGTTCGAGGACCAGGTGACCCACGTGAGCACCGGCGGCGGGGCCAGCCTGGCCATGCTGGCCGGCGAGCGGTTCGAGGCCGTGGACCTGCTCGACGACGCGTAGTCCAAACGCAAGCACGCCCGCGCAATTCTGCCTCCCCTCTCCCGACGAGCGGGAGAGGGGAGGCTCGTAGGCCGGAACCAGCGCAGCACTGTTCCGGCGTAATCCCTGCCGGAACAGCGTCGCCTGCGCGACTCGTTCCGGCCTACATTGCTGATCGAAGGAGGAGGCAGTCGAATGGGTTCTGTCCGCCGAGTTGCCCTGCTCTCACGCCATCCCTGCCTCTTGAGCCGGCCAGTGACAGGTGGTGTGGGGGCAATCGTACTGGCCCTGGCCGTTGGCGCGTGGACCACGGCCGGGGAAAACGCGGCCGAGCCCAACACGCCCGCCTGCCCGCTCAAGTACATCAACACGACCTTCGAAAATGCCTCGCCGCTGTACTGGGAGATCGGCGATACAGGAGAGGTGAACGTGTTCCTGATGTACGACCACGAGCGCTCTTCCCCGAATCGCGCCGCGGGCCACTGGCACTTCCGCGTCGAAGCGCCGCAGGGCTCCGAGGTGACGATCGTCCTGGGCAATTTGCAGAACATCTACAACGGGCGCAAAGGCTCGCCGGCCTCGGAGCGGACGATCAGCTTTATCTCGCCCGACGGCCGGCACTGGCGGGCCGTGGAAATGGAGCTTCTGGACGGGGACCGCCTGAAGCTCACACTTCCCATGGAATCCGACCAGATGTACGTCGCCCGGCTCGTGCCCTACCGGCTCTCGGACTTGCAGAACCTGCTCGACGAGATTCGCGGCAATCCGCGCGTCGAGATTCAGAAGATCGGTGCGACCATCGAGGGCCGACCTTTGGAAATGATCCGCGTGGGCAGCCAGGCCGCGCCCCACCGCGTCCTGATCCGCGCCCGGGCCCATCCCTGGGAGCCGGGCGGCAATTGGGTGGTCGAGGGCATGATCCGGCGCCTGCTCAAAGACGACGAGCGGACTCGGGCCTACCTGGAACGCTACAGCGTCTATATCCTGCCCATGGCCAACAAGGACGGTGTGGCCCGAGGCTGGACGCGGTTCAACCTCTGCGGCAAAGACCTCAATCGCAACTGGGACCAGCCCGCAGACCCGGCACTCGCTTCCGAGAACGATGCCCTGGAACGCTGGATTCGAGCGATGATTGCCCAGGGGCGCAAGCCTGACTTGATGATCGATTTCCACAACGACCAAAGCGGGCGCCTGCACCTGAGCCGGCCGAACGTCGACTTGGAGCAGTATCTTCTGCGCATGGAGCGCTTCGAGAGCCTGCTCGGCGAGCACACCTGGTTCACCGAAGGCACCACGGGCGCCGGCTACCGCAACCCGGGCACGATCGGCGAAGGGCTGCTGGAGCGCTACGGCATTCACGCCTGTGTACACGAGCTGAACGCCAACTGGATCGCCGGTCTCGATGACTATCCCAGCGCCGAGAACTGGAAGCTGTACGGCGCGCAGTTGTGCGAGGTGTTCTACAGGCTGTTCGAGCCGCAGTAGCCGTCAACCGGGCTGCGTCCTTTTCCGGGCGACACGCTTGGAGCTATAGCGACGGGCGTGGTGAGTCCCGCGTGGCCAGCGACCCCGTAGGGGCGACGCATGCGTCGCCCCTGCCGATGCCGCGCTTCTTGCACACATGCCGCCAACGCAGGATCACATCGCGCATTGTTGGACAAGCCAACCATCGCACCGGTGCGCTGTCCCGGGGACTTGGCTTGCAGCAGCGGAGCGGAATTGCCGGGGGTCCACTGCGATCCAACCCCCGCCCGCCCAGTTGCACACCGCTCTTCGGACAGTCTCCAAGAGGGGGAACGATGAGCGTTGATCCTTGACAGACTTTGCCTCCCTGTCTGAGTCCCCTGATCCCGCGAAACTCCCTATGGCACCCAGTCTGCCAAGTGCGGTGCATTGAGGTTATGGATGTTGTGTACAACCAGGGCAAGCGGGCAAACTGAAGCACGTAGGGGCCCCCAAACTGATCTCGGCTCTCGGCCCTTTTCTCGCTAGAATCACGGCCTTGCCCGCACGCAGGGGTGCTGCGCGCATGCCCCAACCCGCAGCCCGCTCGGGGGTCGGGATGACCGATCCCGGGACTGGCCGGATTGCCGGGAATCGCTCCGCAGCCGCGTCAACATGCGGCAGGCAGCGAAATTGCGTTGGCGCGGCGGTCCCGGGCCACGATCAACCGAGGGAGCCTGTGAGCCGACAAGCAGCAACCGACTTCTGCCCGGTGCACCCGCGGTTGTTGGCCGGCGGTGCGGAATCCCTGCGCCTCGCGCCTCGTGGGGCAGCATTGGTCGCGGTCGCGGCCGGCGCATGCGCGGGGACGGCGAGGCTGGTCGGATGGTGGCTGGCAGGGGCCGAACGCGGCCCGCCCGCGCACCTGCTGCTGGAAACGGCTTTGGCGGTCGCCGCGGCCCTGGCGCTGGCCGCGTTGGGCGCGCGCTGGTTGGGTGGGCGCGCCGGCTCGCTGGCGGGGTTGGTGCTGGCAGGATTCCTCTACGGCATTTGGCCCCAGCCCGCCGTGGGCGATCGTCTGGCCCAACTCACTGTGCTGGCGGCCATGGGCACATTTGCCCTGGCCAATGTGCCGGGCCGATCGCCGCCCGCGGACGGCCGGCCTTGGCGCCTGGCATTCTTCGCGTGTGCAGGCTGTGGCCTCTGGCTCGTCGGCCCCGCGGCACCCCTGGCCGTTGGTGCGGCGTGTGTGCTCTATTTGGTCGTTAGCGGCGACGGCAAGGGCGGCAGGTTCCTGGTCGATCCGCTGGGGCTGCTGGTGCTCGGATGTTGCGCAGGGGGCTGGGCCGCGGGCAGGGCGGGCTGGTGGGACCCGGTCGTTCCGGCCGACACCTTGGCGCCGCTGATTGGGCCGCGGGGCCACAGCACGCTTTGGACTCGCCTGGCGCAGGCCGGCCTTTGGCTCGGTTGGGCCACGCTGCCGTTCTCGCCGCTGATCGTCGCGGCCGTGCTCGGCAGCGTGCGCGACGGCCACCATGCCTCGTTGTTCTGGCGATTGGTGGCCTGCTGGATCGCGGTGCCGCTGGTGTTGGCGGTGGTGCTGCCCAGCGAGGCAAACCACCTGCTTTCCTGGGCCTTGCCGCCGTTGGCGATCGTCGGCGGGGCAGGGCTCCAGGGCTGCGTGGTTCGATTGCGCCGCAGGGGGTTTGGCTCCGCCGGCCTTCAGGCCAAGGCCCAGGGAATCCCGGTCAAAGACAGAGTGTTCCCAGGCGGGAGCCTGGGAACCAAGTAAATACAGCGTACCCAGACCGCGCACACTTGGCGAGCCGGGGATTCGTAGGAACGACGCATGCGTCGCCCCTACAGGCGCGGTGCTCTCAGCCCCGGCGGGATGAGCCCCCGGCTCGCGGTTCGCGCATTTGGCAAGCGTAGCCACCGTTTTCAGACGCACGCTACCGACCGTGTCCCGGCGGCAACGGAGCACTCGGCCCCCGATCGCCCGGAGCAGGCGGACGGGGCAGAGTCGCACCGGAGAAGGGCTGCCGCGGGCCGGTGGTGTGGGTAGGCGGCAGGCGACGCAGGCTGGAGACCGAGGGCGGCATGGGCGCGGGGTTCGCCGCGGGCGGTGAAACTTCACTCGGTTCCGGGCCCGCCGCGGGTTGGGCGTTGGGAGATGCCTGGGTCCCGGCGCGCGGCATCGTCGCTTCAAAAGCGGGCCCAGGATGCACAGCGCGCCGGTCACCAGGCGACGTCGCCGGGGGCCCGACCGGCGAGGGACTGCCGGTTGCCGGCCGTTGGGCCACAGACACCTCGGCGCCCAAGGTGTTCAACCACTGTCGGGCCTGGACCAACGACGGGTCCAATTGCAGGGCCATGCGGAAGTGTTGCGCAGCCGCCTGCTGGTCGCCTTTCTTGGCCAGCAGATAGCCCAGGTTGTAGTAGGCCGCGGCGCTGCTGTGTACCGCGCGCAGATGGGCGAAGGCCTCGGGCAATCGCCCCATGTCGACCAGCAGCGTGGCCAGATTGTTTCGATACAGCGCCTCGTTCGGACGCAGTTGCACGGCCCGGGCAACGGCTGCGGCAGCTTGTTCCAGTTGGCCTTGTCGGGCCAAGCAGAGGCCGAGGTTGTTCAAGGCCACCGGCTGATCGGGATGGGCCTTTGCGGCCCGAGCGTACAGCTCCAGTGCGGCCTGGGGCTGGCGAGTGTGTTCCTTGAGCCGGGCATAGCCGAGCAGTGCATCCAGGTGGTCGGGTTCGCGCTGGAGCGCCAGCCGGTACTGCTGTTCGGCTTCCACGAATCGATCCGCGTCCTGGTGCAGTCGGGCCACGGCCACGTAGAGATGGGCACTCGGTTCGGCTCGGCTGCTGAGCGAGACCGGGTCGTCGGGCGCCGGGCGGGGCTCTTGGGGCATGGAAGCGGGCGTCGGCTTGGGGGCGAACGATCCGAACAGCTTGCCCAGACCCCATTTGGATTCGGGAGCCACGACCGATCCGATCGCCGGCTGTTGGGCGTTCGAGACCTGTATCGTTCCGGTCGATCCGCAGCCGATGGCCAAGGCGATCAGCACCGAGCAGAATTTGGCCGACTGCCGTTTCACCAGTGCACCTCCGTGCGCCTTTGCCGCTTAGAGCGCCGCCGCGCTGTATCCGCTCGCCGCCGCGCTCCCGCGCGCAATCCCCGCTACCTCCTAGTTTTCGACCGCGGTGCCGCACCGGCTGCAACCGAATCGGCCGGATGGAAAAGCTTTGCCGGTCGTGCCAGTTGTAGGGACGGAAGACAAGGGGGCTTAGGGAGACTGGGGGGTCGGCGCCCTGTGAGAAAAACAAAATGGGAAGAACACTTCTTTCATCCGCAGCGGACAGCGGCGGGACACCGGCGCC
>CAYXPN010000225.1:0-9727 GCA_964467075.1 uncultured Planctomycetaceae bacterium
CGTGCTTTCGTCCTTTCGCGTTTTCGTGATGCTCGTCCTCGCGAGGCCCGCGCTCCGTCGTGGCCGTTTGCACGAATCGTGGAGGGCCACGCTCCGTCGTGGCCGACTTCGCGTGCGTTTTCGTGCTTTCGTCCTTTCGCGTTTTCGTGATGCTCGTCCTCGCGAGGCCCGCGCTCGGGCGTTTGCACGAATCGTGGAGGCCTGCGCTCCGTCGTGGCCGCCGGTCGGGTTTTGGCGGACGCGACAAAGCGCGTCCCTCCAAACGCGCCCATCCGGCCTGCTAGGCGGCCGTGCGGGGCTCTGCTATACTAATCCGCATGAGGGTGTGTGCTTCACGATTGTAGGTAGGCAGACTTTGGTGTCCCCGGGCCGGCGGTGCGCGGCCCTCAGGCAGAAGCCCGAGGGGCTTTGTCACCGTAGGTGCAGGGCAAGCGTTAGCGCCGCCCTGGGTCTGGTGGCCGCCACGCCCGCTGAACCCTGAAAGGGTTGTTCACCGGCCAAAAAACGCATTTTTTGGCGGCCCTTGGGTGAATATGGCCTTCGGCCAAACGGGCCACTGGTGGCGTAAGCCGTAGGGTGCGCTGTGCGCACCACGACTATTCTGGTGCTCGCAGAGCACCCTACGGTACTGGTTCAGGGCCGGATGCCGGAAAAAAGCAGCTTCTTGCGGGTGTCCACATGCTCCAAACGCTTGTCACGCCGGAGCGGGGTGCTAAAATCAGGCTACTTCGTGCTGCGACTCGGTTCCGCACACACCCGGCAGCACCACGTCGCGAGGCAGCGTTCTGAAGTGCCCACAAAGGTCAACCCGGCCGGCATCGGCCGGTGATTGACGTTGGCCGTTTCTTGGGCACGCCGCGATTTCCCGGTTCACGGTGCTCAGACCGTTGCGCCGAAACGCTCGGGAATTCGGCTTTGAGTATTGGGGAGTCAGCGGGTACGACAGCCTGTCGCCCCGAAACCCACGTCTGAAGGAGGATTGTCATGAGTCGCGCCGTTTCGATTCTGATCGTGATGTTGGTGCTCGGCGGCATGGCGCAGGCCGACGTGTTCAACATGGGCGGCACGCGAAACCCGGACGGCTCGTGGAACGGCCTGGCGAGCCTGGAGTTCGTCACCGTGGGCAACCCGGGTAATGCACCCGACGCGCGATTCGAGACACCCGGCTACGGGGCCGTCGATTACGTCTATCAGATCGGCCAGTTCGAAATCACCGGCGGGCAGTACACGGTGTTCCTCAACTCAGTGGCCGGCGTGGACACGCATGGGCTCTACAACACGAGCATGTGGACCAGCACGTATGGATGCAAAATCGAGCGCTTTGCCGGCAGCGGCACCGTCGGCGACCCGTACCAGTACCGCGTGGCGACGGACTGGGCCAATCGGCCTGTCAATTTCGTCTCCTGGGGCGACGCGGCACGCTTTACCAACTGGCTGCACAACGGCCAGCCGGGACTCCTGTCCCCCGTGCCGCAGGACGCCGATTCGACGGAGGATGGGGCGTACTTCTTGAACGGGACGACGAGCCACTCGGCGCTGATGGCCGTGACCCGCAACCCCGGCGCGCGCTACTGGATGCCCACCGACCACGAATGGTACAAGGCGGCGTACTACGACCCGACCCAAAGCGGCCCCGGAGGCTACTGGCTCTATCCGACCCGCAGCGATAGCGTTCCGAGCAACCAATTGATCGACCCGGACCCGGGCAACAACGCGACGTTCTACGCCAACGGGTACACGATCGGCGGTCCGTACTGGCGGACCGAGGTCGGCGCGCATGGGAATTCCGCGAGTTACTACGGCACGTTCGACCAGGGCGGCAACGTGTGGGAATGGAACGAAGCGACTTGGGGCAGTTCGTTGCGCGGGATCCGCGGCGGCGCTTGGCAGCAATACACCTTCATCGACGGCTACGTCCCCTTGCTCGCCTCCTACCGTTACTCCGGCACGCTCGGCCCGACGCACGAGGGCTACACCGTTGGCTTCCGCGTGGCAACTATTCCCGAGCCGGGCGGCATCACACTGCTCCTCTGCTCTGCCGCAATGAGCCTGATGTGGTGGAGGCGTCGCCGGTAACGCGTTCATCCCCGGCCACTCTCCCGCTTTTCGGTAGAGGGGAGACACAACGCCAACGGGCCGCCCTCGATGGCGGCCCGTTTTCGCGCGATCCCGCAAGACACCCCTCCTGAAGACCCACCTACCCGGCAGCCCCCACCCGGCCCCGCTCCCATGCGAAGGGCACCTTCTCCAACCGCGTAGCGCACGGATCCTGCCTTGCCACCCCAAAATCATGGTGACCCCGGGCACGAATCCCCAACACGTTGAAGTCCGCCTCGGCCATCTCGATCGTGGGGCTCTCCTGGCCGTTGAGGAACGCCACCTCGATGACCGGCAGGTCGTTCGCCTCAGCCAGCAGGTACCAGGCCTTGGACGAGCTACCCTGGTAGACTGCGTTGGAAAGATACCGACTCACCTCCACGCGGAACTTGCCCTGGTGCGGGTTGCTCACCGGGTACTTCACGTTGGAGTTGGTGTCCCGGAGCTCCATGGACTTGTAGAGCTGCGTGCCAATGGCCGACAGCGCAGTGGGCACCAGGAGAATCGCCGGCATGATGCCGATCGGCTTGCCGTCCGAATCCACCTGGTCCATGAAGGCCACCTCGGCCTTGGTAAGCCCGTCAATCGTAAGCGCCGTATCCGCCCCCTCCAGGTAGTTGTTGTTGGCGGCCTTGAAGAAGTCCGCGTTGTCCAGGAACGTGCTCCAGGACACGTCGTTGATCTTCAGGCCCGAGCCCCGGCCCAGCTTGCGGGGCACCGTGGTAATCGCACCCAGATCGTCGTTGATGATGTCGCGCCGGTCGATCGAGAGCATCAGGCCGTAGGTGTCGGCCCGGTTCGTGTAGGTCTCGTTGCCCAGGGTGCCGTGCTTGAGCTCCCCGCCGGGCGAGACCTCCTGGTACTGGTCCGTGCCGATGAGCCGGTAGCTGGTGACGGTCTTGAAGTCCGAGACGTTCCTGGTGGCACAGATGTTCCGCCAGGTGCGCTCCACCGAGAAGAACCCCTCGAGCAGGAACTTGTTGGCCACGTTCGAGAGGATGCCCCCGATGTCGATCGTGGAGAACCCGGCCTCCAGCTCCGGCTGGAAGGCGAAGCGCAGAACCGCGCGGCTCTCGCGGAAGTTGCGCCCGGTAAAGCCGTTGGCCCAGGCCGCCTCCAAAAGCAGCTCCTGCAGCCCGATGCCACCGCGGAACCGGCGCATGGCCGCCTCGAGCGTCCGGCCGTCGAACTGCTGCTCCACATCCTGCAGTCCCGCGGCCAGCAGGCAGGCTGCCTCGAGCATACGGCTGTTGACCGTCTCGGGGGTGCGTATGTGTACGGCCGGGGCCTTGGGGCGCTCTTCACGGAGCACCTCCAGGGCGCAGCGGCTTACATCCCATTTCTCACGGATTGCCTGGGACTCGATCTCCGGGTGCCGGCCTGCACACACCTGCCGGAGGGCCAAGACCCGGGCCGCCTCAGCAGTCTCAGCAGCAACTTGCGGCGTGAGGCCTGAGGCTTGGGTGTTGGCAGCGGGAGCCTGCGGCTCGGGCTTCGCGGACTGAGGATCGCGCGGCGGAGCCGGGGACTCAGCAGTCGGCCGGTTAGCCGGTTGGGACTGCGGCTCCGTGGGTGCGGGAGCCGACGGCTGCGAACTGGTGTCGGGAAGATCGTCCATGGTTCGATGCTCCTCGTCTCTTTCCGGGGCCGCGGCTGCCACCTGGGCCGAGGTGGCCCCGTCGGCGCCTAGGTCCACGAAGCTGATCTCGCCTAAGGTGGCGCGGCGGATCACGTTGACCGGGCCGGCGAACTCGCGCCCGTTGACCAGCACCTTCTGCTTCTCGCGCACGAACTCGTACTCCTCCACGGCCGCGGCGATCGAGGCCTGCCAGGGGAAGCCGTTGCGCGCACTGGCCACGATCTCCCGGGCGGTGGCGGTGTCGCGGGAAACGACACCCGTGGCGATCAGCTGGCCCTGGTCCACCCGGATCGTGTCCGTATGGCCCACGCCGCTCTGCATGTCGTGGCCGAAACGGATCGGCCGGCTCTGCGAGGGGATGGCCAGTCCGGCCAGGTCCACCACCACGGGGTAGCGCCAGCCGGCCAGGCGCATGGCCCCGCCCGTGTAGGCCATTATGGAGAAATGGGGCAGGCGCGGGCGCTCGCCCTCGGCTGCTTCTGGGGCTGCCTCGATGGTGATCGCACCGGGCTCGCAGATGAAGCTCAGCGAGGCCGCGGTCTGAAGCTTGCTCTTATCAGGCTGCACGGCTTGGGACATCGTCGTCCTCCTCTTGGTCTTGCTGGGCATCGTCGTCTTCGGGGGCGGCCGGCGCCGCTTGGGCCACGGGAAGGCCCAGCTTGTGCATAAGCGCCACTTCCTTGGCCCGTTGCTTCAGCTCCGTCTCCCAGTCGCGCCCTTGCCGGGCATACTCGTAGGCCAGCGTGGTCGTGTGGCTCTGCAGGCGCGTGGCCTGGGCATGGGCCTCTTTGGCCGGGTCGACGCATTCCCGGTTAGACAAAAGGGAAGTGCGTCTCCACCTCGGCCCGTTCCAACTCGCGTCGTCGGGGGCCGACCTGCTTCCAGAAAAGCGTCACCGACTTGAAGAGGCGCGAGAATGCGGCCTTGGCCAGCGGGGCGCAGTCGACAGAAAGATGTTCTTCGAGTTCCTCGAGTTCGGCCAGCACGCGGTCGGCGTCGAGGTCGGGGGCTTCCCGTTCGTTCGCCCGCTCGGCTTCGAGTTGCGATTGCACGTCGCTGCGTTCGTCCCGCCAGCCGGAAAGGACCTGCGTAAGCTCGGGCACGTCGGCCGCGTCGACCAGAAGCAGGTTTTCCTTCCCCTTGGCGATCTGGCGGTCCAGCGCGGCCAGCCGCGTCTCCAACTCCGCGAGGCGGTTCGGGCGGTTCTGTTCGCGCTCGCGGGCGATCTTCTCAATGGCCCGCCGAAGGGCCTTCTGGCCCGCATCGCTGCGCCAAACGGTCCGGAAGTGCTCCGCGACGGCCTCCTCGATCATGGCGGTGCGTACGGCGTAGTTCGCGCACGTGCCGGAATCGCGCGACCGCTTGCACTTGTAGTACGTGTATCAGGTGTTGCCGCGGCCGCCGTTCTGACCCGCACCAACCATGATCGAGCCGCAATGGCCGCATCGCAGGATGCCCGAGAGCAGGTACTTCCGAACCGGCCCGCCCCGCTGCTTCATCCTCGCCTTCAGCTTCGCCTGAACGGCGTCGAACGTCTCCTGGTCGATCAGCGGTTCATGGTTGTTCGGGACGATGATGGGGGCATACCCGGCGTGGCCGTTGATCTTCTCCCGCGAGGAGACGATCTCGCCGTCTTCGCCGACGTGGTGGTACAGCCCGCCTTTCCGCCGGCCGTAGGTCAGATGGCCGACGTAGACCGGGTGGCGCAGGATGTTCTTCACATGCGAGAAGTCCCATTCGCCTCCGTTGGGCGACGGCGTCCCGCGCCGATTCAATTCCACGGCCAGCGAGCGAGCGCTGCGTTCCGTCGTGGCGAACTCGCGAAAGAGCCATCGCAGCGTTTCCCGTTCCCGCCCGTTGGACGACGGCACGAGCTTGGCCGACCAATCGCGGGGCTTGCGGAACTTCTCGCCCCGCCGGATGCGGCACATCTCCTCGCCGTTGGCGTTGAAGTAGAGACGGTCGTAGCCGTACGGCGTCGGCATGCCGAGCAGGCTGCCCTTCTTGGCGAACCGAATCATGCCCCGCAGGGCGTTCCGCGAAAGGTCGACGAGGTAGTGGTGCTTTCCTTCCTGCGTGATCTGGTAGATCATGCGGCCGGCGAAGTCGTCCCAGTTGATCCGCCCTTGAACGACGGTCACCAGTTCGACGCCGACGCGCCGCAGCGGCGAAATCCATTCGGCCGCCTCGATGGAATCGAAGCGGCCGAAACGATTCTGATCCCAGCAGAGGATGGCGCGGAAGTTGCCGATCTCCTCGGCGTCGCGGATCATCTGGCGGAACTGCTTTCGCTTGTGGGTCTTCGCGCCGCTGATCGCGTGGTCTTCGTACCAGCGCACGATGCGGTATCCGTAGCGTTTGGCGAGCTTGAGGATTTCGGCCCGCTGCTGCTCGGGGCTGTCCTCCTGCTTGTCCGTGCTCATGCGGATGTAGCCCACGGCGGGCTTGAGCTTGTTGGTCATGGCATTTTCCTTTCTTCTGCTGGGCGTCACCGCGTTCGGCGCTTCCGTGCTGTGGCCAATGCGAACTTGCCCGGGGCGGCCTTCTTGAATCGCGCGTCCTTGCCTTTCTTCAGGTCGCGCAGGATCGATGCGTACAAGGTCGCGTGCGGGGTCTTACCGCCGGGCGACTTCCAAAGCCGCTTGGCGACCATCGCATCGACCATCTCCTGGCAGGTCATCGGCTTCTTCGTTGCGGCCAGGACCTTCATCGCCGCCTCGATCTGGCTCATCTTCTTCTCGGCGTTCGTCTTCTTCGTGTTCGTCTTCTTCGTTGCCATCGTTGGGCTCCTTCGATTGTGATGGAAAGGCTGCCATCGTCAGGCCCGCGGAATCACCCGCGGACGACGCCCGCCGGCCAAGGCCGGCCAGCGTTTCGGCTTACAGGCCAAGCTCGTCCATCAGGCGGTTGTGTTCTTCGACGCCAAGCAGGTCGGTCAGCGTGTCGGCGAACCATTCGACCTGCCGCAGCGCTTGCATCGCGTCTTCGTTGGCGGGCTTGTAGAAGGCCGCCGGTTGCAGGAAGGCGATGATCGTGGCCACCGCCTCGGGCGAGAGGTTCTCGCGAATCACCTGCTCGAAGGCCTCCTGGTCGACCGCCTCGCTCATCCGTTCGTCGTTGTTCGCGTTCATCGTTCGGCTCCTGGTGGTTGGGAAATAGGGTTGGTTAGCAATCGCTCAGCTTCAGCAGTTCGCGGTAGTACGCGTCGAAGTCCGCCGCGCTGGCCCGGGTTCCTTCGAGGTGGCTTTGCAGGCATTCAGCCATCGAGAAGATGTCTTCTTCGCAGTCGGCCCAAACGCGGTGCGTATGGCCGTTGGGCTTCTCCGGCGTGAGAACGGTGACCTCGATCAAGGCGTTCTCGTCGCCGCTTTGCCGGCGGACCGCCGTGGCGTAGTAGCCAGCCCGGCCCTCGAAATCGATTCGCGTGATTCGCATGGTCGCTCCTTTCGTATTGGGGGAAGTTGTGCCAACGGACACACAGGAGCCAGGAATCCCGGCAAACATCAAGCGCGGCCGGGGAAGAATCTGCCGGGATTCGGAGGATTCCCGGAGATGGCCCAGAATCGCGACGTTTGGCGCGTGTCGGGGTCGGGAAGGCTGGCCATCAAGGCCGCAAACCACGAAAAGACGCGGCGTGTCGGGGCGTAGTCACGCCTACGGGGGCGGAACGGGCCTCGTTGCGTTCAGCAGCGGAGCCCAACGGCGAGAGACCAAACCGGCGCGGGTGTGCGCCCCCGGTTCAGTACGACCAATCTTCATGCGCCAGCGGGGCGCGGTTGAGTTCTTCCCGATGCAGGCGCCATTGAGGCATGAGGCCGTCCATCAAGTCGCGGAATCGCTCGTTGTGATGCCGTTCGAGGAAATGGACCATCTCGTGGACCAGGATGTACTCAAGGCAAGCCGGCGGCTTCTTGGCCAGTTCAAGATTCAGCCAGATGCGTCGCGCTTCGCGGTTGCAGGTGCCCCAACGGGTCTTCATCTTCTTGATCCGCAACTCGGCAACCTCGACGCCGACCTTGGGCTCCCATTTCGCCAGAAGCTCCGGCAGCGATTCACGCAGGCGTCGTCGATACCACCGCTGCAAAACGGCCTCGCGTGCATCCCGATCAGCACCCGGCCGGACACGAAGCTCCATCGTATGGTTGTTCGGCAGCTTCACCGACGGCGTGCCTTCGTGCTCGATCACGTCGAGACGGTAACGACGCCCGAAGTAGAAGTGGCTTTCGCCGGTCACCATCTCCCGTTGTGATTGCCGGTCTTGCCGTTCAAAACCCTCTTGCTGCCGGCGAATCCATCCCAACCGAGCAATGACGGCCAACCGGACGGCCTCGTTGTCGAGGCTCAGCGGCGCGGCGACGCGAACCCGGCCTTTCGGCGGGTAGACGCCCAGGTGGAGGTTCTTGATGTCCTTGCGGACAACCTCCACCGGAATGCCTCGAACCTCAATGGTATGCCGCTCAGTAGTCACGTTGGCTCTCTGCAATCTTGTAGATGGCATCGACCACACCATCGTCTTCGCCGAGGACCGACTTGATGGCGTTTCGCACCTCGATCCTCTTTGCCCGCATCCCGCGCCAGTCGTCCTTCTTCACGTCCCGAATGGCGTTGTCGACCGCAACGGCAAGAGCCTCGTCCTGGCCGAGGTTGTCGTACAACGCCCGGCGCGCCGCACTGTTGATCGTGGCCGGATACGACGACTGGCTTTCGGGTTTGCTGACCTTCTTGGTCAGATCGACGATCTTTGCCAGGTAGGCCCGGTAGTTCAGCGCCTCCTGCTTGCGCTGCAGGATCAGCGCGTCGAGCAACTGCGACATCTTCTCGTAATACTTCGGGTTGACGGCCATCTCGTCGATGATGAGCCGCCGGAGTTGACGCGAACGAAGATCTCCAAGATCTCCTCGATCGGCGTTCGGGTTTCCCCGTGTTCGTCGATCACGTGTACTTGCAGCGCCTTCTCCGAAACGAGGCACCCGCTCGCACGGGTGTACGTGCTCGACAGCTGTGCCTGCTCTTCATCGCTAAAGCCCTTCTCTTTCGCGATGCGGGCGGCGACCAAGGGAGCATCGATGGGTTCCACCTTCAAGAATGTTTCGCACGGCACGAAGTACTGCCTCGCTTGCCCATCGGTCGGCTCGCGCCTGCTCAGTTCCTCGGCCTCACTGGCCGATAGGAAGCGGAAGTCGTAGTACATCTCGCCCGGGTCTTTGCCATCGGAACACCCGCTCAAGGCGTCGAGGTACAACTGCCGATCATCGAGCGTGCCCTTGAGCGCCAAGAACAGCGTGGTTAGTCGTTGCTGCCCGTCGAGAACATAGAGCTTCCGGGCATTCGGCGAAGCGTTCTCGAAAGTGAATACTGGCTGTTCGCCAGTCTGTGCGTGGGCCCGAAAAGCCCGAAACCGCTGAGCCTCGGTGGTGGCCCAGACGAGGATTGTGCCGAGCGGAAAACGCCGCAGGAGACTGTCCATCAGCCGAAGTATCCGTTCCTCCTCCCAAACGAAAGGACGCTGCATAGCCGGTAGCACAAGCTCCTTGCTTTCGAGCATTCGGATCAGCGTCTTGATGACGTATGACTGCATTTCGCGCCTTTCGGACTACAAAAGTTTTAGCTGACCAATCCTTCCGCCATCAGCTCTGCCTGCCGTATCACCAACTGTGTAGCCGCTTCCTGGGCGTCGGGCGGGTAGCCGTACTTCGTCAGCAAACGCCGGATCGTCCGGCGCATGTCAGCTCGCACTGTTTCCCGCTGGGTCCAGTCCAGCGACGCCTTTTCCTTGATCCGATCCGCAAGTTCACGCGCGATCAACCGCAGCGTGTCATCCTGCAAGACCTCGCGCGCCGATTCGTTATCCGCCAGCGCGTCGTAGAATGCGACCTCGTCTTCGGTCAGGCCCGATTCCTCGCCTCGCTGCACGGCCTCACGAATCGCCCTTGCCAAGCCGATCAACTCTTCGATGACCTGGGCCGTCGTGAGCGCACGGTTCGTGTACCG
>CAYXPN010000226.1:0-9634 GCA_964467075.1 uncultured Planctomycetaceae bacterium
CAACGTGGCCAGCACGCTCGACGGGCGCAGCGTGTATCTGGTCCGAAAGGCCCTGGGCGAGGAGCTGGCCCGGCTGGAGACCGTGCCCACCGACGACGGCCGGACCGTGGTGGTGCCCGTGCCCGATACCGGCAAGGCCGCGGCCGACGCCATGGCCTACGCCCTGAACATCCCCAGCGTGGAAGGCTTGATCCGCAACCGCTACGCCGGACGCACGTTCATCGAAGGCGGCAGCGACCGCCAGAACAAGGCCCGGGCCAAGTACACCCCGCTGCCCGAGGTGCTCGAAGGCAAGCGCGTGCTGCTGGTCGAGGACTCCATCGTGCGCGCCACCACGATGCGCGCCCTGCTCGAACGCATCCGGCAGTTCGGCCGGCCCCGGGAAATCCACGTGCGCGTGGCCTGTCCGCCGATCATCTCTCCCTGCTTCTACGGCATCGACATGTCCACCGTCAGCGAACTGTTTGCCCCGCGGTTTCTTGCAGGCGGGCAGTTGACCGACCAGGTCCAGCAGCGCATGGCCGACGAGCTGGGGGCCGACTCGCTCCGCTACCTGCCCGTGGAGGCCCTCGTGCGCGCCATCGGCCTGCCGGCCGAGGAGCTGTGCCTGGCCTGTGTGACCGGCCGGTATCCCACGCTTTGGGGAACCAAACTCGCCGCCCAGGCCGAGGAGAACTCCCGCAGCGGGGTCAAGCGGCGCACCTACGAAGCAGTCGGCGGACACTGATACCAGGGCTGTCAGGGGAAACAGGATGGCCGACTCGTCCAGCCACACTCACTTGCCCGATGCTGCCCGTGCGCGCGGGAGTGCTCCCGCGTCCGGCGGTGCGCATTTGCCCCAGCAGGCAGACGCCCGCAGTACGGGCGAGCTTCCTGTCGATGCCGAGATTCGCGCCGTGGTGTTCGACATGGACGGCCTGATCTTCAACACCGAACAGATCTACTCGCTGGCCGGCACCGAGCTGATGCGCCGCCGCGGGCTGGACTTTCCCGACGGACTGAAGAACGCCATGATGGGGCTGCCGCCCCGGGCGGCGTTCGAGCAGATGATCCGCTGGCACACGCTCGGCGAGTCGTGGGAGCAGCTCAGCGCCGAGTCGGACGAGGTTTTTCTCGGCCTGCTGCCCGGCCGGCTTGCGCCCATGCCGGGGGTGATCGAGCTGCTCGATGCCCTGGAGGCGGCCGGGCTGCCCAAGGCCATCGCCACCAGCAGCCGGCGCCGGCTGACCGAGGCGTGTCTGCGCCCGTTCGATCTTGCGCGCCGGTTTTGCTTCGTGCTCACCAGCGAGGACGTGGTGCGCGGCAAGCCCGATCCCGAAATCTACCAGACCGCGGCCCGGCGCCTGGGCGTTGCCCCGCGGCAGACCGCAGTGCTCGAAGACAGCGAGAACGGCTGCCGCGCAGCCGCCGCGGCCGGGGCCGTGGCCATTGCCGTGCCCGGCCCACATAGCCGCACCCACGACTTCGGGCCGGCGACCCTGGTGGTCGAGAGCCTGGCCGACCCGCGGCTCTACGCTGCGCTGGGCTTGAGGCCGCGCGATGCGGCCCGCCAAGTCCCGGAAAGCGGCGACGGTAGTTGAACGTCCGGAACGCGCGGGCTTAGCGGCGCGCGTCGTCCGCTGGACGTGCCTGCTCGTCGAGGTCCACCACCTGCTCGGGCGCGTGGGTGCCCGAGAGGACAAAGATCTTCCCGTCGCCCATGCGTCCGGTGCGGGCGGTGCCCACGATGGTCTGCACGACCTCTTCGGCGCGCGGGTCGTCGACCCAGACGGTGATCTGCACCTTGGGCAGAAAGGCCAGCGAGTATTCGCTGCCGCGGTAGGCGTCCAGGTAGCTCTTTTGGCGCCCGAAGCCCTTCACTTCGTGAACCTGGCAGGCCTCCAGCGGCCCATGGCCGAGGGCGTCGAGCACCTTCTCGGCCAGGAACGGTCGGACAATGGCGATGATTTGTTTCACGGCCGGATTGCTTGCAACCATTGGACCCCGGGGTCCGCACACCACTTGACAATGCTATCCGAGTTGCAGCCGGGACGAAAGCGGGGCCCGCTGAAGGGCGCTCACTCAGAGACTATCCGAAAACCGGCGTGCGACCTGGGTGGCCGGGGTTGGAGCGTAGCGAAACCCCGGAAAACCGGTCCGTGGCTTCCCTTCGGCGTAAGCCACGGCCACCCAGCTCCGTAGGGTGTGTGCTTGCACGCACGTAGTCTCGTAGCTTGCAGGGCGGGTCGAGCGGAAGCGAGACCCACGGGCTTCGGTTTTCGGCTTTCGGCTTTCATTCTCGGTGGGTCTGCGGAACGCGGCTTGACCCGTTCTACGTGTCTGGAAAGAGCCTCCCTGCGTCTTCCCAAGATTCTCAGAGCACTTCGTCGAAATCGCCCTCTTCCGCCCCGCGGCCCCGCAGGAGCACGGCCAGCTCGCGACCGCCCAGCAGGCCATAGGCCGCGGCATAGACCACCACGGCCGCGACCAGCGGCAGCACCACCCGGCCCGCGGCTGCATACCACCGGCCGGGGGTTCCCAGCAGGGCCAACACGGCCCAAGCAGCCAGGGCCATGAGCGCCGTGGCCAGCAAGGCCCTCAGCAGGGTCAGGCCCAGCATGGTCCAGTCGAGGCGCACGCCCCGGCGGCCAAAGACCGCCAGCAACACCAGGACGTGGACGAAAGCGCAAAGGGCGGTGGCCACGCCCAGCCCGGCCTCGCCCAGCGGCGTCCAGACGAGCGCCAGGTTGAGCGAGAGATTCAGCCCCACCATGGCGCCGGCCACGCGCGCGGGAGTGGCGTGGCGGCCCATGGCATAGAACCCGCGCACCAGCACCGGCAACGCGCAATAGGCGGCCACGCCCGCGGCGTAGCAGGCGATCATGCGCGCGGCCCGATCGGTCTCGGTTGCGCTGAACTGGCCGTGCTCGAGCAGCAGGTGCACCAGCGGGCGCGCGAGGATCATCAGCCCCACCCCGGCCGGCACTGCCAAGCTCACCACCAGGCGCAGTCCCAGCGACAGATCGTCTGCCAGGCGCCGGCGGTCGCCTCGGGCTGCGTGGCGGCTGAGCAGGGGAAAGACCGCGGCCGCCACCGCAATGCCCACCACGCCCAAGGGAAACTGATAGAACCGCTCACCGAAATACACGGCCGCTGCCGCGCCCTGGCGCAACGGGTAGGCGGGCTCGCCGGGCAGCCACGCGATGCGCTGCGCGCCGGTGGGCGTAGCGGCCAGGCCCCAGGCGATCAGGCTGTCGGCCAGCGTGTTCACCTGCGTGGCGGCCAGCCCGGCCATCATGGGCAGCATGGCGCGCCCGATGCGCCCGACCGCCTCCCGGCTGGCACGCCAGTGGTAGTGATAGCGGAACCCCTCGCCGTGCAGTGCCGGAAGCTGCACGGCTACCTGGAGCACCCCGGCCGCCACGATCGCCATGGCCAGTACATGAGCCCGGGCTGCGCGATCGGCGACAAACCAGGGGGCGATCAGCACTGCCGCGAGCAGCCAGACGACGTTCAACAACACCGGGGCCAGCGCGGGAATGCCGAATCGCCCCAAGGCGTGCAAGGTGGCGGTCAATTGGGCGGCCACGCAGACGAACAACATGTAGGGCAGCATCAGCGCACTTAGGCTCACCAGCAGATCGACCTCGTGCGTGCCGCCCCAGACCCACCACGCCAGCCCCAGCAGGGCTTCCCCCACCAGCACCAGCCCGGCCAGCAGCACCGCCAGCACCGTGAGCACCACGCTGGCCAGTTGCCAGGCCCGCTGCCGGTCGGTCTCCAGTTGGGCGCACAGGACCGGCAGAAAGCTGGCCGAAAGTGCACCCTCGCCGAACAGCCGCCGCGCCAGGTTGGGCAGTCGCCAGGCCAGGGCAAAGGCGTCCATCACGCCGCCGCCCGCCAGGCCCAACAGCGCGGCAGTGGCCATGTCGCGCAGCAGTCCGAGCACGCGGCCGGCCAGGATGCCCAGCGCCGTGGTGCGCGCGCCGGAGATGAGCCGTCGGGAGCTGCCCCGTGCGGCCGGCCGCGGAACGGCTTGTGGCGGTGCGACCGGCTGCTGGCCCGCCACGCCCGAGGGCCGTGGTTCGGCCGGTCGGGGCGGCGGATTATGCGAAGAATCGGACCGGTCCGTGTTCTGCATGGCGGCCATGGTAGGCGCGGTCGGGCGTGCTGTGAAGCCCGATCCGCGCCCCCGAGCGCCCCCGGCGTCTGCCGGGCAAGACTTGCCAGCAAGGCTGCGGTGGATTAAAGTCGGATGGCAGGTGTGGACCGTCGCCGGCCTCGTCCCAGGTGCCGGGCGGTTTCGGCTCCCGGGACCATCATTCCGGCGGCGGGGGGCAGGCGTGCTTTTTTGTGCTCTTCAGTGGATTGCTTCGTGAAGCCGACTGTGCCCCAAACGGGCGGACGATGACCGGCTTTTCTTTTCGAGACAACTGGTCGCTCCGATTCGAAAGGTGCTCTGCCATGTGGCGCTGGACGGCAGGCTTGGCCGCGGTTCTGGTGCTGGTTTTGGTGGCGCCGGCCAGGGCCGCGCACGCCGTGGCGGCACCGGCCGGGGAGCCGGATTTGTTCCCCTTTGTGATCTCCTACGATGCGCCGGAGAACGTGACCAACGTGTCGGCCTGGCTCAAGAGCCCTGCCGGGGCGGAGGGGTTTGTGCGCGCCCGGGGCGGCCGGCTGGTGACCGATCGCGGTCCGGTGCGATTCTTCGCCACCAATTTGTGTTTCGAGGCGTGCTTTCCCGAGCGGCAACAGGCCGAGCGCGTGGCCGCACGCCTGGCCCGGTTCGGCATCAATTGCGTGCGCATGCACCACATGGACAGCCGTTCGATCTGGGGCAAGAGTCCCAACAAGCTCATCATCGACCCCGAGAAGCTCGCCCGGCTCGACTACCTGATCTACCAGCTCAAACAGCACGGCATCTACGTGAACCTCAACCTCCACGTCTCCCGCACCTTGGGCCCCGCAGAAGGCTTTCCCAATGTGGAGGGCCGCCCGAAGTACGACAAAGGGCTCGGCAACTTCGAGCCCCGCATGATCGAAGCCCAGCGGCAATATGCCCGCGACCTGCTCACCCACGTCAACCCCCACACGGGCAAGCCCTACACCGACGAGCCCGCGGTGGCCTTTGTGGAGATCAGCAACGAGGACGCCCTGTTCACGGTTTGGGGCCGGGGTCAGTTGGACACCCTGCCCGACCCCTACGCCGCCACGTATCGCGGACTGTGGAACGCCTGGCTGCGCAACAAGTACGGCAGCACCGAGAAGCTCCGGCGCGCATGGAATGCGGGCGCCCGGCCGCTGGGGCGCGAGATGCTGCGAAACGGCGATTTCAGCGAGCCGGTTGAAGCCACGTGGTTCATGGAGCGCGACGAGCGGACCGAGGTGAGCTGGTCGGTCGAGCCCGATGGACCCGAAAGGGTTCGGTGCCTGCGCGTCGAGGTCACGCGCCAGGGGCGCGAGCCGTGGCGCCCACAGCTCGTGCAGGACGGCCTTCGGCTGCGCAAGGGCGCGCCCTACACGCTTGGATTCTTTCTGCGCAGCGACGCAGAGCGCAGCGTGGGGGTCAACTGCATGATGGCCCACGATCCCTGGCAGCGCCTGGGGCTTTCCGAGTCGCTGCGCGTGGGCACGGAGTGGCAGCGCTATCGGTTCACGTTCCGGGCCGATCAGAGCGACCGCAATGCGCGGATCACGTTCACGGGGCTGAAGCCCGGGCGCTACGAGCTGGCCGGGGTTTCGCTGCGCCCGGGGGGCATCGAGGGCCTGGCACCGGGCGAGCGGTTGGAGGAGGACTCCGTGCCGGTGCTGCCCGCGCGCCGGTCGGTCCGGACCAAGGCGGCCCAGCGCGACTTCGTGGATTTCCTCTGGGACACGGAGCGCGACTATTGGTGGGGCATGTATCGGTTCTTGAAGAACGAACTGGGGCTGAAGTCGCTGGTCTCCGGCACCCAGTTGAGCTACAGCCCGGTCCACATCCAGGCCGGCTTGGACTATATCGACGCCCATTCCTATTGGAATCATCCCAGTTTTCCCGGCCGTCCCTGGGACCCGCGCAACTGGACGGTGCGCAACGTGGCGCTGGTCAACAGCCCCGGCGGCACGCTGGGTGGATTGGCGGTCCGTCGCGTGTCGGACATGCCGTTCACGGTGAGCGAATACAACCATCCGGCGCCGAATGAGTATGCGGCCGAGGGGTTGCCCATGCTCGCCGCGTTCGGCGCCTTTCAGGACTGGGACGGCGTCTTCAGCTTCACCTACAGCCACAACACCGACTTCGAGCCGGGGCGGATCACCGGCTTTTTCGACATCAAGGGCGACACCGCCAAGCTGGCCCACCTGCCGGCCTGCGCGGCCATGTTTCTGCGCGGCGACGTGCAGCCCGCGCGCCAGAGGCTGCTGGTGCCCCTGACGCCGGAGCGCGAGAAAGAGGTGCTCTACGAGACGCTCAATGTCTGGGACCTCCAGGCCGAATACCTGGGGCTCAGCCGCCGCATGGCCGTGCTGCGCCGCGTGGGCCTCGACATCCATCCGGCCGCCACGTCGGCCGTGGCCGCCCACGATCTGGCGGCCGAGCTGCCCGAGCTGCGCTCCGATACCGGAGAAATCCGCTGGAACGTGCCCGAGCCGGGCAAGGGTCACTTCATTGTCGATGCCAAACGGAGCAAGCTGTTTACCGGCTTTACCCGGCCGGAGGGCTTTGAGCTGGGCAACGTTCACTTGCGGATCGGCAAGACGCGCCTCGGCTGGGCCACGGTGAGCCTGGTGTGCATCGACGGCGACGGCTTCGACCAGCCCGGGCGCGTGCTGGTGGCCGCCACCGCGGTGGTGCGCAACACGGGCGCGGAGCTGGAGCGGCTCGACGGCGATCGGATCACGCTGGGCGACCGCTGGGGGAGCGAGCCGGTCCTCTGCGAGGGCGTGTGCGCGGAGATTCGTCTGCCGCTCTCGGCCCAGCGCGTCCGATACTATCCCTTGGACCCCTCGGGCGCGCGCGGCCCGGTGATCGAGGCCGCCGAGCAGGACGGGCAGGCGGTGGTCAAGCTCGATCCGAAGCACCAGACCGTTTGGTACGAGATCGAAATCCGCTGAAGGCAAGCCGTAGGGTGCGTGCTTTCCACGCACGCGAACGAACGAACAGTCGCACGGCGCGTGCTTGCACGCACGCGGCATGGACGATTGCACTGCTGGGCAAGCCAGCAGTGACACCCGCGCGGCACCCGGCGCGCTGAGCCCCAACGGGGCGCGATACGATAGCCCAGGGCGAGCGCAGCGGAGCCCTGGGCAGACGGGTCGGTTCCATCTCCGAAGCCCTGAAGGGGCCCAATGTGACTCGCCACGGCGGGCGGCGCCGACTTCAGGCGGCTGAATAGTCGCCGCGGATTCAACGGATAAAAGGAATTGTTGATGGCCAAGCGAACTCCGTATCAGCAGCGTGTGATCCGCGACTACTACAAGAACCAGGACACCATCCTGTTGCAGCGATTGGGCGATCTGGTGAGCGATCTCTACCTGGCCGAAGGCAGCCGGCGCGCCCGGCTCTGGAAACGCGTGGCCCAGACGCTGCGCAAACTCAATGTGCCGCCCGCCCAGGTGGACCACCTGGTCCAGAGCGACAACCCCAGCCTGGTGGCCAACGAGCTGAAACGCCTGCTCGACAAGGTCCAATAGCTGCGCCGCGTGTGCCACTGCTGGTCTGAGCAGCACGACCGGCGTTCACTGATGACTCGGCCTTGCCCCGGCCACAGCGATTCACCTCATTCCCACCGCCATGAAGACGATCAGCATCTTCAACCACGTGCTCGGCCCGGTGATGCGCGGGCCGTCCAGCTCGCACACGGCCGGCGCATACCACATTGCCTGCATGGCACGCTCGCTCTTGGGCGCCGTGCCGCGCCGGGCCGTGGTGACCCTTGACCCGGAGGGCTCCTACGCGGTCACCTGGGCGGCCCAAGGAGCCGATCGCGCGTTGGCCATGGGACTGATGGGCAAGCCGCTCACGGATGAATCGTTCTTCACCGCACTGCAAGATGCACCCCGCGCCGGGCTGGAAATCGAGCTGAGAACAGCCAGGCTCGCCAATGCGGACCATCCCAATACCGTGGATGTCGAGCTTGCCGCGGCAGACCACCGGCACGTGCGCCTGGTCGCCCGTTCGATCGGCGGCGGCGAGGTGGAGATCACGCACGTTGACGGGCGTCCCGTGCTCTTCAGCGGCTCAGCCTATGAGACGCTCCTGGAACTCTCGGCCGACAAAGCGGGTGCAGCCTGCGCACTGCTCGCACAAGACGACGGCTGCCTCGATCAGCCCGCGGTCTCCCGCGCCGGCGACCTGGTGCGCCTGGCGTGCCGGCGCAAGGCCGCTTTGCCCGCGAGCTTTCGCGAGCAGCTCCAGGCGTTGGATCGCGGGGCAAGGGTCTGGGAGTGTGCGCCGGTCTACTTTGTGCAGCAGGGCGAGCCCCTTTTCTCCAGTGCCGCGCAGATGGTTGAGATGGCCGAAGGGCGCGGCGTCTCTCTGGGTCGCTTGGCCCTGGCCTACGAGGCCCAACTGCTGGGCATGAGCCAGTCCGAGGTGATGGCCGAAGCGCTCCGCCGCTACGACATCATGGTGCGCTGCGTGGAGTGCGGGCTGGACCCTCAGTTCAGCGGCCTGCAACTGCTGCCGGCCTGTGCCGGGGCCGTGTTCGAGGCGGAAGCCCGGGGGCGCCTCTCGGTGCGCAGCCTGCACACGCGCGCCGCGGCCAGGGCCCTGGCGGTGATGCACGTGGACGGGGCGATGGGCGTGGTGTGTGCTGCGCCGACGGGCGGTTCGGCCGGCGTGATTCCCGGAGCGCTGGTCACGCTGGCCGAAGAACGGTCGCTGGCGCGCGAGCAGATCGGCTCGGCGTTGCTCGCTGCGGGCGCCGTGGGGTTGATCGTGGCCCGGCGCGCGACGTTTGCTGCGGAGACGGCCGGCTGCCAGGTGGAAATCGGCGCTTCCGGGGCGATGGCCGCCGCGGCCGTTGTGGACGCCGTGGGCGGCACGGCGCGCCAGGCCTGCGACGCGGCCGCGACTTCGCTGCAAAACACGATGGGGCTGGTGTGCGACCTCTTGCACGGAACGGTCGAAATCCCCTGTCACACGCGCAACGCCGCGGCCGCGGCCGGTGCCTTTGTCAGTGCAGACCTTGTGCTGGGCGGCTATCCAAACCCCATCCCGCTGGACGAGACCGTCGACGCCGTCTATGCGGTGGGGCTGGCCATGCCGCCTGAGCTTCGCTGCACATCCCGGGGGGGACTGGCCGTCACGCCTTCGGCCCGGGCCTTGAAACCCGGCCGCCTCGCTCGCCCATCTGACGGGCGCGGGGGATGAACAGCGCGGCGTTTCCCGATTGCCCGATTCATCGCTGGTTCGTAGTGACCCGATTCATCGGGTCCTTCAAGGACCGTGCCAGTACGCTCACTACGCACCGCTCGCGTAATGCTACGACAAACGCCTATTCATCTGCGCCCCCGGGCTCGAAATAGCCCACACCCCGCGGAAGCCCGCGCTGCTCGACCAGCAAGAGGGGATCGCCCACAACGAGTAAGGACTCCGCGCGGTGGAACCGTTTCCACACCAGCCGGGCGCAAGAACGAGAAGCTCATGGAGCAGTGCCGCGGCCGGGCAAAGGCC
>CAYXPN010000227.1:0-9623 GCA_964467075.1 uncultured Planctomycetaceae bacterium
TTTTAGGTGCGAACCCCGCACGTTACGGAAGAGCCACCACCTAAGCGGAGTTTAGAAGACGAAAAAGGTGTCAGGAACCGTTTTTCCGTCTCTTGGGCCGACCCTGGTCAAGAAATGGTTCCTGACACCTTTTCTGACCGGCAGACCCGGAATGACCACTCTTGCTCGTCGAGCCAGGCCGGGCCTCTGCCGAATCTTACCCAGTATGCCTCTTTCCCAGGATCCCAATATCGGTTCGTATCCCCGGAATCGCCCGAATCGCTCCTCACCGGCTGAAGTCCTGCGTTCGGTGCTTCTCAAGCAGGGCCGCGAGCCGCTCGGCTTGATCCGGCAACTGCTCCAGCAGATCCCTCGTTTCGCCGGGATCGTCCTCGAGGTTGTACAACTGTGCGTGATACTCGGGGTGGTTCTTGAGCCGGGCGGGGGGAACCTGCACGGAGGGATTGCCCTCGATGTACTTCCACGGGCCCTGCCGGATGGCGAAGACACCATTTGCATTGTGAAGGATGATGGAAGTCCGCGGGCCGGAAGCGTCCGGGTTGCGCAGCAAGGGGAGGAAGCTGACACTGTCGGGGGCGGCGACACCGTCCGGGGTGGCGAGATCAGGGGTGGGAAGCTCTTCGCCGAGGATTTCGGCCACGGTCGCGTAGATGTCAACGAGCCCGATCATCCGGTCGCACTGTGTGCCGGCGGGCACGTGCCCTGGCCAGCGAACCACAAACGGCACCCGGAAGCCGCCCTCCCAGATGGAATGCTTGCGCCCGCGCCAATCGCCGTTGACTTTCAGCCCCGCTTCGACCGCCTCTCGGATCGAGGGATTGCGGTCTCTGGCCTGGGGATTTTCGGGCGGGAGCACGCCGCCGTTGTCGCTGGTAAACAGGAAGAGCGTGTTCTCTAACGCGCCACGCTTCTCTAAAGCTTCCAGCAAACGCCCCACAGTGTGGTCCAGGTCGCGAATGAAGTCCGTGAAGGGTCCGGCAGCACTGCTGCCGGCGGCCTCGGGCGAGGGAGTGATCGGCTCGTGTACGGCGGTGGCGGCGAAGTAGAGAAAGAAAGGCTCCTCGCGCGGAACCCGCTCGAGCCAGGCCAGCGCCTTGTCTGTAAGCACCGGCATGTTGCGCGAGTCGTCCCGCTGCGGTGCGTCCAAGCCGAGGTATGGCGGGCCGTAAAAGGTAACCGGCGGATGGGGATCGAGCTTGGCGGAACGCAGGGCGAATACGCGGTGGTTCTCCACATAGACGCCGGTTCGGTCCCCGTTGTTCTGGGGCACGGCAAACTGATAGTCGAAGCCCAACTCGAGCGGCCCCGGCTTGAGCACGCCGGTGTAGTCCACGGGTCTGGTGGTGCCATAGCCCAGGTGCCATTTGCCGATCATTGCCGTGTGGTATCCATGGCGCTTCAGCAGCGCGGCGAGGGTCGCACGGTCCGTCTCGATGAGCAGGGGGTGTATAACGCCTGAAACCCCGTGCTTGAGTCGGCTCCGCCAGCAATAGCGCCCGGTGAGCAGGCCGTAGCGCGTCGGCGTGCATACCGACGAGGGCGTGTTGGCGTCCGTAAACCGTATGCCCTGGCGGGCCAGCCGGTCGATGTGCGCAGTGCGCACCAGTTCTTCCGGCGCTCCATAGCAGCCCACGCTCCCGTAGCCTAAGTCGTCGGCAAGAATGATCACGATGTTGGGGCGGGCACGATCCTGCTTCGCGGACTGAGCTTCTCCGCTGGGAGAAAGACCAAGAACCGCATACACGGCAAGAACGGGAAGGCAGAGGCGGGATAGCTGCTTGCGCACTGCCTGGCGCACCCGCCCAACGCGTTTGGCGGCTGACTGGCGTGTCGTCGTGTTCATCGGTGGTTCACTCCTCGGGTTACTGATAGACTGATAGGTTACGTAGCTTCGCGAAGTTGCTGCAGTTGAGTCAAGTTTTGCGAGTGTTTGTCGAATCGCCGATCCGAACTCCCCCGCCCCACACTGCCAACTTCGTCGATCAGCAGCGTTCCGGTGGCTTGGATCGTGTCGCTGACGAATCGTTGTCGGACGGCGGGTGCTTTGTTAAGCGTCGCTCCAGATCACTGGAGGCGATCGTAACGCTCATCGAGCGTTTACGGCCGTGATGTGTGACACCGCATTCGTTGACGACTGCGAACCGCTATGTCGGCGTGCATGATAACATGTTCCGGTGGTCTGAGGCAAATCCTCGCCAAGCGGGAGTAGCTAATGTCTGCACGGTGGCTTGGCGGCCTGGAAAAAGGTGACAGGCACCATTTGCCGGAACGGCCCGAAGGGTGCTTCGCACAAATGGTGCCTGTCACCTTTTTCTTCAGCCCCGACCGTGCAACCTTTGCCGATCTCCGCTTAGAGTGGCGGGGGTGAGGGCCGATTGCGAAGGGCGCTCGACGGCAACCAGGCCGTCTTTGCCCGCCCGAGCAACGCAAGAACGGCCCGATCGGTTTGCAGGGGACAGAATCGAAAAAGGCCAAAACCGACCGACGTCGCAGGGGTGGAGTGTCCCGATCACGGAGGACGTATTCCGGCTTGCCGGATGTCTATTGCAAGGAACTCAAGGATGTGGAAGCACACCATGGGGCGGTTGTGGCTGCCGCCCGTGCTGTTGGTCTGGCTGATGGGAGTCGCGGCTTCTGAGGGCCTGGCGCAGACGGGTCCGCCGGCTTTCCAGGCCACGCCCTCGGCCCCGCAAACAAGCTCGCCGGGCAACCAAGCGACCGCTCCCGGCCCCGCGTCGGCGCAGACTTACGTCGATCCTTCCACAGGGTCGATCGTCTATCGGGTGCGCGCGGCCAGCCAGCGCCTGGAAATGACCGTCAATTCCAGCCGCATTCTGACCACCGAGCGCAAGATTCCCCAAGCGCAGGTCAACAATCCCGACGTGGTGGAGCTCACCCCGCTCTCGCCCACCGAGATTCAGATTTCCGCGCTGTCGCCGGGCGTCACCCAGGTCAACCTCTGGGACGAGCAGAACAATCTGACCACCGTGGACGTGATCGTCTTCGGCGATGCCCGGGAGCTGGAATACGTGCTCCGCAGCCAGTTTCCCAATGCCACGCTCAAAGTGGTTCCGGTGGCCACGGGCGTGCTGATCTCCGGTTACGTGGACCGGCCCGAACACGTGGACCTGGTTAAGCGCATCGCCGAGGAATACTACCCCAAGGTGATCGACAACATCACCGTCGGCGGCGTCCACCAGGTGCTCTTGCACGTGAAGGTGATGGAGGTCTCGCGCACCAAGCTCCGCCGGCTAGGATTCGATTGGGCCAAGATCACCGGCGGCAATGTGGTGGCTTCGACCATCAGCGGACTGATCACCGCGGCCACCACCGGGGGTGTGACCACCACGGGCGATGCGACGTTCAGCTTCGGAGTGGTGGACGGAAGCGCGGCGTTCTTCGGCGTGCTGGAGGCCCTGCGCCAGGACAACCTGGCCAAGGTGCTGGCCGAACCCACGCTGGTGACCGTCAGCGGCCGGCCGGCCTTCTTTAACGTGGGCGGCGAAATCCCCGTGCTCGTGCCCCAAAGCCTGGGTAGCGTCTCGATCGAATACAAAAAGTACGGCACCCAGCTCGATTTCGTCCCCATCGTGCTGGGCAACGGCCATATCCGCCTCGAGGTCCGCCCGCGCGTGAGCGAGATCGACCCCACGCGCACCGTGACCATCGGCTCGGTCTCGGTCCCCGGCCTGCGCACCCGCGAGGTGGAAACCGGCGTGGAGATGAAGGCCGGCCAGACCCTGGCCATCGCCGGGCTGGTGCAGTTGCGCACCGAGAGCGAAAACCGCGGTTTGCCGTGGGTCTCCGACCTGCCCTACGTGGGGGCCGCGTTCCGCTCGGTGGACAACCGAACCAACGAAATCGAACTGCTGATCCTGGTTACCCCCGAGTTGGTCGAGGCCGTGGACGCCGACCAGCTTCCGCCTTGCGTGCCGGGACTGAATTCCGCTGATCCGACCGACGTGGACCTCTATTGGAAGGGCTCTCTGGAAGTGCCCGCGTGCTGCGCGGACGCGAGCGGATTCGGCCCGGGGTGCGCGAGTTGCGAGACCTCGTCAATGCCCGCGGAGGCCATGGGCCCCTGGGAATCGCCCTCTCCGGACGGCCCCCCCGGCATGATCATCGAACCCAGCCAGCCCGGGCCGCCGACTCTTCCCGCTGATCCGGGCACGTCCGCGCGCACGAGCTACGGGGTCCGACCGCGCACCGCGGCCGTGCCGACCGGCGACAGTCCGCCGTTCGCCCGCCTGTTCTCCCCGTCGAGCGGCTCCGCGAGCCAGCCTGTTTCTGCTCCGCGCCCCTCGATCAGTACCGGTGTCGCCGGGGCAGCAGTCGCCTCGGACCCCGGAACGCCTGCGCCGGCACAGAGGCCGACTGCGCGTCAAAACCCCTACGGTCGCCCGACCGGGCGCTCGGCCGCGCAGGCAACTCCGGCCGCCACGGCCAGCGGGGCACCGGGATTCATCGGACCGATCGGCTACGACGTACTAGACTAGTAGAGGGTGCAGCCTCGCAGGCGTCCTTCGGGCCGCACCCGGGCCTGGAGCCGCCTCACTGCTGCGGACAAGGTCCCGGCACAGCCGCTCCGCAAGGGCGCTGGGCTGCGCCCCGGCGTATCGCGCCACCACCGAGTCGAGGTCGGCCGGACCGGTGTTTCCCACGCCCGCCGGACCCACCGCACAGGTCCTCCGGTCTGCCGGCTGAGGAGCTTCGGCCAGGGACGGTTCCTGCCCGATGGACCGACGATCCTTCCCCCGTGACGTGCAGCCATGAGCAACGTGCTTCGTCTGGCAATCGTTGACCCGGACGATTCGCAGCGTGAAGCGCTGAAGAATCTGTTATTGGGCATGGACACGGTCTGGCTGGAGGCCGAGTGTTCGCGCTACGAGTTCTTCTGCGACGTGGTGGCCCAGACCAATCCCGACATCGGACTGGTGGCCGTCGACAGCGATCCGGAAAAGGCGCTGAGCCTGGTGGCCCAGCTCTCCGAAACCGCCCCCGGCTGCGCGGTGCTGGTGGTCAGCTCTTCGAGCGACGGCAACCTGATTCTCCGCGCCCTGAGGGGTGGAGCCAAGGAATTCCTGCCCCAGCCGGTGCGCATCGACGATCTGCTGGCCGCGCTGGGAAGGATTGCCGAGCGGCGCGTCGGGCAGGACAAAAAGCCGCGAAGCTGCCAGGTGGTGGCCGTGGCCGGCGCGATCGGCGGGGTGGGCACGACCAGCCTGGCGGTCAACCTCGGCTGCGCCCTGGCCGCCAGGCCGGAAAACGCCGTGGTGCTGGTGGACCTCGACCTCTGCCTGGGCGATGCCGACGTGCTGCTCGACACCATTCCCGACTACACCCTCGTCGATCTGGCGCAGAACGTCAGCCGGCTCGATTTCTCGCTGCTCAAACGCTCGCTAACCAAGCACGCCTCGGGCCTCTATCTGCTGCCCCGGCCCGTGCGCTTGGAAGACATCGAGCTGGTCGCCGCCGAAGACCTCCGCCGGGTGATCGGCCTGTTGAAGGCCACCTTCACCCATCTGCTGCTCGACCTGTCCAAGGCCTACACGCCCATCGACCACGTTGCCCTGGAAATGGCCGACACGATCCTGCTGGTCACGCAGCTCGACCTGCCCTGCCTGCGCAACATGGTCCGCCTGATGATGTCCTTCAACGAAATGGAGAACATGTCTCACAAGGTCAGAGTGGTGGTCAATCGCGCAGGATTGGAGAGCGGACAGATTACGTTAAAGAAGGCCGAAGAGACCATCGGCAAGGAAATCTTCTGGCAACTGCCCAACGACTACCGCTCCATGGTCGAAGCCCGTAACAACGGCGTGCCCCTGATCGAGCAGGCGCCGCGTGCCGCGGTCACCCAGTCGATCGGTGCCCTGGCCGAGGCACTGTCGGGCAATGCGCCAGCCTCGGCGACCGACGGGACGCGCAAATCGGTCTTCGGCCGGCTGTTCCACTTCGGCGGCTCGCGCGGCAGCAAGGGCTCGTAGACACTATCCGGCAACCCGCCTGCAACCTGGGTGGCCGGGGTTGGAGCGTAGCGAAACCCCGGAAAACCGGTCCGTGGCTGCCCTTCGGCGTAAGCCACAGCCACCCAAACTGTGGCTTCGGATACGCTCTTAAGGGACCGGCCTCCGGTGCCTGCGGGTACGGGCCCGGGCGCCGCGCTGCCGGCTGGGCGTCTCGCTTGACCGCTGCCCGGCGGACCGTCTCGCTTGACCGCTGCCCGGCGGAGGGCCTAGAATACGGTTTTGCCGCGCCCGGGGCGTAGCTCAGCCTGGATAGAGCGCTTGGTTCGGGACCAAGAGGTCGCTGGTTCAAATCCAGTCGCCCCGACTATTCTTCAAAAACGGCCGTTCGGCGAAAACGTCGAACGGCTTTCTCTTTGCCACATATAGACTTACGTCGCTCAATGTGCGGTTCAAACTGACGCAATCCAGCAACTCGCGTCGGAGGGCCGAGTTTGAACCGCGCCAGATTTGGGCCAGATTCTGGCTCAGATCGAACGCGCCCAGGATCGCCTTGCCTTGGGTGCCGTCCATTTGGGGGAGGCTATCGATCTGGCGCTGAACGTCTGCCTGCTGGCCCGCCAAGTCGGCGGTCTTGGCCGTGAACGTGGCCTCGTCGATCGTGCCCGCCAAATAGGTATTGAGTAGGCGTTCCTGCATGTTCGCCAGTTCGGTCCGGCGTTTGCCGAGGGTACGATGCCGATGAAATTGGAGGAGGTGGTGGTCCGCAAATGCCGCCTCCAACGCCTCGCGAAACCAGGCGGCGATCTCCGGGGATGGAAAGCGGAACTCCCCGAGTTGCTCCAGGAGCGCCGCGTCCAGATCGCATTCCCGCCAACGGATCGTCGGATGATCCTCCGGCGGATGGTTGTTTCCGCAACGGTAATAGACGTGCTCGCGAACGCTGCCATCGCGCTGCTTCCGCCGGATGCGTTCCCCGGTAATCGCGAAGCCGCAAATCTCGCAGCGCAGCAGCCCCCCTGAATAACTCAGGTTGGGATGGCCGGTTCTTCGGTTTCGGCCGTACAGGACGTCCTGGCAGGCGTCGAAGGTCGCCCGGTCGATCACCAGTCGGTATCGGCCTTGGTAGACGTTGCCGTTGCGGTGCAACTCGCCGATGTAGAATCGGTTCCCCAGGATGCACGACAGAGCGGTGCGATGGAACCTCGGTTGGCTTCGGCGGTAGACGTGTCCCTCGGCCGCCAGCTTATCTGCAAGAGACTGGAACGTGTACTGGCCGCTCGAGTACAGCTCGAAGATGCGAGCAAGCGTCTTCGACCGCTCCGGGTGCGGAATGACCGGTTCGTTCTTGTCGCGGACATTCAGGTATCCGAAGGGAGCCAAACCGGTCGGCCAGCCCTGCCGGACCTTCTCGTCCATCCCCTTGATGACTTCGCTCCGCAGATTGTCGCTGTAGTACTGCGCGACGGCGGCCATCACGTTGAATGACAGGGCCCCCGCGGCGCCCGGCCCGAAGTCGTTCTCTACAAAGACCAGCTTGACGCCGTGGTCGTCCTCGAGCTCTTGCAGCCGAACCGCATCGCGCATATTGCGACACACCCGGTCCAGCTTATGAGCGAAAATCGCATCAATCTTCTCGCGTGATGCGTTCTGCTTGATCCACCGCAGCATGTCATTGAACGCCTTGCGGTCCGCCCCGCGCTTCGCCGACTCTGCGATGACGAACTCGCGGACGATGACCCAGCCGTGTTTGGCGGCCTTGTCACGCATTGCTCGAAGCTGAGCGTCGATGCTGTACCCCTCCTTCTGTTCGCGGGATGAAACCCGCGCCCACACGACCACGTTCATTTCTTGTCGTCCTCCCGTGCTCGCAAGAGCAATTCTCCCAGCCGTTTGACGTTCATCAGAATCTCCATCGCTTCCTGGGTCGTAATCCGCCGACCGTAGGCCTTCGACCAGACGTCGATCGTGCGGGCCAACAGGCTATCGGAGACCCAGGCAACGGTCATCGGTCGACCGCCCGAAAGGCCGGGCCGGTCACAGACAGACAGCTCAACCGGCCCGAAAAGTCCAGGCCGGTCAAGTGGCATTCCGTTGGAATGCTGGGGCTCCTTCTCGAAAGGCGGAGCATTTCTATCGGCTATCGCAACCATGCGTCGACCTCCGCTTCCTGAAGTCGCTCGCGGATGGTTCGCACGAGGCGATCGACTGTATGCCAGCCGCACTGCATCCGCTCGGCGATTTGGGATTTCGAGAGGCCCTGCGACAGAAGCCCGCATACGGTCTGACATCGCTCATCCAGGCCGGCGACGACTTCCTGAACATCGAGGCGAATGGGCGTTGCATTGTCGCAGTACGCTTCCTCAACCATCGCCGCCTTCTCTTCGTCACGCCGCCTCCGGCGTCGCTCCGCTCGCTTGATCTTGCCCAGGACGTTGCGGGTCACAACCCAAAGCAACTGTTTGCGCTCCACGGCCGTCATTGCCGACCAGTCATCGGGCTGCTGGACGACAACCATCGCGACCTCCTGCAACACATCGTAGGCGCCGTCTGACGGAATGCCGCCCCGTTTCGCCCACCGTCGAATCAGCTCGACTTCCTGCTTCTCAAACCATCCTTCGTACTCGTTGCGAATCATTTCACGATTCCTCGCACACGCGGTTCGTTCGCGTCGGACCACGTCGGTCGACGTCACGTGTGCGAGTTTCGGGTGGGCATCGGGGTCACGTATCTAGGATGCGGGATGGCATGCAGCAACACATATGGGCGACCACATGGGGCCACATGGTTCTGAACATGTGACGTTAGAAACCCATGTTCAAACCCATGTTGCTTTTCGATGCCCCGGCGAGAAATCGGGCTCGGCGGCCCCTTACTTGTAGAGGGCCATGGTGTGGCAATCGCCGAGACCCCCACAATTCGTTGCCGGGAATTCAGCGGAGAATCCAATGCCGAGCATTTCAACGATCGACTTGAACATCCTCATCACCGAACCAGCCGAGGAGTACCACGCCAAGGCGGAGTCCTATCTGTCGAGCCATCAGTTGCTCGACTTCATGCGGTGCCCGTATCTCTACGCCAAGAAGCGGGCCGGGCTGATTGCCGCGTCCGAGTCGCCCGCTTATCTCATCGGCCGGGCGGCCCATTGCCGCATTCTTGAAGGCCGCGACGCCTACGAGACGCAGTTCGCGCTGGGCGGGCCCATCAACCCGGCGACCGGCAAGCCGTATGGCAACGGCACCAAGAAGTTCGCCGAATGGCGGGCTTCGCAGGGCAAGCCGGTCCTCTCCCATGAGCAGGTCGACCTGATCGAGAACATGGCCGCCGGCGTCGCCATGAACGATGCGGCGGTCGATCTGCTTCTCTACGGCCGAGCCGAAGGTGTCGTGCGTGCGCGGTACTGCGACGTGCCGAGCCAGATCCGGATCGACTGGACGCATCCCCAACGAGGGATTGTCGATCTGAAGACGTGCGACGATCTCACCTGGTTCGAGGCCGACGCCCGCCGCTATCGCTATCACAACCAGATGGCGTTCTACCAGGCGGTTCTCGCCCAGGCGATCGGCCAGGATGTGCCCGTCCACGTTGTGGCCGTCGAGAAGAAAGAACCCTTCCGCTGCGGCGTATGGCGTGTCTCGAACGACACGCTGGCCGTCG
>CAYXPN010000228.1:0-9622 GCA_964467075.1 uncultured Planctomycetaceae bacterium
CTTGGCCTGTAGGCGGTTGGGCCCGTAGCTCAGCGGTCCGAGTAGCGAAGGCCATATTCACTCAAATGTCCCGCGTGCGTGCCTGGCCGGCGTGTGAACCGTCCGGGGCTTCGCTTGCGCTCCAGCCCCGGCCACCCGACGCGGCTTGTACGGCAGGTCTCACCGGTGCGTCAAACTTGGGTGCGGCGCCTGTCCCTGGCGCCGGCGGTGGACGCGTTCGACCTGGAGGCAAAACGCCTCGATGCGGGCTTCGATGATCTGCGGAAAGGGGTTGCCGTCGCTCTCGATCGAGAGAAACGGCAGCGTGGTGAACTGCCTGAGCAACTCGGCATGGGGCAGCCCGTCGAGGTGCCGGTTGCCGCGCACCTCGGACTCGGGCGTGAGGATGGCCTCGATCACGCGCGTGGGCAGACAGGCGAACGGCCCGATGTTGACCATGCCGTGGAAGTGCTCGGGCACGTGCTTGAAAAAGGAGCCTACGACCAGGATCGTCTCGCCGCCGAAGGTGCGGTCCACGAAGTTCTCGCCGGTGCGCACGATGGACTCGACATCCAGCGGCTCGTCAAGAAACAGCCCGGAGCGGGCCAGGATGCGCTTGATCTTGCGCTCGATGCGGTTTTGCAGGAGGATGCGGACCTTGAGTTCCAGGTTGTCGCGGAAGGCCAGCTTGCGGCGCTCCACGTGCTGCACCCAGAAGTCGATGTAGCGAATCCACTCGAGCATCGGCGCGCGGTGGACCACAATCTCGCGCTCGGCCAGGGCTTCGAGCACCGGGCCCGAGGAAAACTCGTCCTTGCGCACGTAGATTTCGCCGGCCATGACCACGCGGCGGGCCTCGGCCAGCGGGTGGTTGAGCGGGATGGCGGCCAGGCGCGCGGCGCCGCGGCGCAGCACGCGCCAGAGGTCCCGTGCCCCGCGCGCGAAACAGTCCATCAGGTTCTGCCACTCGGACTGGAACACCTCCAGGGCCTGCTCGCGGTCCACGGCCAGGGCGAGGATGGCGTTCTTGATGTCGTCCATGGCGTCGGCCACCACGATGCCCTTGAGCAAGCGGAGCACCGCGGGCACGCCCAGCCCGCCGTAGCTGTTCTCCGTGGTCAGGGTGAAGGTGACCACGTCTTCGATGCGTTTCTTCTCGATCAGGCGGTTGAGGAACACGAAATACTGCGAGAAGCGGCAGTTGCCGTTGGCCGTGGGCATGAAGTAGAGCAGCAGATCGCCGTTGCGCCGGTTGCGCTCCAGGTAGTCCAACAGCGAGCCGGTCACCAGGATCAGGGGCAGACATTCCTTGCAACTGGTGTTGGCCCGGCCCAGCATCAGGGTGTCGAAATCGGGCAGGGGCACGGTCTCGGAGCGCATGCCCAGGCCCTCGAACACCGCGCCGGCCAGCTCCGAAAGCGTGCGCCCCATGGAGGGGAAGACCACCTTCACGCGCCGGTCCTTGAGACTGTAGCGCCGCCCGTCGCTGGCCACGTAGGTGCTCCGGCCGTTGCGCATCTCGACTTCGGCCCGGCGGAAGGGCGGCTCGGGCGGATCGCCCACGCCCAGCCGGCGATAGCGCTCCACGATGTCCAGGAACGCCTCGACGCGCGTGGTCACGCCCGCGTCGGCCGTGTGGGTGTCGATCTCCAGGGTGAGCGACGGCTTGGTCTTCATGATGTCGCGGAAATAACCGATGATGAACGAGTCCGGGCCACAACTGAAATTGGTGATAAACGCCCCGAACAATTGGGGATGTTTCTTGACGAACCGCGCGGCGCGGATCACGTCCTGGCCCATGGCCCAGGACATGTGCTCCTGTGAAGGCTCGTCGTGGAAGGGCAGGCAGTCGAAGGGGATGATGGGCACGCCGCGCGAGGCGAACTTGCGCGGAATGCCCAGGTTGGCCTCTTCGGCAAAGGCATTGTAGGGCCGGCCGAAGAGCACCACGCCCGTGCGCGCAGGGTCTTCGGCCAGATAGTCCAGGGCTTCGCGCCCGAGCCGGCGGCGGAAGGCGAAGAACTCCTCCTGCTTCTCCAGGGCAAAACGATAGGCGGCCGCGGCCGCGGCAGGCGCGCAGCCCAAACGCTCGGCCAGCTTGACGAACTGCCCTTCGGCGCCGGCCCAGCCCTGGGAGAAGTTCAACTCGGCCACCAGCAGCCGGTCGCTCAGCTCAGGAAACGCGCTGCGCAGATAATAGGGCTCGGCCTGCACCACCACGCAGGTGCTCTGATGGCCCGGGCGGCGCGTGGCCGGGCGCTCGACAGAAAGCTCCTTGACCTGCGGCAGGAAGATGTAGTCGGGCTGTTTGGCGGCCACCGCGGCCAACATGCCGTGGGCAAGCTGGGCCGGGAAACAGAACGAGGAGTAGATGCGTTTACGCCCTTCCGGAGACACCTCGTCGGCCATCACCACCCGATAGCCCAGCGCCGTGAAGAAATGCCAGTAGAGCGGATAGAGCAGGTTGGTCAAAAGGGAGCGCGACAACCCGATCGTGCCGCGCTCGGCCCGGGCAGGCAGCTCCTCCGGCGGCGCGCTGCGAAACACCGCCTCCTGGCGCCGGCGCACGTAGTCGAACGGCTCGGGGTCGATGCGCAAATCGTGCAGGGCATTATAGTACTTGTTGCAGATGCCGCCGAAGGGCAGCTTGCGCCCTTCGAGCTCGATCACGTTGATCACGCACCCGCGGTCGCACTTCTCCTTCGTGCCCGGGCAGACGAAGCTCCTGCCGTACGCAACCTCGCGCGCGGTCAGGGTCTTCAGGTCGAACGAACTCGGGCGCAGCAGGCCGCTCTGCAGCCGCTCGCGCGCCTCCAGCGCCACGCCGAAGGCGCCCATCAGGCCGGGCTCGGGCGGCACGACGATCGGCTGTTTCAACAGCGCAGCCATGGCCAGCGGCACCGCCCGGTTGTAGCATACCCCTCCCTGCATGAACACCTTGCGCCCCACCTTGCGCGCGCCTTTCACACGGTTGGCGTAGTTCATGCAGATCGAATAGACCAGCCCGGCGATGATGTTCTCGCGGCTCATCTCGTAGGAGGCGTTCTTGATATCCGAGCTGATGAACGCTGCGCACTGGTCGTTGAAATTGGGCGGGGCATCGGCTTCGAGCGCGATGTCTTGAATCTCGCGATAGTCCACGCCCAGGCTCTCCTTGGCCGCTTCCTCGATGAACGAGCCGGTGCCCGCGGAACAGGCCTCGTTCATGGCGTAATCGCAGGGCACGCCGTTGACCAGGTAGGTGTACTTGGCGTCCTGGCCGCCGATCTCGAAGATCGTGTCCACGTCCTCGTCGAAATACGTGGCCGCGGTGGCGTGGGCGATGATCTCGTTGATGATCGCGTCGGTCTGGGCGTGCAGGCCCGCGATGTAGCGGCCCGAGCCGGTCACGGCCAGCGCCACGATCTCGACCGGCACGTCGCCAAGCTGCCGGTCGATCTCCCCGTAGCAGCGGCGCGAGGCGGCCACCGGATCGCCGCCGGTGCGCAAATAGACCGCGGCCAGCATGGCCTCGTCGCGCGTGCGCATGAGCACGGCCTTGGTGGTGGTCGAGCCCACGTCCAGGCCCAGGATCGTCTCGTCGCCTGCTTGGGCCTCACCGCGCGGGTGTTCGCGAAAGCTCACCAGCGGGACTGCCTCGCGCAGGGGCGGCAGCAAGGAAAACCGCGTGCCCTTGGGCTCCAGGCAGACCGGGCCGGCGTGGCGCGCGTCAGTGGCTCGCGCGTAGAGCGCCGCCCCCACGGCCTCGAACACCTCGGCATGGGGCGGGACGATGAGATTGCAAATCTCGGCGCGCAGGCGCCCCATCACGTAGCTGTTCCTGGTCACCCCGCCCACGACCAGGATGTTCTCGCGCGGCGTGGTGCCCAGGATTTCGAGCACCTTCTCGGCGATCATGTTGCCCAGTCCCGCGCAGACCCGCCCCTTGGGGATTCCCTTATTGAGCGCATGGGTGCAGTCGCTCTTGCAGAACACGCTGCAACGGCCCGACACGTGATAGGGCTCCGCGCCCTCGGCCGCCCGGCAGGCCTCGTCCACCCCCAGCTCCATGCGCGCGATCTGCTGCAAGAAGAACTCGCCGGTGCCCGAGGCACACTTGTTGCCCGTGCGCACGCCCGTGATACAGCCCTCTTCGTCGAGCTGGTAAAGGATGAAGTTCTCGCTGCCCAGGCTCATCAGGCCGTGGTAGCGCGGGTGGCCTTGGCCGGCCACCAGGCGCAGGGCGTGTTCGGCGGCCTCGGGCTCGGTCACGCGCGGCAGATTGACCAGGTCCTTGAACTTGCGCCCCGTGACCGCCACCCAGCGATAGCCGTGCGGTGGGAACTGGTCGAGCACTTCGAGCAGCTTGCGGCGCGTGTTGCACTCGTGGTTGACGAGCAGCGTGCGACCCACACAAAGCGCGCCGTCCCGCTCGATGACCTCCGCGGCCTTGATCGTCGAGGCGCCCACGCAAATGCCCAGAGCCGACCTTTCGTCCATGGTCCGTTACCTGCAAGGGGTCTGTTCAAGGAGAAACCGAAGGGCCAGTGTGAGCACCCGCCACCCGGGTGCTCGGGTCTGCTGTTTCCGTCACTACTCCCCCCGGTTCATGGCGGCCCGCAACCCGCTCGCGCAACGCGCCGAAACGGAACACATCCCTGGTCCCTGTGGCGCGTAATCCTTCCTTTTACCCGACAAAGCGCCCTGCTGCAACGCCCCCTCCGGCGTACGGGCAGACATCCTGAGCAACGGGACGCCCGCCGGGTGCCACTGCTGGCTTGTCCAGCAGTGCGATTGGCGGACGCGTGCGTGCAAAGCACGCACCCTACGGGCTGCTGGCTTGTCCAGCAGTGCGCAGTCTCGAAGCAGAAGACACGGGTGGGCAGGCCACCCGTCGCTCCTGGATTCGCTTCTCAGTGCGCGCCGGAACCCGGCGGCAAGCCGTGCTGGGGCGGGTCCTCGGGGCCACCCATTTTCCGGCTGGTGCCGGACACGTAGATCTCGCCCTGGCCGAGCCGCAACTGGTCGACGTGCAGCCGATGCCCGTCGGCCACCAACTCGGGCAGATGAATCCGCGCCAGCGGATCGCCCTCGGCGAGTTCCCACTGAAGATGGAAGCCCTCGCGGCCCGCGGCCTCCGAGAGATGCCGGGTCACCTTGGTCAGCGGCAGGGGCAAGGCGCCCGCGCGCGCATCGGCAATGCGTAGTGCCAGTCGGTCCGGCTCTTCCAGATAGGGTTGCACGACCACCGACACCACGCTCTCGGCCCCGTCGGCCTGTCGATAGATGCAGCCCAGCCGAATACAATCCGGCTCGATCGCCACCCGGAGGTCGCGCACCTCGGGCGGCAGGGTCTGGGGGTGGTTGCGCGGCAGTTCGACCGCCAGGAAACCGTTGATCTGCTGCTCCGTGAGCAGCACCTCCCAGCGACCGTCGCGCTTCAGGTCGCTGGCCAGGGCCGCGGTGCGCTGCAGCATTTCGTCGCTGGCCTGTTCCAGGCTCGCCCGATCCACCGCCAGGGCCCGCTCATAGAACGCCGGCACGTGCCTCAGCGCCAGATAGACCGCCACCAGGCCCAAGGCGAGCAACAGCACCAACGGGCAGGTGATCCAGCAGGCGAGTCGCAGTTTGCGTGGCAGGGCCATGGGGGCGGCAAGACCCGAGGCGCGGCGCCGGCGGGCGCCCTTTTTCGGCGAGGCATCGTACGGACCGGGCCCGGACAGGTCAATGGCACATGGCCCCCTATGCAGGGCGGCGCAGGGCGGCAGGGCGGGGCTGGCCGCAGTGCGGGTAGGGGCGACGCAGGCGTCGCCCCTACAGGACCGCGACACGATCAGTAAACCACCACGCCCATCGCTGGCGCTGAAGGGCGTGCCACCCAACCGCAGCAAACCGCCGGCTCACGGTAAGCGGCTCGCCGGGGTGCTATAGAGTCAAACAAACCGCAGCACGGCGTAGCGCTTCTTGCCCGAGCGCAGGACCATGGTGGTCTCGCCCGCCAGCTCGCCGGGGCCGAGCCGGGCCTCGATATCCTCCACCCGCCGGTTGTTCACATAAGCGCCGCCCTGGGTGATCATGCGTCGGGCTTCGCTCTTGGTGCGAGCCAGTCCCGCGGCGCAGAGGGCCTCGACCACGCCCAATCCCTCACCGTCGAGCTGTAAACGTGCCAGTTGCGTGCTGGGCACGTCGGCAAAGATCGCCAGCAGCTCGCCATCGGTGAGTTGCTCGATTTCCGCACCGAACAGCACGTCCGAAGCGCGCCGGGCCGCGGCCAGTCCTTCCGGTCCGTGGACCAGGCCCGTCAGTTCCCCGGCCAGGGCGCGCTGGGCCATGCGCTGGGCAGGATCGGCCTGGTGTTCCGCGAGCAGTTGGTCAAGCTCGTCGCGCCCGAGTTCGCTAAAGAACCGCAGGCACGCGCCCACGTCCGCATCGTCCAGGTTGATCCAATACTGGTAGAACTGGTACGGCGTGGTCCTCCGGGCGGAGAGCCAGAGCGCGCCGGCCTCGGTCTTGCCCATCTTCGTGCCGTCGCTGCGGGTCAAGAGCGGGCAGGTCATCCCATAGAGCTGCACACCGCGCAGGCGCCGCGCCAGGTCGATCCCCGCGGTGATGTTGCCCCATTGGTCGCTGCCGCCGATTTGCAGCCGGCAATCGAAATGGTCGTAGAGATACACGAAATCGTAGGCCTGCAAGAGCATGTAGCTGAACTCCGTGTAGCTCAGCCCACCGGCCTCACGTTCCAGCCGGCTGCGCACCGAGTCCTTGGCCAGCATGGCGCCCACGGGAAAATGCTTGCCCACGTCGCGCAGGAATTCCAGGTAGCCGAACGGGCCCATCCAGTCGTAGTTGTTCACCAGCAGCGCGCCGCAGCCCGGGCGCTCGAAGTCGAGGAACCGGCGCAACTGGGGCTCGATGCCCGCTAAGTTCGCGCACAGGCTCTCTTCGGAGAGCAGGCTGCGTTCCTCGCTCTTGCCGCTCGGGTCGCCGATCATGCCCGTGGCCCCGCCCACCAGCGCGATCGGCCGGTGGCCGGCCTGCTGGAAGCGCCTGAGCGTCATCAGCGCCACCAAGTGGCCCACGTGGAGGCTGTCGGCCGTGGGGTCGAAGCCCGCATAGACCGCCCACGTGCGCTCGGCCAGTCCGGCGCGCAGATGTTCGGGGTCGGTGGACTGGTGGATCAATCCGCGCCAGGACAGCTCGCTGTAGATGTCTTGCATCAGGGCACTCCCCGGGCTCGGCCCGCACGCCGCCTTTCAGTCGTTGCTGCTCCCCGGGCTCGGCCTGTGCGTCTTTCCCGCGCTTGTCCACCGCGTTGCCCACGGCTCAGTAGTCTGACGCGGCTAAACTGTGGGGTGCCACGGTTGGCTTGCCCAACCGTGTATTCGGCACTGCTGGGCAAGCCAGCAGTGGCACCGAACTCGACACTTGATGTGTGTCGGACTACTCAGCGCCACATGTCGTCGCCGGCAAACGGGTGCATGGGGCCGAGCTTGGGTTTGGGCAGTGCCTTAAGGGCCTGTTCGGCCAGGCGCAGATCGTCGCGCGTGGTGATCTTCAGGTTGATGGGCGAGCCGGGCACAATGCTCACGGGCCGGCCCAGGCGTTCGACCAGTTGGGCCTCGTCGGTGGCGGGTGCTCCTTCGCGCCGGGCAAATGCCTCCAGCAGCAGCTCGCGCCGGAAGACCTGCGGGGTTTGGGCCTCCCAGAGCCTTTCGCGGGAGACGGTCTCGATGATCCGCCCCTCGGCGCCGACGCGCTTCAAAGTGCTGACCACCGGCACGGCAAAGATGGCCGCCCCGCTCTGCCGGGCCGCCTCAAAGATGCGAGTGACCCAGGCATCGGCCAGGCAGGGGCGCACGGCGTCGTGGACACACACGAAGTCGGCCTCGGGCTTGACCCGCGCCAGGCCCGCCGCGACCGAATCCGCGCGCTCACGCCCGCCCTCGACCACCTCGATGCCCAGGATGGCCACGTTGGAGCCGAACTTGAAATAGAAGTCCTCGCGGTCCTCCGCAGAGATGACCAGGATCGTCTGCACCACGTCGTCGCGGTTCAGAAAGCGCTCGGCCGCATGAAGCCAGACCGCGCGCCCGGCCAGCGGCACAAAGGGCTTCTTGTAGTGCTGGTCCTTGAAGCGGCTGCTGCGCCCGGCGGCCGGCAGAATCACGGCGAAGCTGGCCATGGCGGGGTCCTTTTCGTTGCACCTGCCCGGGGGTCCGAAACCTCCATTTTGCGGACCCTGCGCAACAGGTCAAGCGCCTCGGGCGGCCGCGTGCCCCCTTTGTGCCGGAAGGCATCGTGCAGCCCGGAGAATCCGGCGCACCCGCCGGGGGCCTCTGGTGCAGCCGTCGGCGTCCGGCCGAAAGGGATCAGAACTCTTCCGGATTGACCACTTCGTCGCCGTCGATCGTGGCCAGTGCCCGATAGACGTCCAGGTCGATCTGCTCGTCGATGAAGTCCTGGTGGCCGTCACAGAACGTGAAGTTGGCGCCGCCCGGGTGCCGGCTCATAAAGCCCCAGGTATCCTTCCAACTGCCGGCATTCAAGTGGGGTGGTATGTCGGGATGCTCCCAGTTGGGCGGAATCCCACAGGTGGCCGTGACCCCGTTCCACCAATACCACGAGGCCCAGCCGCAATACTCCGGAATGGTCTCGCCGATGGCGAAGGTATGGCTTAGTCCGTCGCGCACGTCGCGGTCCGAAGTGGTAGTCGGACCGCCTGAGCCGGACTTGTATCCGCGCGCGATCAACCCGTCGCCATGGTCGCGCCCGTCGTAGCTGTCCGCAAACCGCCCCCCGAAGCCCGCATCCTTCTTCCGATAACGGAACTCGCCCGTGGTGGTGCCCTCCCAGTTCGCCCCGGCGCAGGCCTTGTAGTTGGTCACGCCCACCGCTTCGCCGCTGAGGATCAACTGGTTGGTCATCGTGCCGTCGTGCGTGTCCGAGGCGCAAAGGAACACCGGCACCCGTTGGATCGCGGCCCGGGCGTTATCGCGCCGCCTGCTTTCGTCCTTGAAAGAGAGTGGCTGGTCCAGAGCGATCCGCTTGTAGAGCGACTCCTCTTCCAGGTCGGGCAGCAGCAAAGTCAGCCAGGAGGTCCCTCTGGTCTGCGGGCCGCCGGTCTCCGGGCTCGTGCCCCAGTTCTCCGGATACTTATGGTGCCTGCTGTGGTAGCCCTGCATGGCAATGCTGATCTGTTTCATGTTGTTCAGGCAGCGAGCCCGATTGGCGGCTTCTCTGACCCTCATTACCCCAGCCAGGGCCAGGGTCATCAGAATGCCGATGATCGTAATGACCACCAGCAACTCGACCAAGGTGAAACCTGCCGCTCTGCGGCGCGAGCACTTGTGAGAAGTCATCAGGAATTCCTCCGAGCCAGTGGGGCCGCAAGATGCGGGCCCCGGCCGACCTCTGCCCTTGCTGTACGCGGCGACACCCTCACCCATATCCAACATACCCGAATCCGCCCGGTGCGCGAAGAGGCGCAGCAGGCCGTTCCGGCCCGTCCTGGAGCGTTCCTCCACGGCCCAAAGGACGTAGGGTGGGTCAAGCCGGAGCGCCGCAGACCCACCAAATCGCCTTGCCGGTGGGTCTCGCTTTCGCTCGACCCGCCGTACAGTCTAACCGGGGCTTCCGGCCGCCCTTTGGGCGTCCCTCCAGCCCC
>CAYXPN010000229.1:0-9584 GCA_964467075.1 uncultured Planctomycetaceae bacterium
GCCCAGCGTGCGGGCCCCGGCGTGCTGCATCTCCTGATGGAGTTGGGCGATGCCCTGTTTGACCTTGCTGCGCTCTTCGGCCTCTTGTTCAGTAGGTCGCTTGCCTTTGAAGCCCCGGCGCTGGGCGAGATGGTAGAGTGCACGGCCCAACGCATGGGCGTCCAATGGCTGGTCCAAGGCGAGCGAGCGCAGCCGATAGGGCAGGAGGTGGGCATCGGCCGCCGAGGCTTCTGCCAGGTAGATGGAGCGCAAGCGCGCGTCCAATTCGCAAAGGGTGTTATGGCGCGAGGTCGGACCCGGCGGACCCGCAGGCAACAGATCGGCCTGCTGCAATGCACGCCACGTGCGGCGCTGGCGCTGCTGGCGGCGGAAGAGCTGGCGGCGCATTTGGCGGGCCTGGCGGCGCCCCTGGCCGGGAGAGGTGTCCTTGCCCTGCTGGATTTCCTCGACGCTGCCCACGCCGGTATCGAAGCAGCGCACGCCGGAGGCCAGCAATTCGATCGGATTGTGGTTTTCATCCAACTTGAGCACGGCCCAGCCGATCGACTGCACGCCGAGATCGAGGCCGAGAAGGTAACGAACACCTGTGGTGCGGCTGGCACTCATGGTCTGCCCCCTTTTGTTGGGAGTGGCGGTCGGAAGATGCCCGGCCTGGCCCCGCCGCCCCTCCAAGGCCGCCGGATCGCCGCAACCGGCTATTGACAAGGCCGGGAGTCCAGGTATACTTGCTCTCAGTGTACCCGAGCGACGATTGCCTTCAAGTCACACTAAGGACGATTGTCCTTTCCGGGCAATCGCTCGCGCATGGTATTCCGGCCTCAGATGAGTGCCCGGTAGCCTTTGCGCCCTCCCAGTTGGGGGCGCTTTTTGTTTCTTGCTTGAGGGCGAGGGCCTGAGTGAAAAGACAGAATCTCGGCAACGCCGCGGGTTCAGGAAATCCCTGACCGGCTTCCCAGCGCTCACGCCGCGCGCCATGCGCGATCAGAACGGATCGCCGAGCGGTTCGTCGGGCACGCCCACGTCGTCCGCGGCGGCGTAAGAACTTGTAAAAGTATTACTTCCCGGGGCTTCGCTTCGCCGTGAGCCCCGGCCACCCGACCCCGAACACCGGATCGGGGAAACAATTCTTTCACAAGTCCTTGCCGTCCGGGTTCTTGACCATGATGCAAACGGCCACGCCTTGCTGGATATCGAATACATTTTCGTCCTTCGAGCCGTCCGGGGCAACCTCCTTCTTCTTGGCGTTGCCGTGCAGGTCGAGCACATAGATCTTGTCGAACGTCTCCATCAGGCTCTGCCGCATGCCGCGAAAAGTGGGATTGTGCCTCGCCTCACTTGCCGGCCAGCGGGCCGATGTAGGCGCGGCTGATGGCCACTTCGTCGATATACAGATGGTGGTCGCTCTGGGCGGTCCAACTTCCGCCCAGATAGACGTTGATCCAGACCGACTCGATCTTCAGCTCCAGCGTGTTGCGCATGCGCAGATCGGTCTTTTCGAAGGCCCGGCGCCCGTCGACCCACGCGCGCAGCACACCGTCGTTCTTGCCCGGCGTGTTCATGCGCGCGTACTGCTCGATGCAATACCAGCGGTTGTTTGCCAGGTAGCCCAGTCGGTCGTTCTCCCACACCCAGTGCGACCCGTAGATGCCCTGCATGTCGGCGTGATAACAGTAGAAGCCCACGGGCGTGAGCCCCTCGCGCTGGCCGAGAAACAGCCCGCGCGCCGACCAGCCGTTACGTCCGTCCGAGGGCCGGCCGCCCCAGCCTGCCCGACCATAGGTGCCGGCAATGCCGGGCAGCTTGCCGCCCTGGCGCGGATTCCAGTCGTCGGCCAGGCGCAGGTAGTAGCGGAAGTAGATTTCCTCGGGCTCCCGGCCCAACTGGCGGCCGAAATGATACGCGAGGCTCAATCCGTAGTGTCCGTTGGCTTCGACCTTGATGCGCAGGGCCCGGCCGCGAAGCGGCTCGAACTTGCGCTCGGGGTCGGCCGCCACCAGTTCGCTGCGCTCGGGCTGGCGACTCGCTCCCCAGGCGCGATACCAGTCGGGCGTCTCGAAGCGGCAGACAAAGACCTCCCGCGTCTCCTGCTCGGGCTGAGTTGCCTGCGCGACACTGCCGGCGCAGAGCCCAATCCCAACCAGCCCCCAGCCGAGCCCGGCAAACCAGCCGAAGGCTGCCCGAGCGGGCTTGCGCGCACGCCTGGGGCGACGCTGGCGGGTGCTCCGCATGTGATACCCCACCACCACCAAGGCGAATGCACACGCGGCCAGCAGCGCGGTGCCGGCCATGGCCAGGCGGAAACGGGCCACTGCCCGATCCCAATCCGGGTCTTCTGCCCAGGGATCGAGGCCCCAATCGACCATGGTTCGCCAGGCGCGCCGCGCTGCCGCGGGCGAGTATTCTTCGAAGCGGCGGCGAAGGTCGGCCACGCTGGGCTGGATGGGACGAGTTACCAGTAGGTAGGCGCAGATCGCCACGGCCACGGCCAACCCGGCCACGCCCAGGAGCAGCAAGCGTTCAGGCCAGCCCCAGGGACCGGCCCCGGCAGGCGCCGCTTTTGCACTGGCCGGCTCCAGCGCGGCGATTTCCCGCCAAGCGGGCACCTGCAATTCGGCCCCACAGCTACACCGCACCGTCTGGCCGGCCTGGCTGGGGCGCACAGGCACTTTTCGTCCGCACGAGCAGGGCAGCAGGCGGGCGTTCGACATGGTCCAACCTCCGGGGGTACAGCACTCCGTTTCCGGCGCGGGCAGAGCGGACGGGTCCGCGTTTTCGGACCACGGTTCTCGGCGCGATCAGCGGGTCGTGGACGAAACGCGAAGCATTCGCGGGGGGGCTGCCCCGATTTTCGCGGCGCAGGAGCCGTCCCGTTTGGACCGCGCGACTTTGCCGCGAAAATGGGACTGGCCCCTTCCCGCTGCCAGGCGCCGCGAATTGACCGTGCAGGTTGCTTTGCTATCTCCCCCAACTTTCCCAGATTACCACACGAGGCTTCCGCATCCTCGCCCCGTTGCTGTGCGCAGCAGGTGCCGTCCAGCGGAAATCGTAACTCGGGACTGGACTGTTGGCCAGTGGTGACTACAATTTATTGGCGCGGCTCCGCTGGGAACGGTCTTCGCATTCCGAGGCCTGCGGGCGTGGATGTGGACCCCGATCGGTGGCTGGGCATTTTGGGACGGCGCAAGGTCGGGTCCAGCGCGATCGGCCGGACGGGTTCTGTGGGCTTACCAGATCTCAGCGCCCTGGAGAGGGTCTGCTTTGAGGCTGCGGGGCGACGGTCAGCGCGGGCGCACGATCGAGGTCTGGCACTGGCCTGGTCGAGACACGCCACCGGGCAACTTGTACGTGCGGGAAGTCATCGAATCGAATTGTCGCCGCAAGTGGAATCCTTTGACAAATGAACGGCTGCGCTCGCGCAGCCGTAATAGGGTGGTAGAATTTCGTGGCCTGATGCAGCCGTACCCGCCGGCCGGGGATCTTCGGCGCCACTGTTTTGGTTTTGCTCGTCCGGGCAATTTGTGCGCCTGGTCCTCGAGGAGGCGGCGGGGTGGGAACGCGTGGGTCGCTCGGCCGGAGGGAGATCGGTTTCGGCTCCCACGTCCGCAGAAGGTGGACGGCCACCGCAGACACGGCTTTTCGAAGCTGCGCAGAGCACGGCAGACCCAAAGGCTTTTGCCGAGAACTTGTGAAGATGTTGCTTGCCGGGGTTTCGCTGCGATCCCACCCCGGCCACCCGGGATTGGACGTCCGCTTGGGGAAACGATTCGTTTACGAGTTCTACGGTCACTTTTGGAACCTCAAGGAGTATGGTTTTGTACGACGCGCTGATTGACGAACTCGAAGACGACGCCACCTCGCCCGAGGTAGAAGAAACTCTCGATCTGTCCGACAACGTCGAACAGGACGAGAGCGATCTGGACTCGATCGAGATCGACGACGCCGAGGCCGAGGAGACGGACGAGGAGTCCGCGGACGAGGACGACGAGCCCTTGCGCAGCGGCGAAGATGAGGAGTCCTGGTCCGACGATCCCGTGCGCATGTACCTGACCCAGATGGGCGAAATCCCCCTGCTGACGCGCCAGGAGGAAATCGCCCTGGCCAAGCGGATCGAGGTCTCGCGCGCCAGGTTCCGCCGCAAGGTGATCGAGTGCCACTACGTGATCCAGACCGCGTTCAAGGTGCTCAGCCGGGTGGACCAGGGCGAATTGCCGTTCGACCGCACCGTGCAGGTCTCGGTGACCGACCGGCTGGAAAAGAACCAGATTCTCGGGCGCCTGCCGCACAACCTGCGCACGCTCGAGGCGCTGCTGAAGCGCAACCGCCATGACTACATGGTCGCCACCAGCAAGTCCCGCCCCCGGCCCGAGCGCCGGGCGGCCTGGCGGCGCCTGGGACGGCGCCGCCGCCGGGCGGTGCGCCTGGTCGAGGAACTGGGGCTGCGCACGCAGCGCCTGGAGCCCATGATCAAGATCCTCGATGAATTCAGCTCCCGGGTCGACGAACTGAGGGCGCGCATCGAGGAGCACCGCCGCAACAAGGGCAAGCCCCACCAGTGCCAGCCCTGGGTGGCCGAGTATCGCAACATCCTCCGCGCCACCCAGGAGACGCCCACCAGCCTGCGCAACCGCGTGCTGTATCTCAAGGCCGTCTATGCGGAATACCAGGAGGCCAAGCGCGGGCTCTCGGAGGGCAACTTGCGCCTGGTCGTCTCGATCGCCAAGAAGTACCGCAATCGCGGCCTGAGCTTCCTCGACCTGATCCAGGAGGGCAACGCCGGCCTGATGCGCGCGGTGGAGAAGTTCGAATACCGCCGCGGCTTCAAGTTCTGCACTTACGCCACCTGGTGGATTCGCCAGGCCATCACCCGCGCCGTGGCCGACCAGAGCCGCACCATCCGCATTCCGGTGCACATGGTGGAGACCATGTCGCGCGTGCGCAACGTGACGCGCAAGCTGGTGCAAAGACTGGGCCGCGAACCCACGCTCGAAGAGACGGCCCGGGCCGCGGGTACCTGCCTGGAGGAGACGCGCCGGGTGTTGGCCATGAGCCGCTACCCGATCAGCCTGGATCGTCCGGTGGGCAACAGCGAGGACAGCAACTTCGGCGACTTGCTGCCTGACGGGGGCGCGCGCAGCCCTTCGATCGGTGCTGCCCACGGCATGCTCCGCCAGCGCATCGCGCGGGTGCTCAAGACCCTGAGCTATCGCGAGCGCGAGATCATCAAGCTGCGCTACGGCCTGGGCGACGGCTACAGTTATACGCTGGAAGAGGTGGGCCACATCTTCAAGGTGACCCGCGAACGCATCCGCCAGATCGAGGCCAAGGCGGTGCGCAAGCTCCAGCAGCCCTCGCGCAGCCAGGAACTGGTCGGCTTCCTGGACTGAGCGACTATCCGAGGCCCCCTGTGCGACCCGGTCGCCGGGGCTGGAGCACGTCGGGTGGCCGGGCTCTCAGCGAAGCGAAGCCCCGGGCGCAAGGCCGTAGGAGGCGTCAAGCGCCAGCGCAGACCCACCAACAGCGCGATTTCCCGCCGGGTGAGCCAAGAGGTGGGTCATCGCCTTCGGCTCGACCCACCCTACGACTTGCCTGCCACACCGCCACCGCTCCCCCGGGGGTGAACCCCCGGGCCCCGCTTTGGGTTCGCGTGCGCGCCCCAGCGGCCCGTAGCCCCGGTTCGGCCGTGCGGCTCAAGAATCCCGTGGCCGGGGTTTGACACGCCGGCGGCGGCCCGCTAGAATCACCGTTTAATCATCGTGCGTTGGTGGTCGGTCTGCCCGACTGGGCGGGCCGACGAACAGGGAACTCCGGTGAGAATCCGGGACGGTCCCGCCGCTGTGACCGAGCTAAAGGGGCGGCAGCCCAGTCTTTGGGCCATTGTCGTGAGGCGCTGGCAAGCCTGCGGCGCCGCACACGGCGAGAAGGTCGGGCTGCTGCCTGCTCGGAAGTCAGAAGACCTACCAACGCTGGGACTGCGGCTTCCTGCGAGGGACAGGAGCCGTCGGTAGACGCGGCTGGCCTTCGGAGGCTGCGCTTTCTCGACGATCACGTGCCCGCGGTCGCTCCCGCTGCGCGCCAAGGAGAGTTTCGGCCCGCACTGGGCGCGTGGTCCGAGACCTGCAAAACCTCTGGGTCGCAAGGCGAGCCTGCCGTGTCTGCCGCGGGCCGGCGCGTGATGGAGCGCCTTTCGACCGAAAGAGCCGGCGCCGGGCCGGCGCATCATGGCCTGCCGCGTGTTCTCCTTTTCTGCAACAGGAGAAACGTCATGTGGCGAACTGTGTGGCTGTTGGTCGTTCTGGGTTTGTTGCTGTGGTGTGCTTTGCCCGCGGTGCCGACTCGGGCCGAAGTCTGGGCCGTGCACGTGGTGGACTACACGCCGGGCACGGGAATCCAGCAGCAATGGGGAACCGGGCTTAGCTACGACAATCCGTTGGCGGCCCTGGGCTCGCCCGACGGACTGACCGGCGAGACCCACGCCGGCTGGCCGAACGTGCTGAGCCCCTTCAGCCCGGCCTACGAGGTGGATGAGGTCGTGCAGATCGGCGACGGCGGGTCGCTCACCCTGCAACTGGCCGCCTTTGCAGTGCCCGACGGCACCCCGGCGCCGGAGCTCGGGGTGATTACCAACGTGGGTCTGATGGATACCGACTGGCCCAACGGCATTCCGGCCGATCCCGCGGTGGCGTTCGGCGCGGACGAGGCGGTCGTGAGCGTCAGTGCCGACGGTGTGCAATTCGTTGCGCTCAACGGTGGCCGGCCGATCCGGTTCGATCTGCCGGCCGTCTACTACCTCGACGCCGGGCCGTACGATGCCTCGCCCGGCTCGGTGGTTGCCGACTTCGGCCAGCCGTTCACACCGGCCGGGGGCTTGAGCGCGTTCGACGGACTGGCCGGCTACGCCGACGTACTCGCCGTGTTTGCCGGATCGGGCGGGGGCACCTGGCTGGACCTGGACCAGTCGGGCCTGGCCCAGGTCGGCTACGTGCGATTCGACCACCCCGCAGACGGCGACCCGTTCGAAGTCGATGCCGTGGTGGTGGCCGATAGTGCGGTCGGGGTCCCCGTGCCCGAGCCGTCTGCCGCGTCGCTGGCGGCAATTGCCCTGGGAATGTTGGGGCTTTTGTACACGCGACGCCGCGCGCAGTAGGCGGGGCAGGAAACTCCCCGTGCCAGAACGGTCGGGGGCGGACAACTGTGGCATGGCGGCCCGGTCAATCCGCCTCGGCCGTCCTGGTTGCCTGCGTACGGGTCGCGCGGTTGCGGAGACAGGTAGACAGGTCGGGTGGGTCAAGCCGCTTTGCGCAGACCCACCAACAGGACAAGGCGGTGGGTCTCGCTTTTTGCTCGACCCACCCTACGAGCTCCGTTGGAGCAGGAGCAGACGATGGGGGTCGTCAAGAAGCTGCTTTGGCGCGCAGCCGCGGTGGGCGCAACCGGCCTGGCGTTCGTGCTCTTGGCTGCCGGTGGCACGGCCCGGGCGGAGCCGTTCGGCCTGGACGACATCCAATACTGGGTCGGCAGCGGCCCAAACCGCGCAGCGCTGGTCGTCTATTGGAGCGACGCCGAACTGTGCCTGGCCTGGGGCTATCGCTTCGACGGCACCCGCACGGGCGAGCAGATGCTCACGGCCATTGCCCGGGGCGACCGCCGGTCGGGCCACAACGGGCCGGCGGTCGGGTCGGTCGCAGGGGACGATCCGCGCCTGGGCGTGCAGATCACCGAGCTGGGCGCCGGGCCGGTGGTGTTCGGGCTGGGCTACGACGTGGACGACGACGGCCCCTTCCAGTACGTCAACGGTGCCGACGAGACCGGCCATGCCGCAGACCCGGACGATGTTTATCACGAAGGATGGTGGTACGGCTTCTGGAACTACCGGACCAGCAGCGACGGCCAGAACTGGACGAGCGCGGAGACCGGCTTCGGCGAGCGCGCCCTGTCGGATGGCGATTGGGACGCGTGGGTCTGGGACCCGGAGTTCGCGGCGATCTTCGATCCGCCGGGGATCGATCCTGCCGGTCTCACCGCGGCCCAGCCGCCGGGCGCGGTGCCCGAGCTGCGCTGGGCAGGGACCCAGGGCGAGTGGTCGTCGGCCCAGTGGTTCAACGGCTCCGGGCACGTCAGCCCCCAGGGCGGCGAGGCCATGGTGGTCGATGCCGGGGTGGTCGCGGTGGACGGCCTTTACGTGGGCTCGCTGGCTGCTGACTCGCTGGAGATCGACGCGGCCGTGGTGGATATCCTCGCCGCGGGCCAGTTGGAGGTGGCAGGCGGAGTGAACGTGGGCCAGGGGGCCGAACTGATCGTCAACGGCACACTCACCGCGACCGAACTGCTTGTGGCTCCCGGCGATAGTGAGCTTGGCACTCCCAGCGGCCTGCTGGCAGGCAGCGGAAGAATCCACGCGCACGGGGTGACCATCCGCGGGGTGCTCTCGCCGGGCACGCCGGCGATCGGTGCGCTTGCCGATTCAGGCGGCGGCGCTCCTCTGGCCGCTCCGGCAGGCGCGGTGCCCGAGCCGGGCAGCCTGGTGCTGCTCTTGGGCGCGGCTGTGGTCGGCGGGACATGGCTGGGACTGCGGCGCCGTCCGTGCGGCTTTGCGCCGCGCAGCAGCAGGCCGGCGGACCGGCAGCGCAGCGGCCGCAGCCGGGGCTTCACGCTGGTCGAACTCTTGGTGGTGATCACCGTGGTGGGCGTGTTGATGGGGCTGACTGTGACGGCCGTGCAACAGGTGCGCGAGGCCGGCCGGCGCAGCGGGTGTACGAACAACCTCCGACAGATCGGCCTTGCCCTGCACCACTACCAGTCGAGCCGCCAGGAGTTTCCCGTGGGATGTCTGGAGTGCCGCTTCGGCTCGGCCCGGCCGGGCAAACGGATGCGCATGATCGCCTGGAACGTGGCCCTGCTGCCGCTTTTGGAGCAGGAGAACGTCTACCGGCTGTTCGACTACGAGTATCCGGCCAAGAGCGAACAAAACCGCGAGGCCGTGGCCAGCGTGGTCCCCTTGTTCCTCTGTCCGAGCACGATCCGCTCCGCCTACACGTCGGGCGACATCAACGGCGACGGCACCTGGCAGCCGGGCGAAGACATGGCCTACACCGACTACGGCGGCATCTACGGGGTCGAGGGCCCCGGGCGCAATGCGCCGTTCGGCTCGTTCCACTACCTGAACGACCGCTCGCTGGGCGTGATGCTCTACGAAGAGGCCACGCCCACCTCCGAGGTACACGACGGGCTCTCCAACACCGTGGTGGTGGGCGAGTGCAGCGGACGAGGCTATCAGCAGCAGGCCGAATGGGCCAACGGGCACAATTGCTTTGCCCAGCACGAGCAGGTGGGCATCAATCAGTCGCTGGACAATGAATTGCACAGCGACCATCCGGGCGGGGCCCAGGTGGTGTTCGCCGACGGGCACGTGGAGATGCTCGACCAGGGGATCGAGCAGGAATTGCTTGGTGCGCTGCTGACGCGCGCCGGCGGAGAGCTGGTTGGCGACCGCTGAGCGTGCGCCACGGTGCAGGAAAACGAAGCAAAGCGGCCCGGGTGGCCGGGGCTGGAACACAGTGAAGCCCCGGCAGGTAAGGAGTTGTAAA
>CAYXPN010000230.1:0-9583 GCA_964467075.1 uncultured Planctomycetaceae bacterium
GCCCCGTGCGCTGCTGGCCGGGGAAGAATGGGCACGTGGGGGTAAAGGGGGAAGCGATTGGTGGGTCATCGCCTTCGGCTCGACCCACCCTACGACTTGGCGGCCTTTTTTCTCTGCGCCCCGTGCGCTGCTGGCCGGGGAAGAATGGGCACGTGGGGGTAAAGGGGGAAGCTGGGGGCATTCTAACTGCCCTTGACATGCCCCCCGGCCACGCTACAATCCGCCCGCCTTTTCCTCGTTTGCTCCCTCAGGTCGCGTTTCCGCAGGACTGCGGCGCGAACGGGCTGTGCCCCGGGTCGGGATGCCCATGAATGCCGTCCTCCGGCACGCCTATTGGGAGCGCCGGGTGCCACGGTTGGCTTGCCCACCCGTGCCCGTTCGCATCGAGCCAAGGCACTGCTGGACCAGCCAGCAGTGCCACTGGGCGCGTGCCCCGGACCGTACCCACCCGACTCACCGAATCCGGTGACTCCTCGTGTCGGCTTCGACCAAAACGGACGAAAATCCATGCCTGACGATCTTGGCTTGAGGGGTTCTACTGCCCCACCCGCGGCCTCCGGCCCCCGCACGATACTTTCCGCCGTGGCCGTGGCGCTGCTGGCGGCGGGTTGCTCTGCGCCGTTTTCCTTGCCCTCCGGCGATGAGCTGATCCCGCTCCGGCCGGCGGGCGGCAGCACTGCTGGGCAAGCCAGCAGTGGCACCCGGGCGGCGGGCGTGCCGCGCTGGCCGCTGGCGGCACTGGGCCCGGATCGCAGCGATTCGGCGATTATCCGCACCTCGGCCGAAGGGCCGGCCGAGCCGGATCAGCTCGCCGCGAACGTCTCGGCCGAGGCAATTCCGGGCTATGAGGATGCAGTGGCGTATGGAGACCTCCCGGCCAGCGGCGAGATGGCAGCCACCGGAGATGTGGCGGCGCAGGCCGACGCCTTTGCCGGCGAGATTGCGGCCGATCTGGCCACCGAGGGCCTGGTATCGCTCACGCTGGACGAAGCGCTGGACTATGCGCAGTCGCATCACCCGCTGCTGATGGCGCGGGTGCACGAGGTGTCCGCGGCCAAGGGCGCGTTGGCCGGGGCCGGTTTGCTGCCCAATCCCGAGTTGACCATGGACACGGACGTGCCGGTCAACGAAGGCCGTGGCGCGGACTTTCAGATGCGCGTGATGTTCACGCTGCCCACGGCGGGCAAGCGCCGCTTGCGCGAGGCAGTGGCCGCGGCCGGGGTGGCGCGGGCGCGGTGGGCCCTTAAGAGCGAAACCGAGCGGGTGCTGCTCGATGCCACCGACGTGGGCATGGAGGTGCTCTATCTCCAGGAACTCGCCCTGCTGCAAAGCGAACTGAGCGAGCTGGCCGCGCGGCGCGCCGAGATCGAACGCTCGCGCTTCGAGGCCCGCACCGCCACCTTTGCCGACGCCATGGAAGCCGAAATGGACGCCTCGCGCTTGGCACTTGAGCACAAAACCACGTTGGCCCAATTGCGCGCCGCGCGCTGGAGTCTCGGCCAGGCGATCGGGCTTGGTCCGCCGCAGCCGGTGCACCTGGTCGGCGGGTTGCCTTTCCAGCCGTTCTTGGCCGTGCCGCTCGAGCAGGTGCTGGCCGGTGCGCGGGCCTCGCGTCCCGAACTGGCCGAAGCCGGGGCCGCACTGAGCGAAAGCTCCCGCGAGCTTGCCTTGGCGCAGGCCGAGGCCAAGCCCGACATCAGGCTGGGGCCGCGCTACGAGGACCGCCTGGGCGACGGCAACGACAGCATGGGTGCCCGGCTGGACTTCGACCTGCCGCTGTTCGACCGCAACCAGGGGGCGATCGGCGAAAGCGCGGGGCTTGCGCGCGCCGCGGGCGCGATGGTGGAAGCCGCCGAGCTGAATACGCTGGGCGACGTGGCCCGGGCCTATGTGCGCCTGGTTTCGCTGCAATCATGGCTCAACCACTACCAGGCCCAAGTGATGCCCATCGTCGAGCGCACGCAAGCTACGCTGGCCGAGGAAGAGGCGCGGCGGGCATTGCCCGCGGACCAGGCATCGGACATGTTGCGCGCGGTGATCCGGCTGCGCCTGGACCAGCTCCAGTTGCGCTATGAATACAACCAGTTGCGCCGGCGATTAAAGATTTTCCTCGGTCAGGACGTGGACGAGTTGGCGCTGCCGGCCGGTGCGATCCTCGAACAGCCTGCGGACGAGCTGCTCTTGCCTGCCGGGCCGTCGGGATCGGGGGCGGACGCTTCGATTCCGTCGGTGAGGCCGGACGCTTCTGCTCCGGGCACGGAGTCGGACGCTGCGGGTCCCGGGCTTCCAGGACTCCCCGGAATTCCGGGACTGATTCCGCCCGAGGGAGGCGACGCCTTCGGCTTGCCGTTAAACGAGCGAGCCAGCCCGCCCGACGGGGGTGCAATGCCCGAAGTGATGCCGCTTCCGGGTCTCCGGGAACCCGCGGCCGGGCCGTTTGAGGTCGAGGAGCCGTCCGAAAGGCCGTTTGAGCTCAGGGATTCGACGGACGCGCCGGAAGGTGTGATCGAACCGCCGGCCATACCGGGCAACCCATCTGATTGACGCTTCCGGTGGCGGCGATGTGAACCGGCGGCTTACGTCGCCGGCTCGCCTTGCGGTAACGCCGGAGTAAGCCGGCGGCTCATGCGGCTTCCTTTGCCCGCTCACGCCCGGTACGCTATTTCGGCGCCGGCTTCAGGCGCCCTTCCCACTCGGCCAGCGGTTGCAGCTCGGCCGCCGGTTCGCTCTCGGGTGAGTCCGGCTCGAACACCACGGCCAGGCGAATCGCATCGGCCGGGCCGGTCAACTGCACGACCAGCTTGCGCACGTCCGGCTGCTGGCCCTCGGGCCGCGGCGGATTGGCCGATTCGACGCCGAACACGGCACCGCGCGGCTGGAGGATGCGCGCGTACAGCGTGCGCCCGCCCTGGCGCAGGGTGGCTCGGGCCCCGTCGGTCTCGATCTTGGCGCGGGTGTGGACCTGCCATTGGATTTGCTCGGCCCGGACCCCTTTGATCTCATCCTGCACGAGCACGCGCCGTGGGCCGATCAGGGCGATGCCTCGCTGCACTCCTTCGGCCTGGCCGGCGTAGGCGGCCGAAAGATCGGCCACGGCATGGGCCCGGCCGGCGCCGGTGTGGAAGGCGACGATTGGGGCCGCGGCGCCGGGGTCCTGGTTCTTGCCGTCAAGGAGCAGGGTGTTCTGGCCCTTGGTGGCCAGGCGGTAGTAGGTCCAGCGCTTGTTGCCGAAGTAGCCGGGCAGGTTGTAGTTGTCGCTGCCCAGGTCCAACACCCAGCGCTGGCCCAGGGCGTCGAGCACAAACATGCCCAGCTCCAGGTGGCTATGGTTCACGCGGTTGCTGCCGCCCTTGAAGCCCACGAAAAACGCATCCGGGTCGCTCCACGCGCTGCGCAGGAAGACCACGTCCACGTCCCGAAAATGGCGACAGGGCGCGAACGACGCGTCCGGCTCTCGGCCGCGCGGATCATACCACCACAGATGCCACGCCGAGTCGCCGCCCACATGCTCCCGCTCGTGCCAGGCGAACAGCGGGCGGTCGAACTTGCGGGCGAAATAAAACATCTGCGCCGCCTCGCCCAGCCCCGCGTGGCCGTCGGCGAAGTTGAACGTGCGCCGCGTGGGCCCCGTGAAATGGATGCGAAACTCGCCCGTGCGGTCGAAGCCCGGGAAACGGCTCAAGCCGAAGTCGGTGCCCAGGGCCGTTTCCAGTCCGGCGAGCATGTACACGTTGTAGCGCGTGGCGTAGTTCCAGTAGCCGGGTCCTTCGGCCCAGGCACCGTCGGGGGCGAACTCGGCCATGGGCAACTCGACGGACTGCACGGCCTGGTGGACGATGTAGGCGGCCAGCTCGGGTTCGTCTTCGGCCACGGCCAGGGCCCCCAGGGCGATGCCGCCGTTGCAGACCTGGTTCCAGTTGTGGCGCGAGCGGGTCCACCAGCGCTGCTCACGATAGAAAGGCTCGGCCTGGCGCAGGCCCTTCTCCACGATCGCCCCGCGGATGGTCTGGCGCTCCCCGGGCGACAGGAAATCATAGAGCCAGTCGTAGCCCACGGCCAGCGCATGGGTCATCTCGGCAGTGTCGAGGAAGTGCGAGGGATTCCAGTCGGGAAAACCCGCGGCCACCTGCATCTCGCGCACGGCCCGGCGCGCGAAGCGCTCGTCGCCCGTGAGCCGATAAATCGTCGAGAGCGTATAGACCCGATCCACACAGCGGCGGCTCTGGCTGAGCAGGCGCGGACCGATCAGCTTGTGTTCGATGGGCGCCGCGGACAGATAGCTTTCGGCCCGGCGCTTGAGCTGCTCGTAGACGCCTGCCGCGCCGGCGTCATCCTCGATCAGCCGCTCGACGCGCTGTTGGTCCTCGGGCAGTGCGATCAGGCGCGGGTGCTCGGCGCGCAAGGTGCGCAGGACCGCGCCTTCGGATGGCAATTGGACAACAGGCTGCGGCTCTCCACCCGCAGCCATCAACACGATCAACATCGCGGCGTGCATGACTGGCTCCTTTTGCTGTTAGGGGCCTCGACTGGGGGTTGTGCGCGCTTTGCGCGCGTCAGGTACAGTGGTTTGTAGAGTACGTGTCGTTTCGCGCCACGGCTTTCCGTTTTTTGTACGAACCGGGAGCTCACGCTCCCGGCTCGCCATGGGCCGACTTCCGACTGGCGTTGGGGCCGTAGGCCGCCTTGGAGGCTCGGAGAGGTCTCGTAGGCGGGAACAAGCGCAGCGCCGTTCCGGCGCAAATCTGGCACGGCCCGCTCCTCATGCCGGAACGTCGTCGCTTGCGCGACTCGTCCCGGCCTACGTTTGTTCGCAAAAAACCCTCGCAGCAGCCGAGTCTTGCCCAACACCGCGTGGTGCACCCGGAAATCGGGGGGGCTGCACGGGGTGCCGAAACGCTGGTGCGCGGTCGGCGCAAACCACGCCCCCGAAATGCTCTTGTGTCGGTGCCCCGAAATGCGGCAGAATGCTCCCCGCGGCAAACATGGACGCCCGTGCATCCGCTTCTCGCTCAGGAAAGGATCCCGTATGCTTGTGCTGGCACGCAAGAGACGTGAGAGCGTGGTTGTCGGAGGCGAAGTTGTCGTGGCAGTGGAGGACATTCTCGGCTCCGATGGGCAGCGGATTCTCGGGGCCTCGATCCGACTGGGCTTCCAATCGCCGCGATCCGTCTCCATCTGTCGCAGCGAATTGCTGGCCCACCGATCCAGCCGCACCCGAGCAGGCGGAAAGCCGGGACACGCCCGAGTGCCGCCGGGCAGAACGGTGGCAATCCCGGACGCCCAAGTGCGACTGCGCATTGAGGTGCCTCCAAAGATACCGGTCCGGTGCAACGGCAGGCCCTTGGTGGGAGTCGATACCGCCAAGAGCCCCGGCGACGCTACCCAGGTCCCCAAACAGGTGCATTACGTCCACTGTCGCAAGGAGGATCAAATCACCATCTGCCATAACATCAAGGTTGCTGCACTCGATTTTGTCCGTTTCGTCTTTTTCGACCAGTGGGGACAACCACCCACACCTTCCCGTCAAGGCAGCGGGCAAGGCCCGGCGAATCCGGGTCGCCAGGACCTGGTTGCCCGACCCGAGGCCGACGATCAGCCGCGAGGCGCGGCGAACCAGGAGTCCCAATCGAACCCCGGCTCGTAGTAGTCCGACACAGGTGAAGTGTCGAGTTGGGTGCCACTGCTGGCTTGTCCAGCAGTGCCACGGCTGGGCAAGCCAACCGTGGCACGCCGCAGTTTCGCCGTGTCGGACTACCAGGCTGCATGCACCACTCGCATCTCAGGCCCGTCAGGCCGCCCCGCGAACACGAATTCCACTCTCGGCTCTCGGCTTTTGCGCGTTCGTCATCCGGCCGCGATAGGTCGCGTGAAGATATCAGCCCCCCACGACAACAGCCATAGGCAGACACACCGGCGGGGATTGAGGGCGCGCGGCGTCATGCGTTCGAGGCAAGGCGGGCCAAAACAGGCGGGCACGCGCTCCATCGCCCGCACTGCAGCGGGGGTCGGCCAACCGCTTGCCGACGCCCTATCTTGTAGCAAGCCCCGCGCCGCGTTGTCAACCAGTCGGTGAAGTACCCAGCCGGATTCCCGGCGATCTCACCCCAGGCCCGGCGTTTGCGGCAGATTCCCCGAAAATGCCCCTTTAGCGTGATACCCAAGCCGCGCCTGAATTGGTAAGGTTAACAGGCGGAACTTGGCCGTTTTTCGCGGCGGTGTCTCGACGTGTGTACCGTCGGATTCCGCGAGGGGGACGAGCCAAGAGGAGTTCGGTCACATACCCCAGTGGTGTTTCGACCCGCTAACTCGGAGGCACGCAGCCATGGCGCGGAGGGTCACACTTCCGCCCGAGGGGACGCATGCGCCCGACGGCATCCGGGCCGCGGGCTGGTGGCACGAAGCCGAGGCTGAGCGGGGCCGGGTGGTCTGCGATCTGTGCCCGCGGTCGTGCCGTCTGAAGCCGGGCCAGCGGGGCTTTTGCTTCGTGCGCCAGAACCTCGACGGCGAGCTGGTCACCACGACCTACGGTCGCAGCACCGGGTTCTGCGTCGACCCGATCGAGAAGAAACCGCTCCACCAGTTCCATCCCGGCACGGCAGTGCTCTCGTTCGGCACGGCCGGCTGCAACCTGGGCTGCCGCTATTGTCAAAACTGGACCAGCGCGCGCTGCCGCGACACCGAAGCGGCCAGCGAGCGGGCCGATCCGGAGACCATCGCCCGCGCGGCCCGGCGCTTGGGCTGCCGCAGCGTGGCCTTTACCTACAACGATCCGATCGTCTTCGCCGAATACGCCATGGACACCGCGCGCGCGTGCCGCGGTGCGGGTGTGCAGACCGTGGCCGTGACCAACGGCTACATCAACCCGCCGGCACGCGAGGCGCTGTTCGGCCTGATGGACGCGGCCAACGTGGACTTGAAGGCGTTTTCCGAGGAGTTCTACTCCCGCCTGTGCAGCGGCCGGCTTCAGCCGGTGCTCGACACCCTGCGCTGGATCGCGCGCGAAAGCGACGTCTGGCTGGAAATCACCAACCTGGTGATCCCCGGCGAGAACGATTCGGCGGACGAGCTGAAACGCATGTGCGATTTCGTGGCGGCCGAACTGGGGCCGGACGTGCCGCTGCACCTGACGGCCTTCCATCCGGACTTCAAGCTCACCGACCATGCGCCCACCCCCAAGCGCACGCTGCTGGCGGCCTGGGAGATCGCCAGAGCCGCGGGCCTGCACTATGTTTATACAGGCAACGTGGTCGATCCGGCGCACCAGCACACACGTTGTCCGGGCTGCGATCGGGTGGTAATCGAGCGCGACGGGTACCTGCTGGGCGCCTATCATCTTGCCGGCGGTCGGTGCAGCCATTGCGACACACCAATCGCCGGCCGGTTCGACGCTGAGCCGGGCAATTGGGGCGGGCGTCGGCTGCCGGTGCGCATCGCCGATTTTGCGTCAACCGCCACGGACGATCCCTCTTCGGGCAAGGAGTCCACCATGGGGAATCCCTCCAATCCGTCCCCCGGCCATTCGCCCGATCCTTCGTCCGGCCGCTCGTCCGAACATTCGTCCGGCGCCGAGGACTCGGGCGCGATCGGGCGGCCGGTGCTCAGCGCTGAAGAAGAAGCAACCGTGTTCCACGCCGCGGGCCAGGCCGTGGCCGCCACGGTGCAAAACCGGCTGGCTCCCCCGCTGCGCAAGCTGTTGGGCCGCGCGGCCGATCTGCCGGTGTATGGGGCGTTCGTCAGCCTGAAGCGTTCCGGGCAGCTTCGTTCGTGCTGCGGCTATTTGGGCTCGGGCCTGCGCCTGGGCGAGGCCCTGGACCACGCGGCCGTGCGCGCGGCAAAGGACGATCCGCGCTTTCCGCCCATCGCGCCCGCGGAAATGCCCCACCTGGACATGGAAGTCTGGCTGCTCTGGGGTCTCAAGCCCATCGCGGCGCGCGCCCGCCGGCGCGCCGACGAGGTGGTCATCGGCCGGCACGGGCTGCAGATCGTCTCCGGTTCGGCCCGCGGGCTCTTGCTGCCGGGCGTGGCAGTGGAACACGGGCTGGATGCCGAGGGCTTTCTGCGCCAGGTTTGCCTGAAGGCCGGGCTGCCGACCGACGCCTGGCTGGACGATGCCACGCAGTTGTTCACCTTCGAGGGCGATGCGCTTCGCGGCCGGCTGGGCGAGCAGATCGCTGAGCAGCCGGTCGAGCTGCTGCGCCCCTCGCCCGACGAGCTCAGGGCCCTGGCCGAGTTTTGCCGCCGCAATCTGGTGGCCCTGGCCCAAGGCGCCACCGCGGACTGCTATCTGGCCGGCGGTTTCGACGGCGACGTGTACGGCGTGCTCTTGAGCTTCCGGCTGGGCGAGCCCGAGCAGGAGATCAACTGCACGAAGTTCAGCGCGCGCCGGCAGATGCCGCTGCAAACCACGCTCTTCCGCCTGACCGAAGGGGCCCTGCACGCGGTGCGCGCCCAGCGAATCGCTGCGCAGGCGCTGGTCCGGGCCGAGGTGGCGCTCACCGTGCTGCTCGAGCCGGCCATGCACGGCACCCTCGACCAGCCGGACCTCGAGGGCATCGACCCGGCGCGCCATGCCGTGGCCGTGGTGGCCCCCGGTGCGAGCGCGTGGGTGTTCGACCCCCAGAAGAGCGCCGAGGAGCTGCTCGACGAGGCAGTGCGCGCGGCCGGGCCGCGCGACGCCCTGATCACGCGCGTGGTCAGCCTGACCGCGGTATCGACAGAACCGCAGGCGTCGGCACGCCAGATGATCCCGCCCGAGCGCGGCCCGCAAGTGCGCCCGCCCGCGGTGGCCGGCGCATTCTATCCACGAGAGCCGGCACAAGTGAAAGAGGCCCTCGACGAGCTGTTTGCCGGCTTGCCCGAGCACCCGCCCGAGCCCTGGGCCGGCGCGCTGGTGCCGCACGCCGGATGGGTCTATTCCGGCCGGCTGGCCGCGCGCACGCTCAGCCGCGTGAGCATCCCCGAGGAAGTGATCGTCTTCTGCCCCAAGCACCGGCCGGGCGGGGCCGACTGGGCGGTTGCGCCCCACGGCCGGTGGTCGCTGCCGGGCATGGAAGTGGCTTCTGACCCCGAGCTTGCCGCGGAGCTGGCCGAGGCGATTGCCGGCCTGGAAGTGGACGCCGCGGCCCACCAGCAGGAACATGCCATCGAGGTGCAACTGCCGCTCATTGCCCGCTTGGCCCCTGAGGCACGCGTGGTGGGCGTGACCATCGGCACGGGCGACCTGGAGAACCTGCTGCGTTTCGGGCGGCAGTTGGCCGAGTTTCTCAAGACGCTTTCCCGCCGGCCGCTCTTGGTCATTTCAACGGACATGAGCCACTTGCTCGACGAGGCCGCCAGCCGGCACCTGGACCGGGCGGCCCTGGAGGCGATCAAAAGCCTCGACCCCGCGGAGGTCTTCCACACCGTGCGCGCAAAGCGGATCAGCATGTGCGGCATGTTGCCCTGCGTGATCGTGATGGAGGCGCTCAGCGGGTTGGGCTGCCTCAAGCGGTGCGAAGAGGTGGGCTATACCACCAGCGCCGAGGCCGGCGGCGATACCAGCCGCGTGGTAGGCTACGCGGGCGTGCTGTTCGGCTGAACCAGC
>CAYXPN010000231.1:0-7092 GCA_964467075.1 uncultured Planctomycetaceae bacterium
CGATACGGATCAAACTGGCCGGTCATTTTTCCGATGCCCCTCCAAAAAAAGGCGTACCTGGCGCCCGCTACCCCGCGCTCAGCGCGGAGATCCACCCGCACATGCGCACCAGCGTCTGCCTTCTCTGCTCCGGCTGTTGCCACGCACCACAGGGTCAGGCCGACCGCGTGACCCCCGGCCCAGGCCCGTCCCACTCGGGGCCCACGTTGTGCGCGCAGTCGCCCTCCTGTTTAACCCGTCGTACCCGTCTTGGTTACGTCCGCAACCGGCATGGGGGAAAAGCCCCCCCGTGTGAATCAGTGCATGATACCCGATTGGACCACCTCGTGCAACCGCCGTCATCCCGAGCGCGCAGCCGTGGTGGCGTTCGAAATCGGCCGAATCCGATCGGGCACTGCCATTCGCTGTGCGCCAGTTCACCGCGAGCGGCACCCTGCGCGCTTCTTATCCACGTGGGTCAGCGCGTCGGCCACAACGTCTGGTTTGCTTCTTTGGTTACTCTCTGAAAGGAGAATTCGTTCAGATCACCCCGCCGGCTGGCATGCTCGATGGTGATCGAGACAATGTTTCCCTCTCGGTCCAAATCCAGGTAAACGTCCTCCGACAGCTCCCGGGTCTCTACCGGCGGGCCCGTGCCGAATTCAACCAGTGCGGTATCCGTATCCTCGAAGTATCGGATTCTCATTCTGTTTCCTCGCTGAAATCCCGGTCAAAGAATGCATTGTGTACCGTTTGCGAGTCTGCCAACAGGACCACCCTTAGCACCCGGTTGTCAAACTCCTCGATCCTTGCCCATCGCCGAATCCTCCCGTCTGACTGAAGCTGTTCCCGAATCGGCGATTGGATCGCCCGAAGAATCCATTCATCTCGAATCCCCGCGCGGTCGGGCCGCGTCCTCATGTGCCGGAAGTATGCGGTCGTTGGAAATGAGGCCATGGGCGGGCGGGTCAGTTATGGCTAACGGGGCGCATCATCGGCCGGCGAACCGAGCGCAGCTAGGCGAAGCCAGTCCGGTCCATGCGCGTGTTAGCCGCCGTTTCCTCTTGGTGATTCCTCTGGCATTGGAGGAATTTCTACGTCTGGAAAGACCGCAGACATCCGGCTAGCCAAAACGATCAAGTAGCACTGTGCCTCCATTGCAATACCGTCACACAACTCGGGGTTATCAAGAATCTTTCCGCTGGCATAACCGATGCGACCATCACCAAGTTTGATGAGGTTGTAATACGATCCAATCGGGTCACCATGAACTATATGGTTATGTGCTTGGCAGATATTCTTGGCTTCATCAAAATCCACGTTGCCGCTCATCGCATGCATCATCCTGGCAAGCGAGGGTCGCTCGCGGTATTTCCAGCCATCCTCCCAGAGCGCAACAGCATTAGGGTTCAGGTACAGATAGGAGATGACCGCCGCGCGTTCAATGAGAGGTCGCATAAGTACCAGCGCCGCGAAGAGGTAGGCTTGCCTCAGAAGTTCACGCATGCTGAGCGCGATATTGATTCCTTGGGGAATAATTTGGCATGCAGCGCGTTGAAGGTCAGTTAGCGAATCCCGATGGGAATGCGTGTAGGATGCTATGCCTTCATTGCCTGACATCGCCCAAACGATAATCTTGTCGAACCAATAGACAGATGGGCGACCAAGGTACGGCTCGTTCTCCGGGGTGAATACCACCGGCGGTTTTTTCTCAATCGACATGGCCGATCATTCTCAGTGCGTCCAACTCGTCTTTCGAATGACCCGTGTATCACCTATGGCCTACAGGCTTGCGGGCTAACGCGCAGTAGTAACGTTTCCGTAAGTCAGGTGGTTTTGATCGGTTACGTCAATCATCACAGCTTGGCTGGGTGACAGGCTGTTTCAGCCTATCGCCCATCCGGCGGGCATGGCGTCGCGCAGGGCCGCTGCGCTGCGAGGACTCGGAAGCAGCGATCTCGGCGCGCAAACGACGATCGTACGCGGCCTTCTTCTCGGCATTGAGCAGACAGACCCGCGCCGCAGCCACCTCGTTGAGCAAGCGCTGGCTCTCCGCCTGATGGGCGCCGGCCTGGAACGTGCGCAGGAAACCCATGCGCTGATCGGCCGCGTGGCTGATGACCGTGGGGTCTTCCTCGAAAAGCGGAATGCCCAACAGGTCGTAGTGGTTCGGCGGCTGCCGATCCGGCGGAATACCCAACCAGGTGCGATACGGATCAAACTGGCCGGTCATTTTTCCGATGCCCCTCCAAAAAAAGGCGTGCTCCGCTCCCCCGCGCTCGTACGAGCGTCCGGGGACCGACGAGGACGTGCCAGCGGTCGTTTGTCTTCTCCGCTCCGCCTTCTCCCCAGGCATCACGCGGTTCGGCTGAAATGACCCGCAGGCCCCGTGACTGCCCGGCGTGGCGCATCCCAGTCAGAACGGACGTTGTGCGCGCACACTATGCCCCTCCTCTATAACCCCTTGTACCCGTCTTGGTTACGTCCGCAACCGGCATGGGGGAAAAGCCCCCCCCGTGTGAATCAGTGCATGATAACCGATTGGACCACCTCGTGCAACCGCCTCGATTCCCCGGGCTGTTGCCTATTTGCCGAAATCCCGCAAACCGGGTGGCTGGTTCGTGCGCGACTTGCAGTGAGTCGCCCTGCGAGAGCCGCACGCAGTGAACGGCCGCAGAAAAGGGCCCGGAAGACGCGCATCGCGCGGGCAGAGCGCAGGCCGCGTCACGCGGCCGGCCCTACTTGATCCGCAGCGTACACATCCAAAGGTCGCGCCCCCCGGAGCCGTCCGGCCGGTCGGACGTGAAGTAAAGGGCGGTTCCATCGCGGGTAAGGAAGGGATGGAGATCTGCAGAGCGGGTATTGAGCGGGGCCAGATTGACCGCGTCGGTCCACGGCGTCCCAGGCCCAAGGCGGCCGCTGATGTAGATGTCGAAGCTGCTGCTGCCGCGCCGAAGTGAGTGGAAGATCAGCAAGCGCCCGTCGCTGGACAGGCAAGGGCTGCCGTCGAATATGGACGAATTGACGGCCGAGGCCAAGTTGACCGGCGTTCCCCATTCGTCCGTGGGTGAACTGCGCACGCACATATAGATGTCGTGCGCTCCATGCCCGCCGGAACGGCTCGAGGCGAAAAGCAGCGTACAGCCGTCCGCGGAAAGCCAGGGCTCGCGGTCTTCAGAGCTGGAGTTGATACGCGGCCCGAGATTGACCGGCTCGCCCCAGGGTGATTGCACCGTGGACCGCGTAGCCATGTAGATGTCGTAGCTGCCCTGGCCGCCCGGCCGGTTGGATTCGAAGAGCAGACACAAGTCGTCCGCGGAAATCGAGGGAGCCCCGTCGAACTGGGGACTGTTCACCTCGCCGGGGAGTCGCGCGGGAGGCCCCCACGCCTGGGCGGGCCCCTGGCGCGTCGAGTACCAGATGTCCATCGAAGAGTCGGCTGTCGGCCCCGCCCTTCGATCCGAGGCGAACAACAGCGTCAGCCCATCGGCCGAAACGCGCGGGCACTCGTCTGTGGCATTCGAATTGACGATCGGCCCCAGGTTGACCGGCTTGCCCAAGACCAATTTGGCTACGCCGGCATCGGTGGTCTCCGGCGTTGTGTCTGGCGTTGTGTCCGGCGTTGTGTCCGGCGTTGTGTCTGGTGTTGTCTCCGGCGTCGCGAATGGGGTTGTCGCTGTAGTGCCGGCCGGGGACGTAGCTGGCGTCGAGCGGCTCGTGTCGGCCAGCAGGCTGGGGTGCGCGTCGCGTTGCGATTCGAACTCTTTCAATCGCTCCTTGGCCTTGACCAGATCGAGGCCCGACAGTCCGGGCGCAGCCAAGCCATACCACCAGGCGGCCCGACGCCGGATCACTCCTTCCGAATGGCCGGATTTCTCTCCGGCCAACTCCCACCAGATGTCGCCGGCCTTCAGGCACGCTGCGGGGTCCGAGCGGTCGGCTGCCAGGTCGGCTGCGGCCGCCCGGGCCAGTCGTTCGTGCATTCCTTTGGCCAAGTGCGGGAGCGCCTCGTCCCAGTCTTCCCACAGGAAACACAGTGCGCAACCCAGCCTCCAGTGGGCCACGGGATCGTTGGGCTGCTCTTTCAGTCGCTGGCGGGCCTCCTCGGCGCTTGTCCAGTAGTCATGGATGCGGGAAACCCGGAAGTGAAGCGTAGAGGCCTCATCGCTATGCCGCCCAGAGGGCACGCGGCGCGATGCTCGAAGCATGGCGTCGGCCATGCTCAGGGCCAACTCGTGGCGATCGGCAGCCAGGGCCCGCTCGACCAGCCCTTTCGCCGCGCTGACCAGTTCGCCGGCCGACTCCCTGTCTGCTGTCTGTTCCGCGGCTTGCTCAACCAAGACCGCCTGAGCCGCCAGCACATCGAACACGAAAGTCTCGTCCAATTGATCCAGCCGATCGCAGGCCCACTGTAGCTCGCCGCCCTCAACGGCCAGCTCCGCGGCCAACTGCAAGACCACGAAGTGCTCGGCCGGTTTCAGCTCCGCGGTCTCGGCCAACTGGTTCACCCGCCGCGCCAGATCGGCCTTTTCTTCAGCAGTACGCTCGGCTTGAAGATCGAAAATCTCGTCCAGGCGCTTGCGCAGCTCCGCTTGTTCGGGCGCGCTGGGCACCGGCAGCTTGGCGGGCGTGGACGCCTCGGGCGGTTGAGGCAAAGGCGTGGATCGCCCAGGCTCTCCGGGCGCAGGCGTGGGGCCTTGGGGCTGCTCGGGCGGAGGCGTGGGGCCTTGGGGCTGCTCGGGCGGAGGCGTGGGCACCTCGGGCTGCGGGGGCGCCGGCGCGGAGATATCGGGTTGATTGGCCAGTTCGCCGCGCGGCGTGCCGTTGGGCCGGTGCGCCAACCACGCTGCTATTCCTACCAGCACAGCCAGGGCCAAACCCAGGGCTGCCATCGCTGCAACTTGCAGCCTGCTCGTCCTCCGGCGCCGCGCCAACAAGAGGCTGGCCTGCGTCGGGCTGCCCGGCGCATGTGTCGCGGCTTGCTCAACGGAGAGGGGCTCGGCGGCAGAGACAGGCAAGGACGCCGCCTTCGGCCGCGGTTTGCGAGCCGGGGCTCGGGCAGGGCCGTTGCGCTGCGGGGTCCGGGAAGCAGCCAACTCGGCGCGCAAGTGGCGGTCGTAGGCGGCCTTCTTCTTGGCATTGAGCAGGCAGACCCGCGCCGCAGCCACCTCGTTCAATAGGCGCTGGCTCTCCGCCTGGTGGGCACCAGCCTGGAACGTGCGCAGGAAACCCATGCGCTGATCGGCCGCGTGGCTGATGACCGTGGGGTCTTCCTCGAAAAGCGGAATGCCCAACAGGTCGTAGTGGTTCGGCGGCTGCCGATCCGGCGGAATACCCAACCAGGTGCGATACGGATCAAACTGGCCGGTCATGGCCCGATGCCCCCTGCTGAAAAAGGCATAGCTGGGTATCTGCCCCGCGGTTCTGATCACCGCTTGCGCCCGCGCCGGTAGCGGGCGCGACCCCCGCGGCGAGCGGCCCCGCGTGAACGGCCCCAGGATACCCCATTGGGCCGTTTCCTGCAACCTGCGACCCGCACGCGCTACGGGCGAATTTGCAGCCCCGGGATCAGGCGATTAGAATCGCGCGTGACAGCGGACTGTCACCTGATTCGGCCGAATACCGCGGAGGCCCGCAGCCTGTTTGTCGGAGGTCTGTCGCATGAACTTAGGACTCGTGAAGAGATTAGTTCCCGGGGCTTCGCTTCGCTCCAGCCCCGGCCACCCGGGCCGAAGTACGGGATTGGGGAGACAATTCGTTTACAAGTTCTCAGGGTCTCGACTCGCGGCTGCGTGGAGGTCGATCGCGTGGTTGCGCGTGGCAGCGACCGCGGGGAGGGTTGGCGCCTGGTGCGCGCTGCTCTGTGCGGCCGGGAATGTTGCCGCGGACGAGCCCCTGCCGGAGGCCCAACCTGTGCCCCGCGTGCAGGTGCTGCCGCTGCCCTACGATCAGGCGTCGTTCCAGGTCGCCGGGCACGAGCTTACGCAATACCATTTCGGCGCGGCTTTGCGCCGGCCGTTTTGTTATCCGATCCGCGGGCCCGGGGGGCGTTCGCTCACGCGCATGGGCCATCCCCACGATCCGGTCTCCCACAGCCACCACAATTCCGTGTGGATTTCCCACGCCAGCGTGGCCGGCGTCGATTTCTGGACGGACCACGGCAAAGACGCCGGCCGGATCGTGTGCCGCGCGGTCGAGCGCTACGAGGACGGCGACCAGCGCGCATGGCTCGAGGGCGTGAATCAATGGCAGGATTCATCAGGCCGGGTGTTGCTCGTCGAGCGCCGACGGGTCGAGGTGCGTCCGATCGACGCCGGCCAGTGGTGGCTGGTGCTCGACGTGGAGCTTTCGCCGCCCGGCAACGAACCGGTGGTGCTCGGCCAGACCCCGTTCGGCCTGATCGGCCTGCGCATGGCAAAGACCATCGGCGTGCGCGACGGCGGCGGACGCATCCGCAACTCCGAAGGCGGAGTGAACGAGGCCGGCGTGTTCCGCAAGCCCGCCCGTTGGGTCGACTACAGCGGCCCGCTCAGCCAAGCCGAGCGAGGCGGGATCACCTTGATGGACCACCCGGCCAACGCGGACCATCCCACGCCGTTTCACGTGCGCGACGACGGGTGGATGGGTGTCTGCCTTACGCTGCGCGGCGAGCGCCGGATCGAGCCTGGAGAGCGGCTCCACGTGCGCTACGGGCTGTGGAACCACACGGACGTGCCCGATGCGAGCGCGATCGAAGCGCGCTGGCGGGAGTTTCGAGAGTTCGAGCTGCCGTAGGCGCGCAGCGCTCGAGAGGCCCAGGTGCGGGGCCGGTGGTTCGTAGTGACCGTCCTTGTACGGTCTTCAAGCGACCCGATGAATCGGGTCACTACGAACAGCCGTAGGGTGCGTGCTTGCGCGCACGCAGTTCCGTAGGGTGCGTGCTTGCACGCACGCAGTTCCGTGGTTCCGCAGGCTGAATCGTGCTTGCAGGCCGGGTCGAGCGAAATCCACCCCCCAGCGGCGACACTCTCCTACGGCTGGCCCCAGGGGAGCAATCGGCGCCAGAACGGACCGCCGGAGGCGGGTGTGGCGTCGGTTTCGATCCTGGCCGACGAAGACGACGGCGACTCGGGC
>CAYXPN010000231.1:7192-9565 GCA_964467075.1 uncultured Planctomycetaceae bacterium
CTCGGGCGCTTGTGGCGGCGGCGGCTCGGTGGGCTCGATGGGTTCGGATAGACCCGGCCCTGGAAGCGGGGGGGTCGGCAACGGGCTGGGCGCTTCCGGCTCCGCAGCCGGGGTCGGCTGTGGGATGGGGATCGGCTGCGGCATCGGCCCCAACTGCTCAACGGGCGCGGGGACCGGCGTGGGTGTGGGAACCCCCGAGTCCGGAACCATCATGTCGGCCGGCGTGTACGACGAGTAGGCCATATGCTGGCAACCCTTCGCCCCGCAGATGCCACAGTAGCCGCACGGCGGCTCGCCCACGCGGCTCCACAGCGAATGCCACTTGGCCTTCCACTCGCAATAACATGCCCAGGCATTGTCGCAGCAATGCGGCGACTTCGGGCAGCAGGCCTGGTAGCCGGCATAACCGTTCGGCGCGCCGCAGGCCGGCGCGGCGAGCGCACCATACTGGCTCATGGGTGACCATCCATACGGCACGGCCGTCGGCTCAGCAGCCCACGACTCGGCCGGGGCGGTGAGCCCACCGACGACTACGACCAGCAACACGACGAGCCCAAACCTGCCTGCCATCGCTCCGTTCTCCTTTCCTCGCGCTTGGCGGTCTGCTGTCCTATCGGGCGCGGTTCGCCCCCGCGCCCGGTTGACGGACAAAGCGCGCCTCCATCTGGCTTGCTGCAGCGACCCTATGAGACCCTGCACGGCCAATGAACAAGAACAAGGCCGACCAACCTGAGGCCCGAGGAAACGGCCGGCGGGTTCGGTTGCCAGATCATTGTCAGTGCAAGGATCAATAGTCTTCTTCGGTCGATCGGCGCGCCAAAGAACATTGCCGCTTGCCTGTAGCCAGACAAAGCGCTGGCGCCGGTTTTTCCAGGGTGTTGAGGCCGAGGCTGAGCAATTGGACGCAACTTCCGACGTGGGCAGAGGTTACGGTTTGCGAAGAGATCGCGGCTGGGGCGCTCTGGGAAACCGGGGAATCTTGAAGAAGCCCTCGCGGTTCTGCCGCTTGTGCCGGCTGCGGAGAGTTGGGGGGCGCTGTGTGGTCGAAACCTGCGGACGCTGTGCCTGAGAATGGCAGCCACGCTCGGCGAGAGTGTGTGAAGGGGCGTGCCAACACGCGGCAACAAGCAGCTCGGTCCACCGTCTGGCGACGGTGGCTACGGGTTGCGGTCCACCGTCTGGCTTTCGGTGGCTACGAGTCGGGGCACTGCGCGCTCATTGTTCCTGCGCCAGGCCCTCCGTGCGAACGCCGAGCGGCTCGATCACAAACCCGTCGCTCATCTCAAAAGGCCGCTCGCCGAAGTTGACCGTCACCACCACGCCGTTGGCGAACTCAGTCTGTTGCACTGCGCGGTCGTCGCTGAGCCGGCTTTCGACCCGCTGCCACTGCCGGCCCGCGCCCACCGACACACCGCCGAACGACCAGTCGATCACCCGGTCGTTCTCTCCGCGGAGCACCACGCCCAGCGTGGCGCTGCCCGATCCTTCCACGCGCAGCCAGGCGCTGAGCTGGTAGATTTCGCCGGGCACTGCTGGATGCGTCTTGACTCGATGGAAGCTCCAATCCTGCTGGCCGCGTTGTTCGATGCGCACGGCCTGGCGCCCGGCACGAGAAGTCTGTTGATCCAGTTGCACTTGACCCGCGCCTTGCTCCCGGGTCCACAGCGGGGCCCAGCCACTCAAGCCCGCCTCGAAACCGTCCTCGACCACTACCCGTGCGTCCGACTTGTCGCGGGATTCCTCAGCTTCACGCTTGCCGTTCTTGGCAGCAGTGGAACGTTCGGGTGGCACGCCCTGAAAGGGCGTGGCACACAGGCGCGCGGGCTGCGGCGCAACCACGCCCACGCTCAAGGCTCTGGGCGTGCCACGCTGCCATTCTTGTGCGGGGTCTGCACAGGCGGGTGGTGTTTGCGCGGGCAAGCCGAGCAACAGCAAGGCCGCGCCAACTGCCGCCCGCACCACAACGCTCGGCGGCGCGATCGGGCAGCGACACACGCTGGACAGATTGGGCAAATCCATGACTGGTTCTCCGGAAGGGCTCTTGTTTGGGAGGGGACGTCTTTCGGAAGGCACGCCGGCAGGCCCGCAACAGCGGTCATTTTCGACGATCCGCCCGGCGAAGGCAACTTAACGGCGCAGCTCGTCTCCGCGGCCTGCTCCACGAGTGGGTCCCGCGCTCAGCCGCCCTCCCCAGACGGGCGGCGGTAGGCTACAATGCCTTGTTCCCTAAGGGAAACGGGAAAAGTTTGCACGATCGACGCCGGAAGAAAAAGGTGACAGGCACCCTTTGTGCAGAGCACCCTGCGGGCCGTTGAAGGCAAATGGTGCCTGTCACCTTTTTCCAGGCCGCCAAGCCACCGTGCAAACATTAGT
>CAYXPN010000232.1:0-9560 GCA_964467075.1 uncultured Planctomycetaceae bacterium
TTCTGCTGGATCAATTCAAAAGCGTGGTCCTCCTCGTGCTCCTAGTGGCCGCCGGGCTGGCGTTCGCCGTGGGCGAATTGCCCGAGGGGATCGCCGTCGTGGGCGTGGTGCTGGTCAACGGGCTGATCGGTTTTACGACCGAATGGCGGGCCGTCCGGTCGATGGAGGCCCTGCGGGAAATGGGCCGGCGCCGCGTGCGTGTGCGCCGCGCGGGACAAGAGCGGGAAGTGGCCATCGACCAGTTAGTGCCCGGCGACGTCGTTTTCCAGGAAGGCGGCGACGTGGCCCCAGCCGATCTGCGGTTGATCGAGGCCAACAACCTGCGCGTGGACGAAGCGGCCTTGACCGGCGAGTCGGTCCCCGTGGTGAAACGGGCGGAGCCGGCTGGTTCCGATGCCCCTTTGGCCGAGCGGCACAGCATGGTCTTCCGCGGCACCACGATCACCGAAGGCTCGGCCGAAGGCGTCGTGGTGGCCACCGGCATGGAAACCGAGCTGGGCCGGATCGCCGAGATGGCGGAGCAGGCGGAGAAGCAAGCCACCCCCTTGCAGCGCCGCCTGGACCAGCTCGGTTCCCGTCTGGCTTGGACGGCGTTGGCCATCGCCGGGGTGATAGCCGCGGTCGGACTGCTCAGCGGCAGGCCGAGGCTGTTGATGATCGAAACCGCAATCGCCCTGGGCATTGCCGCAGTTCCCGAGGGACTGCCCATCGTGGCCACCATCGCCCTGGCCCGCGGCATGTGGCTGATGGCCCGCCGCCAGGCCCTGATCAACCGGCTCACGGCCGTGGAAACGCTCGGCGCCACGCGGGTCATCCTTACCGACAAGACGGGCACCCTGACCGAGAACCGCATGACGCTCCGCCGCGTGGTCACACCGACCGGCGACCACGAGTTGGACATCGACGCCGAGGGCGCTTTCGCACGCAGCCACGGCAACGCCGCAGAGAACGGCTCGACGTCTGACAATCGCGGCCGCAGCCCCCTGCTGCGGCGCGCTGTTGAAATCGGCGTGTTGTGCAGCAATGCTTCGCTCACCGACCTGGATCGCGACGGCCGGCCCGAGGAAGAACAAGGAGACCCCACCGAGGTGGCCTTGTTGCGGGCCGGATTGGCGTTCGGGTTTGAGCGCGAGACATTGCTCGACCAGAAGCCCGAGATCCGGGAAATGGCCTTCGATCCCGACGTGATGATGATGGCCACGTTCCACGAGGCCGGCCGCGGCTTCGAGGTGGCCGTAAAGGGCGCTCCCCAAGCCGTGCTCGAAGCGTGCGCTGCGCTGGCCGACGCAGGGAGTGACGAGGGGGACGGCGGCCAACGCGAACTAAGCGACGAGGAGCGCCGACGTTGGATCACCCGCGGCGAGGAGCTGGCCGAGGAGGGGCTGCGGGTCCTGGCCGTGGCCGACAAATGGGTCGACGACCCGGAGGCCGAGCCCTACGAGTCGCTGCGGTTCGTCGGCCTGGTCGGACTATACGATCCGCCGCGTGAGGGCGTGAAGGATTCGATCACGGCCTGCCAGCGGGCCGGAGTGCGCGTGGTGATGGTCACCGGCGACCAGCCGGCCACGGCCCGAGCGATCGGCCGCCAGGTGGGACTGGCCGACGACGAGTCGCCGGCCATCCACGGCGGCCGTCTGCCCGAGGCCGAGGAGCTTTCGCCCGAGGACCGCGAGGAGGTGCTCCGCGCAGCGATCTTCGCGCGCTTCAGCCCGGAGCAGAAGCTCCGGCTGATCCAGATCTACCAGGACCAAGGCGAGATCGTGGCCATGACCGGCGACGGGATCAACGACGCGCCGGCGCTGAAGAAGGCCGACATCGGCGTGGCCATGGGGCGCCGAGGGACCGACGCCGCGCGCGAGGCCGCGGACATGGTGCTCAAGGACGACGCCCTGAGCAGCATCGTGGCCGCGATCGAGCAGGGGCGGGTGATCTTCGCCAACATCCGCAAGTCGCTGATGTTCATGCTCTGCACGAACGTGGCCGAGATTCTGGCCGTGGCCGTGGCCACCGTGGCAGGTTTGCCCCTGCCACTCAAGCCGCTCCAGATTCTGTTTCTCAACCTGGTGACCGACGTGTTCCCCGCCCTGGCCCTGGGCGTGGGTAAGGGAGACCCCCGGGCCATGGACCGGCCTCCGCGCGACCCGACCGAGTCGCTGCTCACCCGCGGCCACTGGCTGGCCATCGGCGGCTGGAGTGCGCTGGTGGCGGCGTGCGTGCTGGGGGCGCTCTCGGTGGCGATCTTTGGCATGGAATTGGACACGGCGACGGCCGTGACCGTCTCGTTCCTCACGCTGGCCTTTGCCAAGCTCTGGTTCGTGCTGAACCTGCGCGATCCGGATACCCGGCTCTGGGACAACGACGTGGTGCGCAACGGCTGGGTGTGGGGAGCCACGCTGTTGTGCATCGTGCTGCTGCTGATGGCGGTTTATCTGCCTGGGCTGTCGACGTTGCTCGCCACCCGGCCGCCCGGCTGGGACGGATGGTTGTGCCTGCTGGGCATGAGCCTGGTGCCGCTGGTGGTGGGCCAGATCGTGCTGGCGGTGTGGAGGCCGGTGCGGGATTTGCAGAACGAAGAGAACGTGGAATAGGGCTCCACTGGCGTCTGCATCATCAGTGATCGCTCGATCAAGCGCGAATACGCTGAAAGCCGGGCCCCCGTTGGTCACCTTTCGCTGATCGCCTGCGTAAGAACTTGTAAAGCCATTACTTCCCGGGGTTCGCTTCGCTCAGAGCCCCGGCCACCCCGGATTGGCCACCCCGATTGGGCAAATAATTCGTTTACAAGTCCTCGGAGGCGACCGCCCGGTTGCGGCCTCGGCCGCCCGAACGATGGCTCTGCCGTGGAATTGGCAGGCGAGCCTCCCGGCGACCCATTGCAGGTGGGAATCATAGGACCGATCGGGATCATCCGTGTGATCGGCTCATCAGGAGCTTCGCCCTCCCGATTGCGGCCGCGGCCTCCCCGGGGCGCCAAGCCACCGTGCAAACATTCGTTGGTCCCGCTCAGCGAGCCCGCTGCGCCGGACACACTTCCATAGGGACACCTTCAAACCGATCCTGACGGGCGCCCGGCTGCCGTCTGCGCGTCCCGCCATTTGCCGAGCAGCCCGGAGATGGCGGCAAAGTCCTGCCTGGCGGCCGGGGCCAGGTTCTCGGTGCCCCGTTCAATCTTGTGGCGAAGCTCGGCGAACTGTTCCCCCGTACGCTTATCCCATGCGGTTGCCCAGCATGGTATGCTGGGTTGTCGGGGATTCTTGTCGGTTTCTCTTCAGCGCCGGGGGCACCTTGCGCAAAGAGGTTCTTGGGAACGGCGGGAGGCCGAGCGATGGCCTGGGAAAACGAACCCGACGAGCAGCTCATGCGGCGCGTGGCGCGGGGGAGCCGGGAGCCGCTCGGGGTGCTCGTGCGGCGCCACGCCAGCGGGCTGCTGACCTTCATCCAACGGATGATCCTGGACCACCACCGCAGCGAGGAGTTGTTCCAGGAGGTCTTCCTGGCCGTCTGGACGCACCGGCGGCGATACCGGTATCCGCGGCCGTTCCGGCCGTGGCTGTTGGGCATCGCCAGGAACAAGTGCCTGGCGGCGTTCCGCAAGCCGGTGTCGGCGGCGCGGGTGGCGCGCGAGTTCCCGGCCGAGGCCCTGGCGGCCGCCGGACCGTCGCCGGTCGAGGCGGTCGTGGCCGCGGAAACGGCCGCCATCGTGGCCGCCGCGGTCGCCCGGCTGCCCGAGGCGCAGCGGACGGTCCTCGTGCTGCGAACGTGGAACGGTCTGTCGTACCACGAGATCGCCGAGATCATCGAGCGCGACGAGGGGACCGCCCGGTCCCACATGTTCCACGCCTTGGCCGCGGTGCGAAAGTACCTTGAGCCGCGGCTGCACTGAAGGCTGACGCGCGTGGCAAGGCGTCCTCCGCGCCGCGCGTGCCGCACGCCGGTGCGTCGCGCGAGGGCTCGAACGAAACCGAGGTGATGCCATGGTTCCACGTCCCGACCACGTCATCGAACTGATCGACGCCCACCTGCACGGCGTGCTGACGGCCGACGAGTCCGACTTCGTCCGCCGGCACTGCGACGAGTGTCGAATCTGCAAGGTGGCCCTCGAAGAAGCCGAGAAGCGTTATGACGCGCTGCGCTCGCTGCCGTCGGTGGAGGCCTCCGAGCAGCTCATTCGCAAGACGCTCCGCGGGATCGAGACGGCGCCGCGGTTCAAACCGCACCCGATCCACTACGCCGCGATGGCAGCCGCGGCCGCGGTGTTCCTGGTCTCGGCCTTCCATTTCTACTATTGGCAGCTCGATGCGTCGCCGTACGATCTTCGGGTGCTCGGGCAGCGCGAGCTTCACGCGGGCAGCCAGGCGGCGATGCGGCTGGCGGTGTTCGACCATCGCACGGGCCGCCCCGTGGCCAGCGTGCCGATCGAGTTGGCCCTGGCCCGGTCCGACGGCGGCGAGACGATTCGCCTGGCGAGCCTGACGACCGACGCGAGCGGCACGGCGGCGCCGCATGTGAGCCTGCCCGACTGGCCCGACGGGAAGTACGAACTGCACGTCGACGCTCGGCCCGGCTGGAGCACACAGCGGCTGGTCGAGCCGATCGAGCTGCGCCGGCAGTGGCAGTTGATGCTCTCGACCGACAAGCGGGTCTACCAGCCAGGCCAAGTGATCCGCATTCGCAGCCTTGCCCTGCGGCGGCCCGACCTGAAGCCTGCGGCCGGCCACGACGTCGTCTTCTCGATCACCGATCCAAAGGGCAACGTCATTTTCCGGCAGCGCGGCGTGACGAGCCGTTTCGGCATCGCCTCGGTCGATTGCCCGCTGGCCGTCGAAATCCTCGAAGGCGCCTACCAGATCACGTGCGAAGTCGGCGGCACGGAGAGCACGGCGACGGTCGAAGTGCGGAGGTACGTGCTGCCGAAGTTCAAGGTCGAATTGGAACTGGACCGCCCGTACTACGAACCCGGCCAGCGCGCCCGGGGGACGGTGCGGGCCGAGTACTTCTTCGGCAAGCCGGTCGCCGGCGGCGAAGCGTCGCTCGAGGTCGTCACGCACGGGGCCGGCACGCGAAGGGTCGTTCACCAGCAGCAGTTGGTCACCGGCGCCGAGGGCGCGGCCGCGTTCGAGTTTCAAGTTCCGCAGGGGCTGGTCGGCCGCCCGCAGCGGTCGGGCCATGCCGAAATCACCGTCGAGGCGACAGTGCGCGACACGGCCGGCCAGTCGGAATCGCGGCGGACCGCCCGCCCGGTGGCCGCCGAGCCGATCCACATCGAGGTTGTTCCCGAGGCCGGCACGCTGGTTGCCGGCGTCACGAACCGCGTTTTCATCCTGACGAGCTACCCGGACGGCACGCCGGCGCGAACGCGGCTGGCCATCACCGGTCTGCCCGAGGAAATCGAGACGAACGACTTAGGCGCCGCGTTTGTCGAGCTTACCCCGTCCGAGGACGAGCCGCGCTGGACGCTGCGCGCGGCCGACGACGAGGGGCGAATCGGGCGGCGCGAACTGGTGCTGGTCGTCGGCAGGCCGGCCGAGGATTTCCTGGTCCGTACCGACAAGGCAGTCTACGACGGCGGCGAGACAATGACGCTCATCGCGCTCGGCGGCGGCGAGCCCGTCTTCGTCGACCTGGTCAAGGACGGCCAGACCATGCTCAGCACGGCGATCGATCTGCGCGACGGCCGCGGGCAGCTTGAACTCGACCTGCCGCCGGAGTTATTCGGCACGATCGAACTCTGCGCCTACCGGTATGGTGCCTCGGGCGTGCCGGTGACGAAAACGCGCGTCATCTACGTGCGCCAGGCCGGCGGGCTCAAGGTCGAAACCGAGTTGGACGAACCGGTGTACCGTCCGGGCGGCCGGGCAAAGCTGCGCTTCGCGCTGACGGACGCCGAGGGGCGTCCCGCGCCCGGCGCGCTGAGCCTCGCGGTGGTCGACGAGGCGGTCTTCTCCGTGCTCGGCCAGCGGCCGGGTTTGCAGGAGGCGTTCTTCACGCTCGAACAGGAGTTGCTCCAGCCCATCTACGCGCTCTACGCCTGGTCGCCGGACCTGTTCACGGCCGAGCCGGAGCCGCAACGGGCAGCCTGGGAGGAGGCCCTGTTCGCCCTGACCGCGCAGCGGCCAACCATCAACCGGGACGAAATCCTCAGGCGCGTTGTCGAACGCTACGCCGAGAACGACCAACGGTTGCTCGATGTTCTGAACCATCCGGATCTCGACGAACTACTCGAAACGACCTGGGTGCCCGACGAGTTGAAGGCGCTTCTCCGAGGCGGCGACCCGGTCCACACGCTTTCGGTGCGGAGCTATCCGCTGCATTCCCGCGAGATCGAGCGCCGGCGCGAGGCTGGGCTGGAATTCGCACGCGGCGCCTGGATCGTTCTGATCCTGCTAATCGGTGTTCCGCTGGGGCTCTACCTTCTTGCGAGGATTGTAACGAGCGTGGCCGAGGTGTCGACACTCCTCGCGGTCGTTGTGGTCGTTGCGATCCTCATCGGCTTGATGATGCCGGCACTCCAAAGCGCGCGCGAGGCAAGCCGACTGACGAGCACCCTCAACGATCTTCGCCAACTCACCTTGGCCCTCCAGGCCGCGGAACACGCGGAGGGGTCGCTTGAGCTTGTTGAGGGCCAAACCGCTCCCACCCCGCGACTGCGCCAGTGGTTCCCCGAAACACTCTACTGGCGGCCCGAATTGATCACCGACGATGCCGGCCGGGCGGAAATCGAGATCCCCCTGGCCGACTCGATCACCACCTGGCGCCTTTCGGCCAGCGCCGTGACGGCCGGCGGGCGGCTTGGCGGCGGAGAGGCGGCCATCCGGGTGTTCCAGCCGTTCTTCGTCGATCTCGACCTGCCGGTGGCCCTGACGCGCGGCGACGAGGTCGCCGTGCCGGTCGTGGCCTACAACTACCTCGACCGCCCGCAGCGCGTCGAGTTGGCGCTCGCCGAGGAGGACTGGTTCGAACTGATCGACGACGAACCGGCGCGCACGCTGGAGCTTCAGCCGGGCGACGTGCTCGCGACGAGCTTCCGCATCGCCGCGCGAAAGGTTGGTCGGCATGCCTTCCAGGTCGAGGCCCGCGGCGGCGACGTTTCCGACGCCGTGCGGCGCGAGATCGACGTCGATCCCGAGGGCCGCGGCGTCGAGACGGTCGAAAGCGGCTCGCTTGATCGGCCGGCCGAGATCGCACTCGACGTGCCGCCCGAGGCAATCGAGGGCAGCGTTCGGGCGATCGTGCGAATCTATCCGAGCCGCTTCAGCCAACTCGTCGAAGGACTTGATGCGATCTTCGAGCGCCCCTACGGCTGCTTCGAGCAGACGTCCTCGACGACCTACCCGAATGTTCTGGCGCTGCAGTACCTCCGGCGCACAAAGCAGAACGCGCCGGAGGTCGAAGCCAAGGCCCGGCAGTACATCCACCTCGGCTACCAGCGGTTGGTGAGCTTCGAGGTGGCCGGCGGCGGGTTCGACTGGTTCGGTCGGCCGCCGGCCGCACAAGCGCTGACAGCCTACGGGCTTATGCAGTTTGCCGACATGGCGCGCGTCCACGACGTCGATCCGCAATTGATCGAGCGCACGCGCCAATGGCTTCTCGGCCGGCAGCGGTCCGACGGCTCCTGGCAGCCCGAAGGCCATCGGATGCACGAAGACCCGACCCGGGCGTCGAACAGCCCGGCCGCGCTGTCTACGACGGCGTACATCGCCTGGGCCGTGTTCGACGTCCAGCCGGCCGACTGGCGGGCGTGGCTTGCGCGGGATTACCTGCGTTCGCACCAGGCCGCCGCGATCGACGACCCCTACGTGCTGGCGTTGGTGGCCAATGCGCTGGTGTCTCTCGAGCCTGAGGGCCGCTCGGCCCGGCCTTACCTCGACCGGCTCGACCAACTCAAGCAGTCGTCGCCCGACGGCAAGCTCGTCTGGTGGGCGGGGCCAGATTCGTCGCGGACCATGTTCCACGGCGCGGGGCGCGGCGCCGGCATCGAGACAACCGCCCTGGCGGCGCTCGGGATGCTCCGCGCCGGCACGCACACGCCCGCGGTGCGCGGCGCGCTCGGCTGGCTCGTCACGCAGAAGGACGCCCGAGGCACATGGCATTCGACGCAGGCGACGGTGCTGGCCTTGAAGGCCCTGGTGCGCGGCAGCGGCGCGGCGCTGGCCGACGGGCGGCCGCGGCGGTTCGAGATCGCGCTGGACGGCAAGCTCGTCCGGTCGCTCGACGTGCCCGCCGACCAAGCCGACGTCGTGCAACAGATCGACCTGTCGGCCGAAGCGCTGCCGGGGCCAAGGCGGCTGCGCATCGTCGAGCGCGGCGATACGGCGTCGGCCTACCAGGCAACGCTCCGCTACCACGTGCCCGACGACCAGGCAACGGTCGAGCCCGACGGTCCGCTGTCGGTCGAACTCCTTTACGACGAGACGCAGCTTGCCGTCCACGACGTGGTGGGCGCGACGGCCAAGGTCGTCAACCACATGCCCACGACTGCGCCGATGGTGATTCTCGACCTGCCGATTCCCCCAGGATTCGCCCTGCTCGGCGAGGATCTGGCCAAGGCCGTCGAACGCGGCGCAATCGCGCGCTATCAACTCACCCCGCGAAGCGCGATCGTCTACCTTCGGGCGATCGAGCCGGGCCAGACCATTGAACTTCGCTACCGCCTTCGGGCGACGATGCCGGTCAGAGTCAGCGCGGCTGCGGCCCGGGCCTACGAATACTACGACCCTGACACACAGGCCGTCGGCGGCGCGACGGAGCTTGTGGTCGTCGGCCGGTAAGGACTTGTAAAGGAATTGTTTGCCGAATTCGATGCGCAGCCCCGGGTGGCCGGGGCTCACGGCGAAGCGAAGCCCCGGGAAGTAATACTCTTACAAGTTCTAAGACAATCCGTCCGGTGCATTGCGTGCGCGAATGCGCGAATCGGCACGCACGACAGATCGTCCAGCCGATGTGACAGATTGTCGCACCCAGACCGCCGTGCCAGAGCACGAACGCGGCAAAGAAATACGTAACGATTCAGCCCTCTGGAGCCGGAAGACTGCACTACACCATGGGCTGTTGTATGGCACGACAGGGGCGGACGCCGTTTGGACAGGCGATTGCGCCCTTTCAGGGCTGGCAATATGGTGGCGCCGCTCGTAGCCCCAGGGCTTCGCTGCGCTCGCCCTGGGCTACTACATCGCGCCCCGTTGGGGCTTACGGCTTGGACCGGCTGCAAGCCCCAGCCCCGGTTGGCACTCGAAGTCGGGCGCAAACCCGGCCCCGGAAAAGACTCGTAGCGCTCGCAAACGAGCCCTGAAGGGGCGCGATATGATAGCCCGGGGCGTAGCGCAGCGGAGCCCCGGGACAAGGGCCGCGCGCACGCCCCCAGCCCTGAAGGGGCGCGATATGATAGCCCGGGGCGTAGCGCAGCGGAGCCCCGGGACAAGGGCCGCGCGCACGCCCCCAGCCCTGAAGGGGCGCGATATCATTGCCCACGGCGTGCAGAACCAACCCCAGACGGCTGAAGTGTTACAGAAATACGAAGACAGGCTACAGGCAACCGCGTGACCACGCAGACACCTAAGTCA
>CAYXPN010000233.1:0-9472 GCA_964467075.1 uncultured Planctomycetaceae bacterium
CGGCGTGCAACTTACGCACTGCTGGACGAGCCAGCAGTGGCACCCGGCGTGCAACCTCTGAAGGAAACCACCACGCGGTCGGCCCCAACCGCCGGCTGTTGCCAACGGCCCGGGGCTCCAACCATCGCTTCTCCAAATGTAGCTGACCGGCTGCCGCGGGTAAAGGGGCGGGGCGCGGAGCCACGCCGGTAGGCTGCGCGGGCGGGGGCGGCGCGCGTGCCGGCCCCGGCGCCGGCTGGGGTTGCCGAGTGGTTGACGCGTGCTGCGATTCGCCGCAGGTTCTGTTCCTAAGAAGGGCCACGGCCAGGCGGCAGCCGGGCAAGCTCCAGGCGCGCCCGGGCCCGCCTGGCGCACATTCAGCAGCATGAGCGAACGGGGCCCACGGGGCGGCGCGGCCCGCCGCGGCGCGTCCGTGTTCGTCGGCCGCGCGGGAGTGGGGGTGCACGCGGCGCCCAGGCCGATTGACACTCGACGGCGGATTGGATAATTGTGGTAAGGTTGCACCAGCGGCCCAGCGCCGGCCGATGGGAACAGGTGCACCGCGCCCCCTTCGTCTAGTGGCCCAGGACATCGGATTCTCAGTCCGAAGACAGGGGTTCGACTCCCCTAGGGGGTACTTTTGGGGGGGTACGTAGAGCAGAGCGGCGTCGCAAGTCTTTGCAGGGAATCGAATTGCGGAATAGGCTGACTTGGTAATTTCCGTAAAATACTGCGTTGTTCGGCTCCCTGCTGCGTCGGATTCTGTGTTGCCTTGGACCCGCTGCTGATGGCCCGGGCAAAGTCGGCATCGGTCACCTGGAGGTAGTGCTTGTTGGCAATCGTCGGGCTGTTGCCGATCCACGCGCAGACCACGCGGGTGGCCCCGATAGCTCTGCTATCGGGGTGCCGCCAGGCACAAGAGGTGGTCAAGCGGGGTTGCGAACTCGTGCTTGACGGCAGGCACCAGTGGAGTCATGCTGCCTCCATGGCCAAACGGACGATCCATGACGACGAGTTACACGCGCACTGCGTGACGTTTTCCTGTGACCGGCGGCGCCGGCTGCTGGATGACGACCGGGCGAAGCGTGCGTGTGATCGCGTGGCGAACCGACATATAAGCGCGTGGCCAGCCGGGGGACGTGAGCGCATGGCGAGCCGGGAGCGTCAGCTCCCGGTTCGGGTAGAATCGCCAATCATCTCGACCGGCGTGTAGACGCAGCGAGCCCGGGGGTTCATCCCCGGGAGAGCGCTCATGCCACCGGCAGGGGCGATGCACGCGTCGCCCCTACAGACGGCGGTTGTCTTCCCGGCGGGATAAAGTAAGCCGGCTCGCTGGTTTTTGCGCGGTCCAACCGGTGTTGGCAGTGCGACGAAAACCGCTCACCTCACGCCTGCGGCTCGCCAAGCGCTCGTCGACGGCCCAGTGAGGTGCGGGCTGTGGGGCGGGTACCAGCGGTCGAGGGCAGCCGCTAGAATGCGCGCCCGGCGCGTGCATAAAGCCCGTGCGTGCAAGCACGCACCCTACAAGACTAGAATGCGCGCCCGGGCGCGTGCATAAAGCGCGTGCGTGCAGAGCACGCACCCTACAAGACTGCGGCGTCGGATCGCGCATTTCGTCGGGTGACGCGCCCTCAGAAGGGCGTGGCTGGGTCCACCCAGCAGCGACCACGCCCATCGCGTCCGCTCTGGGCGTGCCACCCGGCAGGTGGCTGCGTAAATCGCGTGCGTGCAAGCACGCACCCTACAAGACTTTGGATTCCAAGCTCACCTGTTACGGGGATCACGGAGGGATTAAGGGATGAGCACCCCACCGTTTGCCCACCTGCACTGCCACAGCCACTACAGCCTCTTGGACGGGGCGGGCACAATTCCGGGACTCTTGGAACGCGCCAAGGCCCTGCGCATGACCGCCCTGGCGCTGACGGACCACGGCAACCTGCACGGCAGCCTGGAGTTCTACCAGCACGCGCGCGAGCTGGGCATCAATCCCGTGCTGGGACTGGAGGCCTACGTGGCCCCGGGCAGCCGTTTCCACAAGGAGGCCTCCGGCAGCAAAGAGGCCAGCCATCACTTGACGCTCTTGGCGCGCAACCGGACGGGCTTTCGCAACCTGATCAAGCTCTCGTCGGCCGCGTTTCTGGAGGGTTTCTATTTCCGGCCGCGCATCGACCGGGAGCTGCTGGCCGCCCATCGCGAGGGGTTGATCTGCCTGAGCGGCTGCTGTTCGAGCGAACTGAGCCGCACGCTGGAGCCGGGCACCGAGGCGGCCTTGCGCCGCGGGGAAGAGGTCGCCGCCTGGTATCGCCAGACCTTCGGCGACGACTACTACATCGAAATCCAGAACAACGGCCTGGAATCGCAGCGGGTCGTCCTCGAGGCGGCCACCCAACTGGCGCGGCGCATGGGCATCCCGCTGGTGGCCACCAGCGACGTACACTACGTGCTGCGCGAGGACCACGTGGCCCAGGACGTGCTCCTGTGCATCAACACGGGCAAGTTCCGCGCCGACCAGGACCGCATGCGCATGGAGACCGACCAGTTCTACCTGCGCAGCCCGGAGGAGATGTATGCCGCGTTTCCCGACCATGCGGAGGCGGTGGCCCGCTCGCAGGAGATCGCCGAGCGGGTGGAGATCGGGCTGGAGCTGGGGCGGCGCCATTTTCCGGTGTTCCATCCGCCGGGGGGCGAGACTTCGGAGCAGTTTCTGCGCCGGCTGTGCGTCGAGGGACTCAGGGAGCGCTATGCGGACCGGCCGGATCGCTGCCGCGACGGCGAGCTTTCCGCGGAAGTCACCGCCCGGCTGGATCGCGAGCTGGAGGTGATCAACAAGCTGGGATTCGCCAACTATTTCCTGATCGTCTGGGACTTTGTGCGCTTTGCGCGCGAGCGGGGCATTCCCGCGGCGGCGCGCGGCTCGGGCGTGGGCTCGCTGGTCTCCTATGCGCTGTATCTGAGCCACGTCTGCCCGCTGGAATACGATCTCCTCTTCGAGCGTTTCCTGGACGAGAACCGGCGCGAGGCGCCCGATATCGACATCGACTTCTGCCAGCAGCGCCGCGGGGAGGTGATCCAGTATGTGAAGCAGGAATACGGCACGGAAAACGTGGCCCAGATCGGCACCTTCGGCACACTGGCCGCGCGCGCGGCGATCCGCGACGTGGGCCGGGCCCTGGGACACTCGATCCCCTGGGTCGACAACGTGGTGGCCATGGTGCCCGAGCAGTTGGGCATCACCCTGGAAAAGGCCCTGAAAAAAAGCGATGCCTTGCGCCGGGCCTGGGAGAGCGATGCCGAGGTGCGCGAGATGGTGGACCTGGCCATGCGCATCGAGGGACTGGCGCGCAACGTGGGCACCCACGCGGCCGCGGTGGTGATCGCCGACCGGCCGCTGACGGACTACGTGCCCCTGCAACACGTCACCGGCAAGGAGGAGGTGATCACCCAGTGGTCGATGGGCGACGTGGAACGGGCCGGGCTCTTGAAGATGGACTTCCTGGGCTTGCGCAACCTGACGATCCTTTCCAAGACCGTGGCCTTGATCGAAGAGACCACCGGCCGACAGATCGATCCCTACCGGTTTCCGCTGGACGACCAGCAGACTCTTACACTGCTCTGCCACGGCGAGACCAAGGGCATCTTCCAGTTGGAGAGCAGCGGCATCCGCGAGCTGCTGCAGCGCATCGAGCCCGACCATTTCCGCGACATCATCGCGGTCAACGCGCTGTATCGGCCCGGGCCGCTGGAAGGCGGGATGGTGGACGACTACATCCAGGTCAAGCACGGGGCCAAGCAGCCCGAGTATCCCCACCCGGTGATGAAACAAATCCTGGAAGAGACCCACGGGGTGATGGTCTACCAGGAACAGGTGATGCGGATTCTCAATCGCCTGGGGGGCATCGAGCTGGCCAGCGCCTACACCTGCATCAAGGCGATCAGCAAGAAGAACCGGCCCAAGATCGCCAAGTTCCAGGAACAGTTCATCGAGGGTGCGCAGCGCCAGGGCATGAGCCGGCCCAAGGCCGCGGCGATCTTCTCGCTGATCGAGAACTTCGCCGGCTACGGCTTCAACAAGAGCCACTCGACGGCCTATGCCCTGGTGGCCTACATGACCGCCTATCTGAAGGCCCACTATCCGGTCGAATTCATGGCCGCGCTGCTCTCCAGCGACATCCCGGCCCGCAATTTCAAGCGCAAGGACTCGCTGGTCGAGCACCTCGAAGACTGCCATCGCATGGGCATCGAGGTGCGCCCGCCCGACGTGAACCGCTCGGGAGTGGAGTTTACGGTCGCTGAGGGAGACGTCTGCTTCGGGCTTTCGGCCGTCAAAGGCTGCGGCACCGCCGCGGCCGAAGCCATTGTGGCCGAGCGCACCGGCAAGGGACCTTACCAAAGCCTGTTCGACTTCTGCCAGCGGCTCGACCCGGGCACGGTCAACCGCACGGCTATCGAAAGCCTGATCAAGGCCGGCGCGTTCGACTCGCTGGGCCCACGCCGGGCCCAGCTTCTGGCGGTGGTCGAGCGGGCCATCCAGTCGGGGACGGCGCGCGCGGCCGACCGCCGGGCCGGACAGCTCGGCCTGTTCGACGATCAGCCCCGGGAGTCCACCCCGCTCGACTCACTGCCCGACGTGGCCGAGTGGCCCCAGCGCGACAAGCTGGCCCGCGAGAAGGAAGTGCTGGGGTTCTACGTGTCCGGCCATCCGCTGGCCGAACACGAGCATCTCCTGGCCACCTACTGCTCGCATACCACGAGCGACGCGGCCGCACTGCCCCATCGCAGCGAGGTGTTGCTCGGCGGAATGGTCTCGGCGGTGCGCTTCGCCCATACCAAGAACTCCAAGCCCGGCGCTCCGAACCGCTACGCCACCTTCGAGTTGGAGGACACCAGCGGGGTGATCCGCTGCATCTGCTGGCCCGAGCGACTGCTGGGCTTCGAACAGCTCTTGCAGGCCGACGCGGTGCTGGCTGCCGGCGGCACGATCGACAAGCGGCCCGGCAGCCAGGAGGCCAACCTGATCGTAAGTGAACTGATCCCCTTGGCCGAGCTGCCCCAGCGCACGGCCCGGGCCGTCGTGATCCATTTCAGCGAACAGACCCACGGCGAGGCCAAGCTGGGCCAGCTCTACGAGGTGCTGCGCGGCTACCCGGGCCGGTGCGAGCTGCAATTGCTCGTCCACCTGGCCGATGGTCGGCGCGTGACCCTGCGCTGCGAGCGCCTGGCGCTGGAGATCGACCCGAAGATGCGGCGGCGCGTGGAGGAGTTGCTCGGGCCGGGCAATTTTCAGTTGCTCACTGCCCCGCGCACGAGCGCGAAGTCGGGCCTTCGGGGCAACGGCCGGTCCACGGGCCCCGGCGCACGGGCAGGGGTGGGGGCGCGCCCGAGGGAAAAGAGTGGCCAGCGGCCGGCGTGAGCCGGTGGTTCGGCCGGTGCCGAGGCAGAATGCTGCGGGGTGATTCAATCTGAACCGGGGGTGACGCTCCCGGCTCGCCATGGGGCCCTCTGGTGGGCAGAAGGGGGGGCTGTGCCCTCCGGGCGCGGAAACGTCTGCTTGCTTTGCCCAGTCCGCCCAATTACGATGGATGTGTTCACTCGTTCTCCTAGTACTGCGACACGGCTGAACTGTGGGGTGCCACGGTTGGCTTGCCCAACCGTGTATTCGGCACTGCTGGACAAGCCAGCAGTGGCACCCAACTCAACACTTCAGGTGTGTCGGACTACTAGGTGTTTCCACACAGGTCCGAACCGGGGCGAGTCAGGTCTGCGGCCCACTTTGCGCTCCCACCGCAGCCGCGGGTGCTGGTTTGGTGGGAGCGCTCGGAACATAGTCCTCCAGTCGGAGAGGTGACCCATGCGGCGGCAGTTCACAGCTTTGCGGATCCTGGCCTTCGTGGCAGTGGCCGCCATGTTGCTGGTGGCGGTGCCGGGCACTCCACAGGTCATCGACGGCGTCAGCCAGCAGGCGGGCGTGGTGGTTGACGCCCAGGGTGTGCTGGCGGTGCAGACCGTGCCGGACCCCGGCGGCCGGTTGACCCAGCAGCGGTTTGCCGCGGCCCTGGCGGCCTTGGACCCTGACGTGGCCGCCTACAGCAAGCTGCGCAAGATTTCGCTCACGCGCCTGGAGCGGGCCATCCAAGAGCGCGGCGGCGCAGTAACCGACGAGATGCGCTATCTGGCCGGGTTGCTGCGCGTGCAGTACGTCTTCTACTATCCCGAGACCAAAGACATCGTGATCGCCGGGCCGGCCGAAGGCTGGGCCGTCACCCCCGCGGGGCGCGTGGTGGGCATTACCAGCCTCAGGCCCGTGGTCCAGTTGCAGGACCTGGTCGTGGCCCTGCGGGCCTTCCCGCCCAGCGGCAAGTCCACCTCGTTGATCGGCTGCTCGATCGACCCCACGCAGGAGGGCTTGGCCTCGATGCAGCGGTTCCTCCGGTCGATCGGCTCGCAGGCCACGCCGGCCGACACCCGGTACATCGTTCAGGGCTTGCAAACCAGCCTGGGTCTGCAAACCGTGAGCATCAACGGTGTGCCGCCCGACACGCGCTTCGCCCAGGTGATGGTCGAGGCCGACTACCGCATGAAACTGATCGGCATCGGGCTGGAACGTCCGCCCGTGCGCGGCCTGGTCAGTTATGTGGAGCGGGCCAATCCGGCCACGGTCAGCCGCAACGCTTTGGTCCGCTGGTACTTCATGCCGGACTACGAGTGCGTGCGCGTTTCGGAAGACGGGCTGGCCATGGAGCTGGTCGGCGACGGGGTGAAGGTGGTCGGCGAGGATGAGCTGGTCGGCGCGGGCGGCCAGCGCCAGACATCGGGCGCGGTCAACCGGGCCAGCCAGACCTTTGTGACCGGTTTCACGCAGAAATATCCTGAGCTGGCCGAGCGTTCGCCGGTGTTCGCTGATTTGCGCAACCTGATCGATCTGGCGGTCGCTGCGGCCTACGTCCAGAAGGCCGATCTCTACGGCAAGGCCGGCTGGAACATGCCCATCTTCGGCGACGAGGCCAAGCTGTCCGTGCGCACCTACCAGGCGCCCAAGCGGGTGGCCAGTGCAGTCAATGCGATCTGGAAAGGCCACCGCCTGATGACGCCCATCGGCGGCGGGGTGAGCATCAGCCCCCCCAGGGCCCTCGAGTCCGACAACCTGCTGCCGGACGAGGCCGGCCGGGTGGCGCGCACCCGACAGGAGATCCGCGTCGAGTTGGCCGAAGGCCAGTGGTGGTGGGACTGAAGCGGCCTGGGCCCGTTTGCGCGCGGGCGACGAGTGAACCCGAAGAAACAACCTTTTCGCGGGCTGGCCTGAGGTAGCAGGCCGGCCTTTTTCTTTGGCCCTGCGAGTCACTTGCCCCGCTGCGCTGCGCCTTCGCGGTCGCCGGGGCGCTACGAGACTTGCACCCTGGCGCCCGGCCGAATATGCTGCATGGCGGCAGTCAGCACACTGTAAACACAGGAGAATCCCCATGACGCAAGACAGGCTGACAAAGGTGCTGGCGATGATCGGTGCGTTGTGGCTCTTGGCCGGCTTGCCCGGCCGCGACGGGCAGGCCGGGGGTGCGGAGTTCCGCCGCCTGCCGGTGGACGAATACCGCGACCGCATGGCCGCGGGCTGGATCGGCCAGATGGTCGGCGTGGGCTGGGGGGGACCTACGGAGTTCAAGTGGAAGGGCCGCATCATCCCGGCCGACCAGATGCCTGAATGGAAGCCGTCGATGGTCAACCAGTTCCACCAGGACGACATCTACGTGGAAATGACCTTCCTGCGCACGCTGGAGCTGCACGGCTGGGATTGCTCCCTGAGGCAGGCGGGCATCGACTTTGCCAACAGCGGCTATCCCCTCTGGCACGCCAACCGCGCCGGGCGCGACAACCTGCGCTCGGGCATCGCTCCGCCCGACAGCGGCCATCCCCAGTTCAACAAGCACGCCGACGACATCGACTACCAGATCGAGGCCGACTACTCGGGCCTGATCTCGCCGGGCATGCCGCAGGCGGCCATCGAGCTGGGCGAGCGGTTCGGGCGCCTGATGAACTACGGCGACGGGCTCTACGGCGGCCAGTTCGTCGGCGGCATGTATGCCGAGGCGTTCTTCGAGGACGATCCGGTGCGGATTGTCGAGGCCGGCCTGAGGTGCATCCCCGCCGAAAGCCAGTATGCCGAGTGCATCCGCGACGTGCTCGCGTGGTATCGTGAGAACCCGGAAAGCTGGGAGCAGACTTGGGAGCTGGTCAACCGCAAGTACCACCTCAACCCCGACTATCGCCGCTTCTCGTGCAGCGGGCCGCAGGGCGAGTTCAACATCGACGCCAAGCTCAACGGGGCCTACATCGTCATCGGCCTGCTCTATGGCCGGCGCGACCCGGACCGCACGATCGTGATCGCCACGCGCTGCGGCCAGGACTCGGACTGCAATCCGGCCAATGCGGGCGGGGTGCTGTTTACCACAATCGGCAAGTCGAGGTTGCCGGAGAGATTCGTGGGCGAGCTAAACCCCGAGGGAGTGTTCAGCCACACGGCCTACAACTTCCCACGCCTGGTCGAGGTTTGCGAGAAGCTCGCCCGCCAGGCCGTGCTGCGCAATGGGGGACGCATCGAACAGGATGCCGCAGGCCGCGAAGTGATGCTGATTCCCCGCGTCGAGCCCAAACCCGGCGCGCTGGAGCAGTGCTGGGAGCCCCGCCCGATCGCGGAGAGCCGCTTCACGCCCGATGAGATGAAACAGATCGGCCCAAACCAGTAGCTCGCGCCGACCGAGATCGGACCAGCACCATGGACGGACGCTTGATCGCCGTGGGCGACATCCACGGGTCTCTTGCGGCGCTCGACGCGCTCTTGGCGGTGATCGACCCCCGAGCGGACGACACGCTGGTCTTTCTGGGCGACTACGTGGACCGCGGGCCTGCCAGCCGCCAGGTCATCGACCGGGTGATCGAACTGGCCGGGCGCTGCCGGCTGGTTCCGCTGTTGGGCAACCACGACGAGATGTTTCTCGACGTTTGCGAGGGCGGGCTGCACGTGCTCGACGACTGGCTCGATTTCGGCGGCCGGGCCACGGTGGCCTCCTACGGCCGGGTGCCCGAAGATGTGCCCGGGGCCCACGTCGAATTCCTGCGGGACTGTCGGCTGTACTATGAAACCGAGCGGCACTTCTTCGTCCACGGCAACTACCTGGAAGAGCTGCCCCTGGCCGGACAGATGCCCGCGGTGCTCTTGTGGCAGTCGCTGCGCCAGCGCCTGCCCGGTCCGCACACGTCGGGCAAGACGGCCATCCTGGGCCATACCTCGCAGAAGAACGGCGAGGTGCTCGATCTGGGCTACTTGAAGTGCATCGACACCTACTGTTACGGCACGGGCTGGCTGACGGGTCTGGAGGTGGAAACCGGGCGCGTCTGGCAGGCCGACCGGCAGGGGCGCCTGCGCGGGTGACGTTGCCGGGGGCGGGGGTCGGAAGTCGGCTGGCCGTTTAACGGTAAGCCGCAGGCGACTGCGTCTGTCGGA
>CAYXPN010000234.1:0-671 GCA_964467075.1 uncultured Planctomycetaceae bacterium
GCGTGGTGATTCACGGCCACGACAAAGCGTGGCCCTCCATGTGTCTTGCACGCCTGGAGGGACGCGGTCCCTCGCGTCCGTTGGGGGCGTTGCGTGGTGATTCACGGCCACGACAAAGCGTGGCCCTCCATGTGTTCCGCGATGAGGAACGCTTCCCCATCCCCGTCCCGCAACGCAAAGCAAAGCCCGACCCTGTGCCGCAACGGGGAATACTTCCCCATCCCCCATTATGGTCACAACTCCCGGAGCTGCAACGTTTTTGGCGATTGTTCTGGCAAGGGGCAAGAACACCATTGGGGGGCCGGCCCCCCAGAGAGGTCTATCCGAGAGCGGAAAGCCGAAAGCGGACGGCGGGAAATCGCACGTGGCGAGCCGGGAGCGTCAGTTCACCGTGCGCCGACGCGCGAGACTCAGCGCAGCCGCTGGGCTCGCGTACATCGATCCGCGGGCGATGGAGCCGCGTCTTCCACCCCGTGACACCAATTCCCTGACTGGTTATCCTGACGGGCAGTAGCTCGATTCAGGAAGCCACAGGAAGCCGTCTGATGAGCAAGAATCGGAGAAAAGGCGAACCTGTAACAGTTACCTCTCGCGATCTGGCAGCGGCCACGCCGAGGGCCCTGGGGCCGGAGAAGGACGACGCCTTCATCTGACGCGACGTGGCCCTGAGC
>CAYXPN010000234.1:771-9421 GCA_964467075.1 uncultured Planctomycetaceae bacterium
GCGGCCAGGGCCGTGGTTGACGCGGCCTTCGCGGTCCACAAGGCCCTGGGGCCGGAGAAGGACGACGCCTTCATCTGACGCGACGTGGCCCTGAGCGACGAGCCGGCCGCCAACCTCGCGCTCCAGTGTAGGCTGAAGACGATTTGACCACGAAGACACGAAGGCACAAAAACGATGTTGTGTCTTGGTGCCTTGGTGGTAAGGAGCCAAACTCGATGAAACAATACGAGCCGATCCCGGAAGAAGCCGAGCGAGCGGCCAGGGCCGTGGTTGACGCGGCCTTCGCGGTCCACAAGGCCCTGGGGCCGGGGCTGTTGGAATCAGTCTACGAGGTTTGCCTGTGCCACGAGCTGAGCACACGCGGCATCCCGTTCCGGTCGCAGGTGGCGCTGCCCGTGGTGTACGACGGGGTGCGTCTAGAGGCCGGTTTGCGCCTGGACGTTTTGGTTCAGGAGTGCCTGATCGTGGAGCTGAAGGCCGTGGAAAAGCACAACCCGTTGTTCGAGGCGCAGTTGTTGACCTACCTGAAGCTGACTGGGCATCGTCTGGGGCTTTTGATCAACTTCAACGTGGCGCTGATCAAGGAGGGGATTCGGCGACTCGTGCTGTAACCACCAAGGCACGAAGGCACAAAGGCCGCTTTGCGTCTTGGTACGTTTGTGGTTCAATAGGAGACGTGCTGCTCACCTTCGAGCCCAACGACGGCTGGAGCTTGTGGGAGCTGATCGACATGCGGGAGGAACTTCGGGAGCTGTTTGGACGCGACGTGGACGTAGTGGAAAAGAAGAATCTCGTCAACCCGTTTCGCCGCCACGCGATCCTCGCCACCAAACAGGTGATTTATGCAGCCGAGCAGGCGTGACGCAGCGTTGCTTTGGGATATGCTGAGCTGCGCGCGGGACGTGGAAGAAGCCGTGCGCGGCGTGAGCCGAGAAGCGTACTTGCAGGACCGGGTGCGGCAACTGGCCGTGGAACGGGCGATTGGAGTTCTCGGCGAGGCGGCCCGGCAGGGCCGACGGAGCTTTCGCGGCTTCAATCCCGCCCTGGCAGAGGACATCGAATTGCTCGCGGCGTTGCTGCGGGGTGAACACGCGATCCACGGCATCCGCAAGGAGACCGTCCGCCAACACCTCTTCGGCGAGACCCGCAACCCGGTGTTGCGACGACGCCAAGCCAACCGCACCAGCCGCCTCTTGAAGCGCTTGCACGTCCACGGCCTGATCGCCAAAATCCCCCGCACCCGGCGCTGGCGCCTGACCGCCCCTGGAACCCTCGTGATTACCGCGATCCTCAAATGCCATTACGAAAAGTATCCCCAGCTGCTCGCCGCACTGGCGTCCTAACGCCCAATCAACATGCGCGCAAAGCGCGCGGAAATCTCAATCGACGACTCTATTTGGGTCCGCGAGTTTCAATCCACACAGTCCCCCAGCGCTGTGGTACACAGCATGAACGTCCATGATCCCCAGCCCAGCTATCCCGACCGCGCCTGGCACGGGCCGGTGGTGCTCGAAGAGAACGTGCAGTTGGCGCAGGACACCTTTCGGCTGCGCTTCGAGTGCCCGGAGATCGCCCGGCGGATCGTGCCCGGCCAGTTCGTAATGCTGCGCCTCCCCGGGCGCAACGATCCGCTGCTGGGCCGGCCGCTGGCGCTCTACGACACGGTGGACGGGCCCGCGGGAGGGCCCACAGGGCTGGGTATTGTCTACCTGGTGGTCGGCAAGATGACCCGGCTGCTGGCCGCGACAAAGCCAGGCACCGGGCTGGAGGTGTGGGGACCGCTGGGCAACGGGTTTCCGGCGCAAGAGACCGGCCACCTGGTGATGGTCGCCGGCGGCATCGGCCAGACCCCCATGCTCGCACTGGCCCGCGAGTACCTGGGACTGCGGCGTTACGGGCTGCCGGCCCGCGAAGTGCCGCGCGCGGAGAAGGTCACACTGTGCTACGGGGCCCGCACCGGCGCGCTGCTGGCGGGCGTGGAGGATTTCCGGCGCTCAGGCGTGGAGGTGCACCTGAGCACCGACGACGGATCGGTGGGCCACCGCGGGCCGGTGACCGATCTGATCCGACCGGTGGTCGAGGGCTCGAAGCTGCGGTGCCGCATTGTGTGCTGCGGTCCGGAAGCGATGATGGCGCGTACCGCTGAGCTTGCCCGGAAGTTGGGCGTGCCGTGCCAGGTCTCGCTGGAGAGTCCGATGGCCTGTGGGATCGGCATTTGTTTCAGTTGCGTGTGGAGAATCCGCGACAGTGCGGGCAACTGGGACTACCGGCGGGCCTGCGTGGAAGGGCCGGTGTTCGATGCCGAGTGCGTGGAATTACCGGGGGAAGCGGCGCGCGGCGCGGATCTCCCGCCGACTAAGTAGCTTCTGGTAACACTTCAGCCGGACTCTCCCGGCGGCTGAAGTGTCATGGTTTCTGCACCAACCAGCTAATGTTTTGTGCTGTCAGGCCTTGGCGCGGGCGATATCGGTCTTGTGTTAAGCTGTTCGGCCAACCGGGCGCTATTGACCGCAAGCGGCCGAGCCATATACTCTTGTACTCTTGAGAGCTTGCGAGCGTCGGGGAATGGCGCGCAGGGCACGTTTCTTTCCGAGCGCAAGCCAATGCGCGCGCAGTTCCGCAGCGCGTTTGTGCCGCCGCGATTGTGTGCAGCCGAGCCGTCCGCACCGCAAGCCCAGGGCTTGGTCAACTCCCGTAGCCACGGTCGCCAGAGCGTGGGCAGCCTTGGCATCCGGATCGACATCCGCGCTCTGGCGAGCGGAGCTACCTTGCCGCCCAGATGCCCCTTGTTGCCGATCAGTCCCGCGCGGATAGGCATTCGGGCTGGAGATAAACGCCAATCTCGGGAGAGTCATGAACCCGGTCGTAGTGTTTCAGCAGGTGGCCCACGAGACATTGGGTACTCTTGCGGCGGCCTTTGAAAACGCCGGGCTCACATGGCGCAGGGTAGAGCTTTATGCCCAGCCGCCGGGTGCGATCGACTTGGATCGCTCGGCGGGCCTGGTGGTGCTCGGCGGCCCGATGAACGTTGACCAGGTTGAACAATATCCGTTCCTGCGGCGGGAAGTCGAGTGCCTCGAGCAGGCCCTGGCCGAAGGGCTGCCCGTGCTGGGCATTTGCCTCGGCGCGCAACTGCTGGCGAAAACGCTGGGCACGAGAGTCTATCCTAATGGAACGAAAGAAATCGGCTGGTACGAAATCGAGTTGATGCCCGCCGCCGGCGACGACGCACTGTTCGGCGGTTGCCCGACGCGGCAGACTGTTTTCCAATGGCACGGCGACACCTTCGATCTGCCCTCCGGCGCGGTCCACCTGGCACGCAGCCCGCTTTGCGAGCAGCAGGCCTTTCGCTACGGGACCAATGTCTACGGGCTCCAGTTCCATGTGGAGGTAACCGCGGCGATGATCGAGCAGTGGCTGGCCGAGCCGACTAACGAGGAGGAGCTGGCCGATTTGGATTATATCGACCCGGGCCGCATCTGCGCGGGCCTCGCCGAGGGCCTTCTTAGGATGCAGCTTTTGGGCGAGCGGGTTTTGGGCCGGTTTGCGGCGATGTGCCGGCAGAGGGCGTGAGAACCTAGCGCGGTTTTCCGGCCGCTGCCGCGGGGCGAATATCGAGTGTTTTTCCTCGGGCAGGAAGGAGCCGGAGAAATGTTCCACCAATCTGAACTCGGCAGGCTCGCCGTGCTGTTGCCCTGCGATATGAACGGGCAAATCCCGGAGCCGGGCGACGACTGGCGCGAGATGGCCTGGGGCCTGGAGGACTTGGACGTCTGCGACGCGAACCTGATCGAGTTGCTCGATGACATTTGGTGGCCGCAACTGGTGGAGCTTGCCAGCCAGATTCGCCGCAAGGTGCAGGCGCTTTCCGAGACGTGATTTGCACTTTTGGAGCGACCCGGAGTGCTTTCGGCAGACGTGCAGCGATCCCGAGCCCTCCTCGAGTGCCCTCGAGAAAAACCCGGCCCGACCGATGGCGCGAAAACTGCGGATTGGAGTAAAACGGGTGTACGAGCGGGCCAGCGCGGAAGACGGCGCGCGCTACCTGGTCGATCGCCTCTGGCCGCGGGGCCTGAAGAAGGCGGACGCCCCTTTGGACGGCTGGTTGAAGGACGTGGCCCCGAGCGATGCCCTGCGGCGCTGGTTCGGCCATACGGCGGGCCGCTGGGAGGAATTCCAGAAGCGCTATTTTGCCGAGCTCGATGCGAAGCCGGACGCCTGGCAGCCGATCCTGGCCGCCGCCGGGCGGGGGAAGGTAACGCTCTTGTTCGCCGCCAAAGACGAACAACACAACAATGCGGTTGCGCTGAAGCAGTACCTGGAAACCAAGGCCGCGCAGAAGCGCCGCGGGCCGTGAAGGTAATCCCTGATGAGTTCGTTTTGCTGCCCCCATCTGGACATGGAGAAGGACTACTGCACGAGGCTGCGCACGGATTGTGTGCCGGGCCGGCCGGGCTGCGTGCTCCAGAAGAATAGCGCCTTCGCCGTGCCCGCCGAAGAACGTATGCGCGAGAAGCTCGAAGCCCGAAACAAGCGGACCGACGAGCAATGACCCCCGTAATTGCCTGCCGGTTGGGCGAGCGGTATGTGGCCGACTTGTCCGCACGACAGATCCACGCTCTGGCGAACGTGGCTGCGTGAGGGCTGGCTTGCCGCCGAGAGGGCTGGACCAGAACGCGTACTGGAGCAGGAGTTGCAACCATGTCCACTGAATCCCATCCGGTAACCGGCCTCGGCGAGGAACTCAGCGCCGTGGAGAAGGCCAAGCTGGCCAGCAACTACCTTCGCGGCCCGATCGCCGAAGAACTGGCCAACCAGGAAGACAGCTTCACCAAAGAGGCCTCGCTGATACTGAAACACCACGGCATGTATCAGCAGGACGACCGCGACCTGCGCGGCAAGCGCGCCCCGGACGGCCAGAAGCTGGAGAAGCGCTACTTCTTGATGGTGCGCACAAAGGTCCCCGGCGGGAAGCTGACCAGCGCGCAGTTGCTGGCGGAACTGGATTTGTGCGACGAGCTGGGTAACGGCACGCTACGGATCACCAACCGCCAGGACTTGCAGTTGCACGAAGTCCCCAAGCGAGTCGTCCGTCAGGCGATCCGCCGGATCAACGCGGTGGGGCTCACGACGCTCGGCGCGTGCGGCGACGTGGAGCGAAACGTGATGTGCTGCCCGGCACCCCTGCGCGCCAATCCGCTCCGCCAGCAGGTGCAGCAAATGGCCGACCGCCTCTCGGCCCATCTGCTTCCCCGCACCAGCGCCTACCAGGAAATCTGGCTTGCCGACGGCCCATCCGGCGAACAGGGCCCCCACGGCGGCGATTCCCCGGGCCGGGAAATCGAGCCCATCTACGGCGAAAGCTATCTGCCGCGCAAATTCAAGATCGCCATCGCCCTGCCCGAGGACAACTGCGTGGATGTGTACACCCCCGACCTGGGAATGCTGGCCATCTGCGAGGGTGGAGAGGTGGTTGGCTACAACTTCCTCGTCGGCGGCAGCTTCGGCATGACGCCGGGCAACAGCCAGACCTTTCCCGCTTTGGCCCGCCGCATGGCCTTCGTGCCTACCGAGGAGGTGATCGACGTGGCCACGGCGGTGATCAAGGTGCAGCGCGATTTCGGCAATCGCTCCGACCGCAACCGGGCGCGATTGAAATACCTGATCGCCGACTGGGGGGTGGAGAAACTCAAGGCCAAGGTGGAGGAGTACTACGGCCGCCTCCTGGCCGAACCGCACCCCGACGACGTGCGCGGATTCGACGACCACATCGGCTGGCACGAGCAAGGCGACGGGCGGCTCTTCTATGGGCTCAACGTGGAGAACGGCCGCATCCTGGACGGCGACGAGTTTCGGCTGAAGACCGCCCTGCGCGAGATTTGCCGCAAATACCGGCCGGGAATCCGGCTTACGCCGCACCAGAGCATTCTCTTGACGGATATCGAACCCGCGGACCGCGCCGGGCTGGAAGCCATCCTGCGGCACCACGGCGTGAAGCTCCACGATCAAATCTCCACCGTCCGCCGCTGGTCGATGGCCTGTGTAGCCCTGCCCACCTGCCCGCTAACCATCACCGAGAGCGAACGCGTGCTGCCGGGGATCATCGATCGCCTGGAGGTCGAGCTGGCCCGGCTGGGGCTGGCCGACGAGCGATTCACCATCCGCATGACCGGCTGCCCCAATGGGTGTGCGCGGCCCTACAATGCAGATCTCGGTCTGGTCGGCCGGGCGATCAAGAAGTATGCCATTTACCTGGGCGGGCACCTGTTGGGCACACGGTTGAATTTCCTCTATAAAGACCGCGTCCCGCTCGACCGGATCATGCCCGAGCTGCTCGGCGTGCTGGCCTATTTCAAGCACGAGCGCCGCGCGGGCGAGTCGCTGGGGGATTTCTGCCGGCGCAAAGGCACGGAAGATTTGGCGGCCTTTAGCGCGCGGTTTGCGTCGGCCGATCCCGGCCCCAAAGGCTGACGCGCCGCTTGCGGGTAATGCCGTTTGCGGCTGGGCAGTCTCAGCCCGGTTGTTCTGCGGCCCGGGCCTGTTTGAGGGCCTTGATGCGGGCGGAAAGGCGGGATTTGACCCGGGCCGCGGCATTCGGGTGGATCACGCGGCGGGCCCCGGCCCGGTCGAGCCGCTTGGCGGCCAGGCGGAACTCGGTCTGGGCGAGCTGGACGTCGCCGGCCTTGACTGCATCGCGCACCTTGCGGCACTGCGAGCGCAGGGCGCTCTTGACCGCGCGGTTCCTGGCCCGGCGGGTGATGCTCTGGCGGAGCCGTTTCTTGGCACTCTTGGTGTTGGGCATCTCTTTGTGTCCTCAGGGGAAACTATTGGCAGTGGCAATCGTAGCGAGCGGGTGCTTTCAGCCGAAAGTCACCAACCGCCGGGCTCCTGTTGGTCGCCCTCGTTCACTAGCGATGCGACGTTCAATAAGCCGCGTGCTGCGGCGGGTCTTCGGCAAAGTCTGGTCGGTGGTCTGGTCGGTTCCGGCAGCGGGCCATGGGGCCGGCACCATGCAGGATCATTCAGGCTCCGGCTGTCCCTCTCCCTGGTCGTCGCCGGAAATCGCGGCCAGTTTGTCCAGCAGTTCGGAGACGTCGCGGAAGCTGAAGTCCAGCCCGGCCAGTTGGGTGAGGTATTGCTCGGCGGCCGAATAGTCCTTCAAGCCCATGGCCAGTCGGCCGGCGTAGTAGAGGGCTTTTTTCTTGTTGTCCGCGTCGCGGTCGGGGATTTCCTGGATCGCCGACTGGTAGTGGTTCATGGCCAGCCGGTATTGCTTGATCTGCTGGAAACACTCGCCCAAGGCCAGGTTGCACAGGCCGCGACAGCGGGGGTCGCTGCGCGCGACCTGGAACAGCTTGATGGCATCCTGGTATTCGCCGGCGAACTGGTAGCGCAGCCCCAGGTCGTACCGGAATCGCATGTTGTTCGGATAGCGCTCGCAGAGGTGCTGCCAAACCTCTTTTTCCTTGTCGTTGAGCTGCTTGCGCAACCGTTGATACTCGGCCTCAGCCTCAGGGCTTTCCTGGCGGCGTTTGCGCGCCGCGGTCACTTCGGCCCGCACTCGCCGCACCTGCAAGTCCTCCCAGCGTTCCTTGACATCCTCGGACTGGCCGGAGACCTCGTACGCCCGGGCAAACACCTCGTCGGCCTCGTCGTAGCGTCCCTGGTTGGCGTAAAGCTGGGCCAGCTCATAGGCGGTGGGCAGGTGGTTCGGATCTCGCTGGAGCCGTCGCTTGAGCCGTTCTTCGGGCGTGAGGTCTTCTTCGTCGGCTACGCTGTCGGCCTTGTGGGCCTGGATGGTGCGCGAGGGATCCTCCTGGGCCTGCTGCTGATCGACCTTGATCGTCTTGCGCACGAGCAGCTCGCCGATGCGGCGCTGGATTTCCTCGTCGTCCGGTGTTTCCTGCTCGGCGCGCCGCAGGCAGGCAATGGCCTGGTCGAGCTGACCGACGGCCTGCAGGACCACGGCGCACGCCTTGTTGACCGCCACGTCCTTGGGATTCACCTCCAGGGCGGCCTTCAAATAGTAGAGCTGGCACTCCCTGCTCCCCAGGTGCTCCACCGCCTGGGCCATGGCCATCAGCGTGGGCACGTCCCAGGGGTTCAGCTTCAGCGCAGCCACCCCGTGCTTGATCGCCTCGGCCCATTGTTCGCCGCCGACGGCCTTCTTCAAGGCGCTGCGTGAAGCCCGCGTCTTGAACTGGGCGAACGAAGCCCCCTTCTTGTTGTGGTTGTACTTGTGCCGCAGGGTGTCGACGAACTTCTGGGCATACTGCATGTTGCCCGGCTCGCCGAGCACGCATTGGGTCAAAAGCTCCGCCGCATAGTCATACTGCTCCTGGGCCGCACGCTGTTCGGCGTGCTCGAACATCTTCTGCAGACGCTTGCGAGCAATGGGCGAAAGCCCCTTGGAATCGGCCTGATCCAGCTCGGGCTTGGCTGTCTTGCCGGGCTTTTCGGGTTGTGCTTCAGGAGCGGTGGAGGCCATGACGGAGCGTGGGCATTCTGACGGTGAGCCTGGGAATAGGGTAGCTATGCCGGGCACGCCCGGCTTGCCCCCGGGGGACATCCCACAGATATTAATTCTAGCTGCTGGCGGCCGCAACACAACGCCCAGTACCCGGCCCGATCCCCTGGCGTGGGCCCCAAC